>NZ_CP060388.1:2617500-2973333 GCF_014280435.1 Sphingobium sp. KCTC 72723 | reverse complement strand
CAACTGGTGCCGGCGCCGGCCTTGCAGTCATTCTTGCCCGCCAGCGATACGCCATAGCATTTTTCGGTCGACTTGCTGGTCGGGGCGGCTGTGGCGCCGGTAGCGATCGAGAGTGCAAGTGCAGCAGCCAAAGTGGCATGGGTCTTTGTCATGGAACTTATCCTGTAAAATGCGCCGTCCCGGTGGCGGGGCGATGACCATGCCGTGACCGGGCGACCCGATGGCGGCATTACTGGCCGGGTCATGACAGACAATTCGGGCAGGCAGATGCAAAGGTTACAATGCCGTCCGCAAGATTTTTCCTGTAGCCTTGCTGTAACCTTTGCCACCCCGATAGCGAATGACGGATCAGGAGCGTGAATGCGGGCAAGTGAAGACCAGCTCAGGACGATGATGATCGGCGGCCTTGATGGCGACGCCGTGGCCCATGCCGCGCTATTGGCGGCGCTCGTTCCGTTGCTGCGCGCCTTCTACCGCCGCCGCATGTGCGATGGCGGGGATGATATCGAGGATCTTGTGCAGGAAACGCTGATTGCCGTTCACACTCGCCGCGCCACTTATGACCGCGACCGTGCCTTCACCGCATGGCTGTTTGCGATCGCGCGTTACAAGATGATCGACCATTTTCGCGCACGGCGCGCGACCTGCCCGATCGAGGGTCTGGAGGATGTTCTGGCTACCGAAGGCTTTGAGGATGCAACCCATGCGCATATGGACATGGATCGTCTGCTCGCGGAATTGCCCGGCAAGCAGGCGCGCGCCATACGCCGCACCCGCATCGACGGGCTAAGCGTGGCAGAAGCGGCCAGCACGGACGGCTTGACCGAGTCCGACGTAAAGGTTTCGGTCCATCGCGGGTTGAGGGCGCTGGCGGCGCGGATCAAGGGGGAATGGCAGTGAATACCCCACATAAAACCGACGACCTCATCCGCTCTCTGGCCCGGAACGTGCCGCCAGTGTCACGCCATGCCGTTGGCCGCCGTATCGCCGTTGGCATCGTCGCGGGCGCCCTCGTCACGACGATCGCGGTCATTCTGGCATTGGGTATTCGCCCCGATCTGGGGCTGGCGATGCGCGGCACTGCCTTCTGGATGAAATGGGCTTATACTGTCTCTCTCGCTGTCGCCGCGCTGGTGATGGTCGGGCGCTTGGCCCGGCCCGATGCGGGGCGATTGCGGTGGTTGTGGCCGCTCGCCGTGCCGGTCCTGTTGCTTGCCGCGATCGGCGCTATGGAAATGGCGCGGGTGCCTTCGGGCGAATGGTTGTCGATGTGGCTGGGGAGCAGTTGGAAGAAATGCCCATGGATGGTGCTGACCCTGTCCGCGCCGATCTTCACCGGGCTGCTCTGGTCCTTCCGGCGGCTCGCACCGACCCGGCTACGCGCGGCCGGGGCGGCGGCGGGACTGGCAGCCGGCGCGTGCGCCGCCACGCTCTATTGCCTGCATTGCCCGGAAGTATCGGCGATCTTCGTGCTGACATGGTACACGTTTGGCATCGGGCTTGCCGCTTGTTTTGGCGCGCTGCTGGGTCCGCGCCTGCTGCGCTGGTGAAAAGAAAATAGCGTCCTTTGTAACGCCCTGCTCCCTGCGTCCGAACTGGAGAGGCCAACCCGGCACCATTTTCGGAGATCATCCCATGACCAGCATCACATCGAGCATCAGTTTCGCCGCAACCGCCGCTCTGCTCGCGCTCGGCACCACTGGCGTTTCGACCGTCGCCTTTGCCAAGGCGGACAAGGCGCAGACCGTCCATTGCTATGGCGTCAACAGCTGCAAAGGCACCTCGGACTGCAAGACTGCCGCGAACGAGTGCAAGGGCATGAACGTCTGCAAGGGTCATGGTTTCAAGGAAATGACTGCCAAGGCCTGCACCACGGCGGGCGGTAGCCTGACCGAAACCAAATAAGCCTTCCCCGCCCGGCCGCTCATTCAGCGGCCGGGCATTCTCCTGCACGAAGGCTCCCCCATGCCAGCCACCGATCCGCCCTTTTCCGGCTATGGCCTTGGCCTGCGCAAGGACCATTATCGCGACTTCCTCGAAACCACGGTTCCGGTCGATTTCGTCGAAGTGATTTCGGAAAATTTCATGATCGATGGCGGGCGACCCACCGACACGTTGCGCCGTGTGCGCGAACGCCACCCCGTCGCGCTGCATGGCGTGTCAATGTCGATCGGATCGGCCGACGGTCTGGACCCGGCCTACCTTGCTCGCCTCAAGGCGCTGGTCGATGCGGTGGAGCCGCTTTTCGTGTCCGACCATCTCAGCTGGTCGCGCCATGGCAGTTTCAATTCCCACGACCTGCTGCCCCTGCCCTGCACGCCTGAAGCACTCGATATCGTCTGCACCAATATCGGCCATGCGCAGGATATATTGCAGCGGCCCATGCTGATCGAAAACCCGTCCAGCTATATCGCCTTCGACGGTTCGGTAATGACCGAATGGGCCTTCATCGACGCCATGTGCGCGCGAACCGGCTGTTACCTGTTGCTGGACGTCAACAATATCTTCGTCAGCGCCGCCAATCATGGGTTCGATCCTTTAGCCTATCTGGCGGGCATCCCCGCCGACCGCGTTCGTCAGGTGCATCTGGCCGGGCATAGTCGGGGTGCGGACATGCTGATCGACACCCATGACCAGCCCGTGCCGCCATCGGTATGGGCGCTTTATGCGCAGGCGATCGAACGGATCGGCCCGGTCGCCACCATGATCGAGCGAGACGACGCCATTCCGCCGCTGAACGAACTGCTGACCGAACTGGCGATCGCCCGTTCGATCGGTGCCGCCGCACACCGGCAGGCAGCATGACACTCGCCACGCTTCAGAGCGATTTTCGCCACTGGCTGATCGACGGATCGGATGCAGCCGCGACCCGTTTCGCGGCGAGCGCGCAACCGGGCCTGCTGATTTACCAGAATAATTATCGTGCAGCGCTGATCGAATGCCTCACCGAACGATATGAGCGGGTACATCTCTGGCTCGGCGACGAAGCGTTTGTGGCGGCAGCGGCAGCGCATATCGACGCCACCCCGCCATCGAGCTGGACGCTTGATGCCTATGGGGCAGGTTTTGCCGATACGCTGGCGCGCCTCTATCCACAGGATCAAGAGGTCGCCGAAATCGCATGGTTGGACCAAGCGCTGGCCCAGGCCTTCACTGCGCCCGATGCTCCTCCGCTGACGGCTCGTGCTATCGCGCAAATCAACTGGGATCATGTCGTGCTGACCCTGACCCCCACGCTGACCATGGCACCGGCCCACAGCAATGCCGCGGCGATCTGGTCCGCGCTGGCGGCAGGCGAAATGCCACCAGTCGCGCAGCAATTGCCCGTCCCCCAGACCCTGCTCGTATGGCGACAGGACTTCACGCCCTGTTTCCGCACCATCGACGCGCCGGAAAGAGACGCGATCAGGCAAATCCGCGCCGGTGCCACGTTCGCAGACCTGTGCCAGACCCAGATGCTGGCATTGGACGAAACCGATGGCCTGGCGCGCGCGGCAGCATTTCTGGGACAATGGTTCAGCGACGGGCTGGTCACAGGCGCAACATGTTAGAGTTTCGGTGCCAGCCCTGATGGCGTAGGCGACGATCATGCGATCGTCCCAAGTTGAAATCAGTCGACCCGTTTTAGGCGCAGGGGCGAGAAACCGCGCCTAAAACTGCTACCGTTCCGGCTTTCCATATTGACGCGGTGCAGCATCGCACCTAACAGCGCGCCCTCTCTATATTATGCTAAGCCCGATCAGGCGCAGCCTTGCTCAGCGCTGGAGGCGCCGCGTGACGATGACCATGACTTTCGCCGACCTTGCTCTGGCACCGTTTTTGTTACAGGCACTCGCCGAGGAAGGCTATGCCAGCCCCACGCCTATCCAGGCGCAATCCATCCCCATGCTGTTGCAGGGCCGCGACATGCTGGGCATGGCACAAACTGGCACGGGTAAGACCGCAGCTTTTGCGCTGCCGCTGCTGCATCGCCTTGCCGCAGATCCTCGCCCCGCACCCAAGGGTGGCGCCCGCATTCTGGTGCTGGCGCCCACGCGCGAACTGGTATCCCAGATCGCCGCTGGCTTTGAGAGTTTCGGCCGCCATCTCAGGCCGCGCGTGACAACGATCTTCGGCGGGGTAAGCCAGTTCCATCAGGTCAATGCGCTCAGGGATGGCGTAGACATTATCGTGGCAGCACCGGGGCGCTTGCTGGATCTGATCGACCAGGGGCTTTGCGACTTGTCCGGGCTGGAGGCGCTGGTGCTGGACGAGGCCGACCAGATGCTCGACATGGGCTTTGCCAAGCCGATCGAGCGCATTGTCGCAACGCTGCCGAAGGATCGCCATACCCTGCTGTTTTCGGCAACGATGCCGAAATCCATCGCCGCGCTTGCCGAAAGCCTGCTGAACGATCCGGCCAGTGTGGAAATCGCCCCGCCATCGACCACCGTCGATCGGATCGAACAGTCCGTCATGTTCCTCGACGCCGCAGACAAGAAGGCCGCACTGCTGGCGCTGCTGCAAACACCGGAAATCGGCCAGGCCGTCGTCTTCACGCTGCAAAAGAATATCGCCAACGAAGTCTGTGCCTTCATCAGCGAAGCGGGCATTCCTGCCGAAGCGCTGCACGGCAACAAGTCGCAGGGTCAGCGCGAACGTGCGCTGGATGCCTTCCGTGCCGGGACCGTGCAGGTTCTGGTTGCGACGGATATCGCCGCGCGCGGCATTGATGTCGATACGGTAACACATGTTTTCAATCATGACCTGCCCAGCCTGCCGGAAAGCTATGTCCACAGGATCGGCCGCACAGGTCGCGCAGGGCGCAGCGGCTTTGCCATCACACTGTGCGATGCCGAGCAGCGTGCCTGGTTGCATGATGTGGAACGGGAAATCGGTCGGCCCCTAACGGTTCAGGCCGATCACCAATGGCATTGCGAAGTCGCGCGTCATTCGACCAAGCGCGCGCCTGTGCTGGGTGGTGGACCGGTCAAGCAAGTCAAACCGCAAAAAGAGCGCGTGCGCAAAGTCTGGACCGAAGAAGAAAAGCTCGCAGCGCGGGACGCTGCGAAAGCCGCCTGAGCGGACGGCCATCGGGAATAGAAGAAATGCTTATTATTTCAGAAAATTGCTTCTGCAATATACGCGCCACGATATTGCAATAACAAGTTTCTAACCGCTCCCTATCGGCTCAGAGCCACAGGGGAGATCACCACATGTCACGTCATTCGCGCATATTTTGCGCGCCGCTTCCGCTCGCCATTTTTGCGCTGGCGCAGCCTGCATTTGCCCAGTCGGCGACACCGACTGCTGTTGCGCCCGCAGACGCTGCGGCGGAGGGTGAAATCATCGTCACCGGCACTTATGCGCGCAGCCTTGCTGCGGCCACGGAAAGCAAGCGCAAGGCGGCCTATGGCGTGGATTCGATCAATTCCACGGACATCGGCAAATTTCCGACGCAAAATGTCGCAGAAGCGCTGCAACTGGTCACAGGCATTGCCATCACGCGCCCCCGTGGTGAAGGTTTGTATGTGAGCGTCCGCGGCCTTGGCCCGCAATTTCAGAGCACATTGGTCAACGGACGCACAGTCGCAATCAACGACCTTATCGAAAATGGCGGCGCCCAAGGCCGCCAGTTCCGTTTTGAGATGCTGCCTGCCGAATTCGTGTCGCAGATCGACGTGATCAAGACGCCCACGGCAGACATGACCGAAGGCGCGCTCGGCGGGAACATCGACGTCAAGACCTTCCATCCGTTGGAAGTCGGCACCAAGACGACGCTGAACCTGCGTGGCACCTACACCACGATGACCCAGAAGGTGCAGCCAAACGCCACGGTGCTGAGCAGCTTCAAGACGAAGGACGACCAGTTCGGCATATTGGTCGGCGCGCAATATTGGGCCAAGTCTGTCCGCAACGACCGCTTCTACAACACCGGCTGGAACCTCGTCCCCCGCTTTGCTCAGACTCTGGGCGGCAGCTATTACACGCCCACTCGCACGCGCCCGACGGTAGAAACCGAAGAACGCAAGCGCCTGTCCGGTATAGTGTCGGCGCAGTGGCGCCCATCGCCCGAACTGGAAACGACGCTGGACGTTTCCGTCACTCGCCTCGACGTCGAATATGACGAATTTGGCCTCGACATCTATCCAGACGATCCGGGCACCACGATCGTCCCTGGCTCCTTCACGGTCGTAGGTGATACCGTGACGCGCGCGACGATCAACAATGTCCGGTTCATGGCCTCGCGCGAATATAGCCTCAACCGCCATGATCTGATAAATATCGGGCTGAAGCAGCTTTGGAACCCAGGCGACTGGCATGTCGCGGCGAACATGAACTGGTCCTATGCGCACAGCTTCCACCCCAGCTATGCACAAGGCACCGTCCGCAGCCGTATGCAGATCATAGCGCCCCTCACCTATGATGCTTCGGGCGGATATAAGGTCGCACCGACAATCAGCCCGCCAGCGAATGTGACCAATCCCGCCAACTACATCTTCTATCCGTTCAACATCGCACCCAAGAACAGTAAGGACTGGGATAGCTATACCCGGCTGGACGTTGACCGCGATCTGGACGGTTTCATTACCAAGATACAGGCAGGCGGCGAATATCATTGGCGCAAGCGCGACTATAGACGTCGGGATTTCAACGTGAACATCGCGGGCAATCCGCCCATCGCGCAGGTCGTGCCAGGCGGATATGAAGCGTTGCCGTTCGACGATTTCCTGTCGGGCGTGTCTGGCAATATTCCGCGCAGCTGGGCAGTCCCCATCACCAGTGCCTTCTACAACACGCTGTTCACCGACGCGATCGCCAACGCGCCGCTCACTGCGGGCGACCGGCGGGCATCCTATGTCGTCACGGAAAAGATTATCGGCGGCTATGTGCGCGCCGATTATGCCTTCCCTCTGGGCGACATCAACATCAGCGGCAATGTGGGCGTGCGTTATGTCCATACCGATCAGGTGGCGAGCGGTACGCTGACACTGGGAACGACACCGACACCAGCCAGCTTCCCGCAAACGTTCAACAACTGGTTGCCCAGCTTCAACCTGCGCGCCGAGTTGACGCCGAACCTGATCGGCCGCCTTGCCGCCAGCCGCGTGCTGACCCGGCCGAACATGACGCAGACGGCACCGCAGATCAGCGTGTCGACCGACGCGCCTACGGCCAGCGGCGGCAACCCTGATCTAAAGCCGTTTCTGGCGACCCAGCTGGACAGCTCTTTGGAATGGTATTTTCGTTCCAATGCGTCGCTGACCGGCGCGGTCTTCTACAAGAAAATGGACGATTACATCACCGCACAGAATGTCAACATCGACATTCCGGGGCGCGGCACGGTTTTGCTCAGCACTCAGGTCAATGGCGGCGACGCCAAGGTATATGGCATCGAAGCAGCCTATAACCAGGTCTTCACCTTCCTGCCCGAACCGTTCGATGGTCTGGGTTTTCAGGCATCCTACACCCACACCTCCGTGCGTTCCAACTACACCGCCGGCGCGCGCCCTATCGTCAACCAATTGATAGGCCTGTCCAAGAACAGCTACAACCTCGTCGGCTTCTACGACAAGGGAGCGGTTTCGGCGCGCCTGTCCTATGTATGGCGCGGTCGTTACCTGTCGAGCAATGGCAGCACCACCCAGACAGAAGCCTATGTCGCTCCGTTCGGATCGCTCGACGGCAACCTGTCCTTGCGCATTTTGCCCAAGACACTGGTGAGTCTGGAGGGCATCAACCTCGCAGGCGCGAAGGCCTATTCCTATAACGGGATCAAGCAGCGTTATAATGAGATCCAATATTATGGACGCACGATCCTGTTCGGCATTCGGACTGAATTCTGATGCGCAGAATTGCCCTGACTGCCCTTGCCACCGCCGCGCTGACTCTGATCGGCGCGGCGGCCCCGGCAGACAAGCCAATGGCGATGAACGACATTCAGGTCGTGGGGTCGCACAATAGCTTCAAGACCAAGATCCCCGACGCGGTAATGGCCAAAATCCGGGCGATGGAACCGAAACAGGCCGATGGCCTCGATTATTATCACATCCCCCTTACTGAGCAGCTTGATGCGGGTGTATGCCAGCTTGAACTGGACATTTTTGCTGATCCGCAAGGTGGGCGCTATGCCTTTCCCAAGGGTGAGGAACTGGCACGCAGCGCAGGCGAAAAGACCGGTTTCGATCATACCGCGATGGCCAAGCCTGGCTTTAAGACCTTGCACATTCCCGATGTCGATTATCTCAGCAGCTGCGTGACGCTTGTCCAATGCCTGAAGGAAGTCGACAGCTGGTCGCGTGCGCATCCCGATCATCTGCCGATCATGATCACGCTTAACGCAGCGGACACGGTATCGAACCGGCAGGGTATCAGCAATCCACTCCCGCTGGACGACATCGGGCTGCTCGACGCCCTGGACGGAGAGATACGATCGGTTTTACCGGACGGGCGGCTCATCACGCCTGATGAGGTCCGTGGCAATGCGGCAACGCTGCGGGATGCAGTGCGCACACGGGGTTGGCCCAGCCTGGATTCAGCGCGTGGCCGGATCTACATTCTGCTCGACGTGCGTGACGCCGTTTCGAATGCCTATCGCGTCGGCCACCCCTCGCTTGCAGGACGGGCGATGTTCGGCTGGTATCCGGATGGCGCGCCGGAGGCCGTCATTCAGATCGTGCAGGATCCGTTGGTTGACGGAGCGAAAATCCGGCATTGGGTGCAACAGGGCATGATCGTGCGCACCCGAACGGATGCCAATACACTGGAGGCCCGCGCCCATGACTACGCCAAGGCGGAGGCGGCGATGGCAAGTGGCGCGCAGGCGATCAGCACCGACTATTATCCCGGCGCGCCCGATCCGTTGAAGACGGGTTTCACCGTTACACTACCCAATGGAAAGATGGCGCGGTGCAATCCCGTGCGCCTGGCTGCCGGATGTAGCCTCCACCCTTGAGCAACCTCATGAATCCGACGTCCAGCCAGCGAAGTTGCACCGGGGCAAGTTCGCGATAGACATCAGTTGCGCATTAAGTTGCCTCCGCCGCTGATCGCTTCGTCGATGCCTAACGGCGGCTTTCCATATACGCCTCTCTTGCAAAGCATGTCCGACGCAGTGGCGGACAGGCGATCCGGCTCGGCCTGACTGCTGGCAAAATCCAACCTTGCGCTACCGCTATTTCCCTGTGGGTTTTTGAGCGGTACGGATAAGCCAATCTGCATTGTTCCGCCGGATATATTGGCTCAGCGCCACCAGTTCGGTATCGTCAAATTCCTCGAAACGCGGCATACCATTAGTCACCAGCGCGCCGTCACGCACAACAGTAGCAAAAGTCTTAGGATCGAGTGGCACAGCAGATGCCCGCAGATCGGGTGCATGACCGGCTGCGATAACATCGACGCCGTGACAGACGGCGCAATGCCGTGCGTAGGTCAGCACACCACGCGCTTCCACAGCAGGGTTGGGTCTGAAACTGGGGTAAGCGGCACGGCATCGAACTTGGGCAAAGTTGCCTTGCCATTGAGCGCAAAGGTCAGGATGCGCCGCGCCTGTGTGCGATAATCTATGCTGACCGGCAGCAGCGCGCCAAATGCCGCGCCGCTGGTGCCCATGCCGGTGATGACGGTCACATATTGCGTGCCATTGACCGCGTAGCTGATCGGCGGCGCAGTGACGGGCGCCTGCGCCGAAAAACGCCAGAGCGGCTTGCCACTGTCGGCCGCATAGGCGTTGAACTGGCCGTCGATCCGCCCCTGAAAGACTAGATTGCCGGCGGTCGTCATCACGCCGCCATTCCATGGCCCCGGCGTCGGCACCTTCCAAGCCGCACGCTGGCGCACTGGACCCCAGGCGACCAGCGCGCTTGTAGCGTTGGTGGAGCCTGCGTCCTTGACGACGAAATTAGGGATAGCCGCGCCGTCCACCGCGTTGCCGGGTGCCCGCACCCAATTGGCTTTCGTGATGCCGACGTCATTGTAGCTGGTCGCCATCTCGATCGCCGGGATGTACACTGGCCTGCCTTGGGGTTGAACGCCATCGGCAGCTAGGTGTGCGCGCCGACCGGACCGGGCCACATGGTGAATGTCTTGCCGTCGGGATAGCGTGCGTCGGGGTCTTCTACCGGGCGGCCGGTCTTCAGGTCGGTGCGCTTGGCCCAACTGACCTTGACGAAGGCTTTGGCGGAAATCAGCTTTCCGTTGACCCGGTCGATGAGGTAGAAAAAGCCGTTCTTGGGCGCGGTCATCAGGACCTGACGCAGCTTCCCGTCGATGGTCAGGTCGGCCAACTCCATGTCCATCGAGGCATTATAGTCCCAGCTTTCGCCCGGATTGACCTGATAATGCCATTTATAGGTGCCGGTCGTGGCATCCAGCGCCACGACCGATGCCAGGAACAAATTGTCACCCGTGCCTTCGCTGCGCACCTTATGATTCCAGGGTGAACCGTTGCCGACGCCCAGGATGATGGAGTCCGTACTGACGTCATAGGTCATCGCGTTCCACACGGTCCCGCCGCCGCCATATTTCCACCAATCCCCGGCCCAAGTCCGCGCCGCCATTTCCACGGCCTTGTTCTCGAACCCGTCCTTGGGATTGCCCGGCACGGTATGGAAGCGCCAGAGTTGCTTGCCGGTTTTGGCGTCATAGGTCGTCACATAGCCGCGCACCGAACTGACGTCGCCGCCGCCGAAGCCGATGATGACTTTGCCCGCGAAATAGCGCGGCGGGCCGCTGATGAAGCTGGCATTATCGATCGACAGCGTGCGCGACGACCAGGCGAGCCCGCCCGTCTTCGCATCGATCGCCAGCAGGCGGCCGTCATGAGTGCCGACGAAGATCCTGCCCTCGCCATAGGCAAGGCCGCATATGCCCCAGCCCTGGCGCAACTTGCGGCCCGATACTTCGGCCGCCTTGCTGTCATATTCCCAGAGCAGCTTGCCCGTCACTGCATCGATCGCGCGGACCATGGTGTAGCCCGTGGCGGTGTAGACGATCCCGTCGATTGCCAGCGGCGCGGATACGCTGTTCTGCGGCGGCAGGTCCATCGACCAGACCAAGCCCAGCTTGCTGACATTTCCGCTGTCGATGCTGTCGAGCGGGCTGTAATGTTGTTCCCCGCCGGTCCGCCCGAACCCCGTCCAGTCATTGGGGTTGAGCACCGCATCAGTGGTATCGCGGACCGCGGGCGTACAACTAGAAACGAGCAGGGTGGCCGCCGCGAAAGCTACGACAACCAGGGCCTGATGACGCGGCATATATCCTCCCGACACGCTTATCCCTGCGTGATAGCCCGTCATAGGCGGTTTACGCCTCTGTCAAAGATGTTAGTCGCGGATGCGCGCGCCCAGCGTTGCGAATAATAGCGTTCTCCGGTGATCGGATCCCCGCGTGCCGGGGGATCGAAATCCGCCAGCGTCCACCCCAGAAAATGCTCTTTTGCCATTACCTGTCCTCTTCCCAAGCGCTCTTGCACAGCGCGCGCGAATGTAGAGGTAATCTAGGCATAGGGGGGGTCTGCGAACCTCGGCTTTGTGTTAGGGTCTGCCTTCAGCCGATGATCGTAGCTGAACCGCCTTGATCCGGTCAGCCCGCGAGACGCAGCGCAATTATGTACGCAACATCGCGCGTATTGCCGCCTATCTCCGCCGTCCTCCCGGTCCACGATCTAAAGCGCTGCCGCCCGTCTGCCACCGCACAAGCATCGTGAGCTGGGAATCCACAGACTGTCATTGTCGCTCGTGATCACAGGGGGTCTAAGGCAGAGTTACAGCCAAAGATTTTCGAGGCGTACCAATCGGCGATCGACGTCGATGGCTTGATTCGCACGCGACCGTGGCCGACACCGACAGAGGATGCTAGGGAGGAACCATGCTCACCCTGCGCCAAATTGAGATATTCCGCGCCATCATGATCGCAAAAACGGTCAGTGCCGCCGCGCAGATGCTGGGCACGGCGCAACCCGGCCTCAGTCGGATGCTCGGCCATATGGAAGACAAGCTGCATTTCCGCCTGTTCGACCGCACGCGCGGGCGGCTCGTCCCCACCCATGAAGCACGCGTCCTGTTCGATGAGATCGAGCATATCTACAAAGGATTCGAGGATCTCAGCCACGTCATCAAACGGCTGGCTAAAGGCGAGGACCGGACGTTTCGTGTCGGTGCGTCGCCCTCTCTTGGCCATTCGGTTGTCCCACGGATGCTGGCGCGATTGACCGCCAACTATCCTGGCCTCACCATCCAGTTCGATATCCTTTCGGTCGAACAGGCATCCGACTATCTGGCGCTGCAACGCGGTGATTATGCCCTGACAGTCTTTCCGATCGACCATCCCAATATCCTGTCGAGCCGGATCGGCGCGGGGCGTATGGTATGCGCTGTCCCCGCCAGTCATCGCCTGGCCGACCGGGCACAGATCGAGGTCGCCGATATCGCCGACGAACAACTGCAATCCTTCCGCCCCGACACGCCGCACGGCAGGATCATCGCCGACATGTTTGCGCGGTCGGGTCAGGAACTGGAGGTGGACACCTATATCCGCTTCGCCGAAACCGCCGTCGCCTTCGTCGCGAACGGCATGGGCGTGGCGCTGGTCGACAGCTTCACTGCCATGCAGGCCCACGCCGAAAGCGTGCGCTTTCTGGAGTTTGACGATCCGGGGACTTTGCCGGTCTATATCAACCGCAATTTGGAATCCCCCCGCGCAATCATGGGCGAAACCTTCGAGGAGATCGCCCGATCGGTCCTGATCGGTCTACCCCGGCCCAAGCCATAACATAAAGGCATTGGAAAGCGCGTTTAGGACGCTGGAAAGCAAGGATCGTTCGCAACATGATGGCCCTACCCGCAGAATAGAACCAGACAGGACACCGGGTTGGTTCGTACGACGGGGCATGATTTGCCCCTGAGAGGATGAAAGGCGTTTCTTCGATGGCCAGCTATTCTGCCAGCGGCACCGTGTCGGTTCGGCCCTATGTTACCGTGGAAAATGGTTCGGTCCAGCCATCGGATAATCAATGGACCGCGCGGCAGATACTGGTCGTTGCCACCTGTTTCATCCTTAACATGCTCGACGGCATGGACGTGCTCATCCTCTCTTACATTGCCCCGGCACTGTCGAGCGACTGGCAGGTCAGCCCCGAAAGCCTGGGCGTGGTGTTCAGCGCGGGGCTGGCGGGCATGGCCGCGGGCGGCCTGCTCATCGCCCCGCTCGCCGATCGATTCGGCCGGCGAAAACTGATCCTCGCCTCACTCATGATGATGACCGCCGCGATGTTCGGATCTGGCGTCGCGACATCCATTGGCGAACTGATCGCCAGCCGCTTCATTGTCGGCATCGGCATTGGCACGGTACTGGCCAGCATGGCCGCCCTGACCGCCGAATATGCTCCGGAAAGACACCGCACTTTTGCGGTCGGTTTTCTCCAGGCCGGCTATCCTGTCGGCGCAACGCTCACTGGTTTCATCGTCGCCAGCCATCTGCCGACCTATGGCTGGCAGGCAATGCTGCTTGGGGCGGCCATCCTTTGTGCCATCGCCATCCCGCTCGTCTGGCTTCTTCTCCCCGAATCCATCGCCTTCCTGCTGACCCGCCAACCCAAGGGAGCGCTGCAAAAAGCCAATAGGCTGCTCGCCTCGATTGGCCAACCGCAACTCGATATGCTTCCCCCACAGCATGTCAGCGAAGCGCGCCATGCTGGAGTTCGCGGCTTGCTGACCGAAGGCCGCGCCGCCAGCACCATCCTGCTCTGGTTGGCGATCACCTTCAGCTTCATGACCCTCTATTTCGTCATCAGCTGGATTCCCAAACTCGCGGTGGAAGCCGGCCTGCCGGCCAAGGACGCCATCTATGCCGGCGCGATATACAATGTCGGCGCGTTCATCGGCACTTCCTCAATCGGCCTTGTCGCCATGCGCTTCGACCTGCGCCGCCTGATCCTGATCTATATGGTGCTTGCCGCCGCTGCGCTGACCATCTTCGGATCGGTCGCAATGCCGCTCGCCGCGACGTTGGGCACTGCCTTCCTGATCGGCGTATTCGTGCAGGGCGGCTTCAACGGCTGCTATCCGCTCGCTGCCAGCCTCTATCCACCCGAAGCGCGCGGCACCGGTATCGGCTGGGCCATGGGTGTGGGCAGGATCGGCGCGGTCATCGGCCCGATGCTGGGTGGCTTTCTCCTCGCAGCCAAAGTGTCGCTGTCGATGATCTTCGGGATATTCGCGGTGCCCGTCGTACTGGCCGGGATCTGCGCCTCGCTCATCCGCTTGCCCAAGGCAGACTGACACCCTTCTCCCGTCAAGGACCATCATTATGTTGCAGCAACCCGTGTCCGATACGGGCCGACCCTTCGCATCTATTCTGTGCGGCCTGATCGGCAGCGGTATCGCCGGATCGCGCAGCCCGGAAATGCACGAAGGCGAAGCACGCGCGTTGGGTTTGCCCATGGTCTATCGCATCCTTGATGGCCAAGTGATGGGCTATGACCTCGACGGACTGCCTGGATTACTTAACATGCAGGCGGCCATGGGATTTAACGGTATCAACGTCACCCATCCGTTCAAGCAGGCCGTGATCCCGCTGCTCGACAGCCTGTCCGATGCGGCTCGCGCCCTGGGCGCTGTCAACACCATCCTGTTTCGCGACGGCAAGCGCCATGGCGACAATACGGACTGGTCGGGCTATCGCGCCCATTATCTGGCTGGCCTGGGGGAGCGACGCCGTTCAAAGATCGCACTGATCGGTGCGGGCGGCGCGGCGGCCGCGGTGGGCTATGCCCATCTTGACCTTGGCGCGCAGATATTGACGATCGTCGATCCCGCGCCGGACCGTTCCGCCGCGCTTGCCGATCGGTTAGGCGCGCTGTTCCCAGATGCACAGGTGATAACCGCCATGTCCGCCGCAGACGCCATACCAGGCGCAGACGGGATCGTGCAATGTTCGCCGATCGGGATGCTCAGCCATCCCGGCCTGCCCTTCGATCCTGCCCTGCTGACGCCCGATCAATGGGTGTCCGACATCATCTATTTCCCGCTGGAGACGCAGGTGCTTCAGGCCGCCGCGGCGAAGGGCTGCGCGACCTTGAACGGCGGTGGCATGGCAGTCATGCAGGCGGCCCATGCCTTTGCCCTGTTCACTGGGGTCGAGCCGGATGCAGCACGGATGCTTCGCAATTTCGCCCGCGCCTGCGACGCAAAGGTCACCGCATGATCGCCGACGCGCCGCCCGCCATCGTCGTTGCGCTACCCGTCGCGGACGCGACGCAATTGCAAGGGCCGCCCGCCGGTCCCCAGACGCCGCCGCCGCCCGTCGCAACGGACAAACCTGGTTGGCGCGCGCAGTTGCGTGACAAGGGCATCGACCTGACCTTCTCCTATGTCTCTGAAAGCACAACGTCCATCACCGGCGGGCGCGATGGCGGCGCGGCCTATACCCAACAATTGCTCGCCTCCGCCGCGATCGACACCGGCAAGGCGTTCGGCCTGAACGGTGGTAAGCTGATCGCCACGATCATCCACCGCAAGGGGGAGGATCTGACCGCAACGCGCCTCGGCAACCTGTTCGAGGTGCAGGAATTATTCGGTGGCGGGCAGGATCTGCGACCGGCGGAACTGAGCTACGAACAGAAGCTAAACGGTGGCAGAACCGCGCTGAAATTCGGCCTTTATCATACGGGCGATGACTTCGCGACCTTGCCTAGCGGCTGTCAGTTTCAGAATTTCGCCTTCTGCCCACGGCCCACCACGCTTTTCTACAATAGCGGCTTTTCAGGCTTTCCGATCCCGCGCTGGGGCCTGCGCGTCCGGCAGAATATCACGCCGAATCTGACCTTCACGGTTGCAGGGTTCGAAGTGAATGCCTTTCGCGCTCAAACCGGTGCGGGATGGAAGATCGCCCCGCGCTTCGACAGTTTCGTCCTGCCGGTGGAACTGGGTTGGAAAACGGGACAGCAGCCAGACGGATTGCCCGGCCTGTTCCGTATCGGGGGGCTGATCGACACGACGAACCGCGCCGATGTACGCGATGATGTGAATGGCGACAGCTATGCCCTGTCCGGCCTCGCTCCGGCGATGCGTCAGGAACGATGGAGCGCCTGGACTATGGCGGAAAAGATGATCATCCGTTTCGGACCGGGCGAAAGGGGCCTCAGTCTGTTCGGTACGTTCACATTATCGGATCACCATACCGCAAGGGTGCGCACCTTCGTCAGCGGCGGTTTCGTCGCGCGCGGTCTGTGGGACGATCGCCCGCGCGACAATTTCGGCCTCGGTCTCGTCTATGCAAGAGTCAATCCGCACATCACCGACCGTCAGCGCGATCAGGCGTGGTTGGGCCAGAATATCGCAGCCCAGACCTATGAGGTCAGCGGAGAAATATTCTACGGCTGGCAGGCAAGCCGCCAATTGTTGGTGCGGCCAAACCTGCAATATGTCCACCGTGTCGGGGCGACCAACATTTATCCCGACGCGCTGGTGGCGGGCGCGACGATCAAGGTCATACTGTAGGCGGCGGTTAGACTATCTGTTGTTTTGCAAAACCAGTCCGGGCAAAGGCGATATACAGCCTATGTGACGGTCATCGGCCCTTCTCCTACAGGATCGCCGCAGGTGTCGTTTCTGGTCGAAAGCGGTTTTGCGCCGTCAGTCGCACCCCGGCATTGGGCGCGCCAAAACCGGCATAGCCCTCGGCCCGCTGGACGAATTCGAAGAAGAACAGCTTATCGAAGGCGCGACTGTACATCTGCCAGAAGCCTGCACCATCAACATCCTCGTCATAAAGAATGCCAAATTCGGCCATGCGCGCGATCAACTCAGGTTCGAAGCCGAAGCGGGCGGCGAGATCATCATAATAGTTGGAAGGTATGTCCAGCATTGCCGCCTCCCGGTCCCGCAACGCTTCCGCAGTCGCAAATATATCGTCGGTCGTCAGCGCGACATGCTGATATCCGCCGCCGATACCATGGTCGAGAAAACGGGAGGACAAAGTTTCGCGCGCATCCGATGCGTTGATCGTCACCCGGAAAGCCCCATCGTCCGATTGCAGCGCTTGGCTATGGACCAGACCGGAAGGGTCGATCACATCCTGCGCTGCGCGCGCCTCCAGCCCGAACAGCGCCCGCCAGTAAAGCTGCCAGGACATAAATTCGTCATTATGAACCACGGCGGCCAGATGATCGATGCCGCGCACATCCGACCCGACTTCGCCATCGTCTACGCGCGCAACCTGGAATTCGCGCGCCCACAATCCTTCCACCTCATCCGCGTCGATCAGGTAGACCAGGCTGCCGCCGACACCCCGCAAAGCCGGCATGGCCAGACGGCCTGGCCGCCCTTCTGGACTATAGGCCTTGATTCCCAGCGCCGCCGCGCGCGTCAGCACGGCGGCCTTGTCCTTTACTCGTATCCCAATCGCGCAGATCGCCGTCCCCTGGGCCGCGTGATAAGCGGCGGCAAACCCCTTGGGTTCAGCGTTGATGACGAGATTGACGCCACCCTGCCGCCAGCGCGTCACTTTTTTGTGTCGGTGCTGGCCAACCGGGGTAAAGCCCAACGCGGCGAAACTACGACCCAGTCGCGCGACATCGCTGCCATCGGCAGTGAACTCGACAAACTCGGCGCCCAATACCGGCTGTGGCGCAGGCATGTCGGTCGGCTGGTCTATCAGACGCTTGGCTGCATCACGCACATAGTCAAGCGAACGGCACCCATCCTCCGCCACCATTCGAGCGGCATTGGAGCGAAAGCGGTCGTTGAAAATTTCCAGACTCAACGGCCCGTCATAGCCGGTGCGCAGTATCTCCGCGACATAACCCACTATATCCAGCCCACCCTGGCCCGGCAAGTTACGGAAATGACGGCTCCAATAAAGCAGGTCCATCTCCAGCAGCGGCGCGTCGGCCAATTGGACGAAGGCGATCTTGTCGCCAGTTATATCACGGATGCTTTCGCTCGGGATCTTGCGAGATAGCGAATGAAAGCTGTCGAGGATGATGCCGATATTAGGATGGTCGACGGCCTTCACGATCGCCCAGGCATCGCGATGATCGTTCACATGCTGCCCCCAGGCCAATGCTTCATAGCCCACGATTATGTCGCGCTCCTGCGCGATAGAGCCCAGTTCGTGGAAATCATCCACAATTTGCTGACGGTCGCCCAGCGCGCCAACATGACAGTTGGAACAGAACAGGACACGATCTGCGCCAAGTGCATCCATCAAGTCGAACTTGGCATGCGCCCGATCAAAGGCCCGGCGGCGCAGATCGCCCGGCATTCCTTCGAAATCTCGGAATGGCTGGTAGAGCAGGCAGGCGAGGCCCAGATCGTCCAGCATGGCGCGTACATCACGCGGCGCAAGCATGGACCCAACCAGATCATTCTCGAAAATCTCGACGCCAGCGAATCCGGCAGCAGCCGCAGCCTTCAACTTCTCTTCCAACGTCCCTCGAAGCGATACAGTGGCAATTGCGTTCCGGGATCGGACGGGGGACATGGCAACTCCTTGACGATGTATCCTAAAACCGGATGGAGCCGATTTCAGCACACAGGCCATAAAATGAAGTCGCCATATTCGCCCTTATGTCCTGTTCGGCAATCTGGCCGATCTGCGCGGGACATAGCTTGAGGTTATAGCAGGTGAGAACTGCTCGCTGATCCCATAGATGATCTAGCGCCTATGGTTCGTGATATCGGTCAACTTGATGGGCTGCGCACGGCTACCCAGAATGGACAAAGCCTCAAGGGAAGGAAAGCCGTTCGATCAACTCAACGACCAACAACGGATTTTACAGTCCTTCGGCCTCGACCCAATGCGCACCGGTGATGTGCCGCGCAAGAGTCCATACCTGTCGCCGGATATCCGGCACCGCGACGATTTCCCAATGCGCACCGCGCGTCATAGGACCAACCACAAACAACCGATTCTGTGCCGATCCGCTGCGCGCTATCGCACGGCACTGCTGGTCTACATCAATGCCGATGGTCAACTGATCGGGACGGATCGCGCCGCGCAGGAAAAGATTTTGCAACAGCGGATCGCTCGTCCGGCGCAGGTCGCCAAGTGGGCCTGTACAATTGACCACGCGGGCAACTGTAAGCCGTTCGGTCCCCTCCTTTCCGCGATCGCCTATATCGACCGCGATCGCGCCGTTTTGGAGCGAGGCCGTCTTTATCTTCGCAGCGCGTATGTCCAGCCTTCCTTGTTCCTGCATCGCCTTAAGCCGTGAAGCGACAGGTGGTGCGATGCGATGACGGTGGACGTCCCAATAGGGACGCAGATGGCGAAGGAAGCGCTCACGTTCGGCAAGCGATGCGGCGCGCCACATGTCGGGCGTGAACGGACGCAGTTCATCGACCGCATTGCGCCAGCCGATCTCGTCCGCACGGCGGCGCACGCTGCGTACCCGCATGGACAGACTCCCTTGCGGTCGCTCCCGGCACGACGCAAAGGGCGGCGTCGGCGCGTGACTTTGCGGTGCCAGCCCCCGCCGCGATAGCGCAATGATCCGCCCCTTGAAGCCAGCGCTGTCCAGGCTGAGCGCACAATCTACCGCCGTTAGCCCGCTACCCAACAACAAAATACTATCCGTGTCGGTCAATCCCTCGGCCAGATCTGCGGCCGATGGATCATCCGCATAAGCAGGGCGATGGAGACCAGCCAGTGCGGGCAGGCCATGGGGTGGCAAATTGCCTGGCGCAATGATGACGCTGTCTGCTGCGACGATCTTCCCCGAAAGCAATTCCAGCCGCACGCCATCCCGGTCGAGCCTCAAATCAATTGCCTCGTCACTCAGAACGGTCAGCCGGTTTCCCGCAAGGCGACGCGCGTCTTCCAGCATCGCGCAAAGATAGGCACCATAATCGCGGCGCGTTGCAAAACTGCTTTCCTGTCCGAGGCATTGCCGCGTCAGCCAGTCAACAAAATGACCGGGCTGATCGGGAGGCGCTCATATTGGCGGCGCGCACATTAAGGATATGCTCCGCTTGCGCGGCACCATAGGCAAGCCCGCGCCCCAGTCGATTCAAATCACGTTCGATGACCGTCACGTTAAGGGCACCGTAGCGCAGCAGGTTTATCGCCATAAGCGTACCGCTGAAACCACCGCCTACGATAGCGGCATGATCGACCTTCATCATGGATCAAGCATTTCTAATATTAGCCACAACAATGCTTGTGAGACTTATCTCTACTGATGAAATAGATAAAGACTTTATCCGTACCGATGAAGGACGAACATGGCTTTGTTGCATTTTTTGGGAGCGAGCTGGCAACGCATTCGCGAGGCGACACGTCGCGAATTTCTGCGCGATCCCAACGTGATCCTGTTCGAGCGTGGCGTCGAGCCAGGTCAGAGGGGCGAGGCGAGGCGCTGATATGTGGCCGAGACGCCAATTTCTGGGTGCCGGGGCAGCGGCCGGCCTGATGCTCGCCAGCTGTTGTCGCGGCCAGCGTGGTCGGCTCCGGTTGCGTGTGTCCATTACGGGCAAGGGCGAAGGTGACACACGCCTTCTGTTCAAGGCGGCAGGGATCAGACCGGAAGGCTTCGATCTGCATTATAGCGAATTTCAGTCCGGTCATCTGGTGATAGAGGCGCTGAATGGCGGCTCGCTCGACTATGGCGGCATGAGCGAAATGCCGCCCATCTTTGCAGCCGCTTCCACCATACAAAGCTTCCGCGAGATCGCCATCGCCCATGGCGACCAGCAAGATCGGTTTGGTTGGGACGCTCACCACCTCTTATAATGATCCGTTCAATCTTGCGCGTCGCTTCGCATCGCTCGACCTTATCAGCAAGGGCCGTGCAGGCTGGAATGTCGTCACCAGCGGCGATGCCGGGACAGCGGGCAATTTCAGTCAGCCCGAACATTTCGACTATGATACGCGCTATCGTCGCGCGGTCGAATTTCTCGACGTAGCACGCAGCCTGTGGTCCTCATGGGAGGATGGCGCGCTGATACGCGATCGCGCGACCGGCCAGTTTCTCGATCCCGGCAAGCTGCACCGGCTGGATCATCGGGGCGAATTCTTCCAGGTCGTGGGGCCACTCAATATCCAGCGGTCACCCCAGGGCGAACCGGTCATCTTCCAGGCAGGCGACAGCGACCAGGGACGCCATCTCGGTGCCTCCATCGCTGATGCGATCTTCACCCACGCAGCGACGATCGAACAGGGGTAAGCCTTCTACGCGGATCTCAAAGGCCGGGCTGCGCGCCGGGACCGTGATCCCGACCAGATCGTCATCCTGCCCGGCTTTTCGGTCATCGTTGGCGACACTGACGATCAGACGCGGGACATTGAACGTCACTATCAGTCGCTCGACCAGAGTTTCGATCAGGCGCTGGCCGAATTCGGTCGCCCGTTCGGCTGGCATGACTTCCGCCGCTACGATTCCGACGCCGCCTTCCCGATCGAGTCGCTCGAATATGCCAAGAGCAGCTTCTATACGCAGGCCAAGAAGATCACTGATCTGGCCATCGGCGAAGGGTTGGCGCTTCGCCAGACGGTCGAGCGTTTGCGCGCCGGGCGCGGCAGTCCTTTTGTCGGGTCGGCACAGACGGTCGCCGATGAAATATAACGTTGGTTCGAAGGACGGGCGCTTGATGGTGTGAATGTTCATCTGGGTCACCCCAGCCAGTTTGACCGTTTCGTGAGCGAAGTCGTGCCTATCCTTCAGGATCGCGATCTCTTCCGGCGCGATTACGAGGCCGACACGCTGCGCGGGCATCTTGGCCTGGCTGTTCCGGTAGGGCGCGCAGCAACCGTACCGAAACGCCGCAAAGCAGCCTGATTTGGTGCATCTATGAAAATTTTTCGTTCTCCGTCCCGCAACTCTCATTGGCCCTCTCACCTCTCAATCGCCAATAAGCAGGGAATTGCAGGAAGGAGATCAATATGGCGACGATCCTCAAGGACACACTCGAAGCGCGGTTCGCTGCGTTACAGGCTGAGCGGGCGCGCAGTTGGACGGCCGCGCAACTGGAGGGCAATGCCCGGCAGCGGCAAGTCCTGCTTGACCGGTTCGATCCTGCCGCTTTGGCGCAGGTTGGTGACATCCTCCCGCCCCTTGCCTTCGAAGGGGTCGATGGTGAAACGCTCGACATCGACGCGTTGACCGTCAATGGCTCCGCATTGTTCATCTTCTTCCGCTTTGCCGGCTGCCCGGCCTGCAACATTGCTTTGCCCTATTATGCTGAGGCGCTCGTCCCGGCATTGCGCGGCAGAGATATTCCCCTGGTTGCTCTTAGCCCGCAGACGCCAGAACGGCTTACCAACATCAAGAGGCGGCACAACTTGCCCTTCGCTGTCGCGACAGACAAAGACAACCGCCTCGCCCGACAGATTGGTATCGCATTTCGGCCCGACGATCGCCCATCGCCCCCGCCGTCCGGCTGGATCGGCGAAGTGACTGGCACGGGCACATGGGAACTGCCGCAGCCGGCCGTGTTGCTGGTTGGGCTTGGCCGAGTCGTGTAATGGCTTCATGTCAGTCCAGACTGGCTGGACCGGCCAGAAGCTGAGTAAATCATTGCACAGATCGACGCGTTAGGGCCAGAATCTGCTTAAAAAGCTCATCGGCACGGACAACCCGGCATAAGCTCGGCAGTCGAGGTTACGGAACCATGCGTCGATATATTTGGCGGCCTGCGTGCCATAACTCATGTGTAAACTATGCTCGTACATGTCGAGGGCGAGGATTGGGACGCCAGCGGCCGCACGATGCATATGGTCCCAGGCTTCAATGATTGTGCGGCTAGCGGATCCAAACCGCGTTTGATATTGTTTGTTGCAGTGCCAGGCTATCGCTCAGTCCACGTTCCGCCGTTTTTTACAGCACCTCTGAGCGGCTCCACGATCGCCGCTATGTCGCGATGCCCCTCGCCTGCCGCATCCGCCTCCAAGAAACGTTGCTGTGCAGCCTGGGCAATGGCGGAAACAATGCCGACATCGGCCAGCGCCTGCGCAGCATAGCCCAAATCCTTGGCCATCAACGGCACCAGAAAATGGGGCGCATAGTCGCGATCGAGCATCCTGCGGCCAACGCCCTTCACCATCGGGCTGGCGGGCGCCCCCTCGAACAGGATGGACATCGCCTGCTCCACATCTAGGCCATGTTTTTCGAACAGGCTGATCGCTTCGGCGAGGCTGGCGGCCTGGACGCCGCACAGGAAGTTGTTGGCAATCTTGACCGTCGCCGCGCTGCCGACCGGGCCGAGATGGACGACCGCACTCCCCATAGCGTCGAAGGCCAGGCGAGCGGCGTCGATCGTATCGGCGTCGCCGCCGACGAGGAAGCGGAGCATGCCCTGCGCCGCTTGGTCGCGGCTGCCCGTGACCGGGGCTTCGATGAAGCGCACCCCGTGTGCGACGGCTTCCCGCGCAAGTTCGAACACCCAGTCGCCGGTCAGGGTGCTGGATTCGATCGCGATCGCGCCCTGCTCCATGGCGGTGAGCGCACCGTCCTCGCCGGTCCAGACAATCCGCGATACTTCATCATTGGCCAGCATAGCCATGACGATCGCTGCGCCGGTCGCCGCGTCGGCTGGCGTCTCGGCGATCCGCGCACCGGCTTCACCCAGTGCCCCGGCTTTTTCGCGGCTGCGATTCCACACCGTCACGTCGAACCCGGCGGTAAGCAACTGCCGGGCCATGCCGGAACCCATTATGCCCAGTCCCAGAACGGCGATTTTCATGTTCGTCATCCGATCACCTTAAAGCGCGAGAGAGCAGCCTCGTCGATTTCGAGGCCCAGACCGGGGAGGTTGTCGTCCAGATCGATATAGCCGTCCACCGCCTGCGGTTCGCCCTTGAAAATATACCAGAAGAGTTCGTTGCCAACCTCGACATCGACCATCGGGAAATATTCGGCGATAGGGCTGTTCAGACTGGCCATCACAACATGATAATTGTGCATCTGCCCGGCATGGGGGACGACGGGGATGGAATAGGCTTCGGCCAGCGCCTGAATTTTGCGCGCCGCGGTGATGCCGCCGACGCGGTTGGTATCGAACTGGAAATAGTCGAGCGCCTTGGCTTCGATCATCTGGCGGAAGCCGTAGCTGGTGAACTCATGCTCGCCCGCGGCGATCGGCGTGGTGCCGAAGCGGCGCAATTCGTGATAGCCATTGATGTCGTCTGGGATGATCGCTTCTTCCAGCCAGCGCAGGTTGAAGGGTTCGATCAGGCGCATCATGCGTTTGGCATAGTCCAGGCTCCAGCCCATATAAGCGTCGGCCATGATGTCGATCTCATCGCCCACCGTTTCGCGCACGGTTCGGATCAGTTCGACGTTGCGGGCCATGCCCGCCGCGCCGTCGATCGGCCCCCAGCCAAAGCGCAGCTTCATCGCCTTATAGCCCTGCTCCTTGTAGGCGGCGGCTTCACGCGCCAGTTCGTCCAGGGGGATCGAATAGAGACGGCTGGCATAGACCGGAATCTTCGCCTTCGTGCGCCCGCCCAGCAGGCGGAAGACCGGCTGTTTCGCGGATTTTCCCATCAAGTCCCAGATCGCAATGTCGAGCGCAGAAATGGCGACCAAAGCCACGCCCTTGCGGCCGAAGGCCATGGTCTTGCGGTACATATGCTGCCACAGAAACTCGCTGTCCCATGGGTCCTGGCCGATCAGCAACGGAGCGAGATACTGGTCGATCATTTGCTTGGTGACGAGCGGCGCGAGCGCTGCGTTGCCGATGCCCACCAACCCCTGATCGGTGAAAATTTCTACGATCAGCCAGCCATGGAAGGTGAAGGTTCCCATGGTCTCTGGCGAGAGCATGGGGGACACAAGGTCCATGGGATTGGTACAGAAATGCGGCGGCAGCGTTACGGTGTCGCCTTCCCATTGGACGACGCGTGTGCGGACTTCGGTGATTTTCAAGGAACGGCCTTTCGAGTGAAGGTGAGACGGGAAATGCAGGGGATGGACAGGCAGATCAGCGCGAAGGCGATCAGGTGCAGGGTGGCCGCCACGGTCAGGACGGGGGTGTAGCCAAGCCCAGCATCGAGCGCCCAGCCCGCCGCCTGTCCCATGACGATGCCACCAAATGCGCCGCCCAAGCCGACCAGCCCGGCGAGGCGGCCGAGCGCGCTGCGCGGGGCGAGGTCGGTCGGCAGGGTCATGACGAGGGTGGACCAGCTTTGCTGTCCGAAGAATGCGAGGCTGAAAATGGCAATTATAACGGCGACCGACGCGGTCATGGGCGCAAGCATGACCCAGGGCATACAGGCGGCGCTCAGGGCTAGTGCGATCTTGCGCGCGGCGTCGACGGAGCGACCCGACGAGAGAAGACGGCTCGATAGCCAGCCGCCGCACAGGCTTCCGACGCCGGAGGCGGCATAGGGTATCCAGCCGATCGTCGCGGCCTGTTTTAGGTCGAAGCCATGCACTTCGAACAGATATTTGGGTAGCCAGAAGAGGTAGAAATACCAGGCTCCGTCGCTCAGGAACTTGGCGGCGACCAGGCCGCGCACTTCGCGGCGCGCCAGCAACATAGCGATGGTCGGGGCGAGGCCGTCCGCTTCGTGGGTGTCGGTGTCGAGAGCCGGTGGCGTGCGATAGGTCGCGAACCACCAGAGCGCCCAGGCGAGACCGAAGCCGCCGGTGATGAAGAAAACCCAGCGCCAGCTCGACAGGCCGAACCAGTCGCCATAAGCCAATATGCCTGCAATCAGCGGCGGGGCGATCACTGCGCCGACGGCCGTCCCGGCATTGACGAGGCCCATGGCGGCGGCACGGCGTTCCGGCGGGAACCATTCGGCGATGGCGCGAGTGGCGGCGGGGAAGCCCCCGCCCTCCCCTACGCCCAGCAGTAACCGACTGACCACCAGCGCCACAATGCCACCGGCAAGCCCATGACTGGCGCAGGCGAGCGACCAGAAGATCATGATCGCCAAAAAGCCGCGCCGCGTGCCGACCCGGTCGAGCAGCCAACCGCCGCCTAGATACATGATGCCGTATGTGGCGAGGAAGGCGGAATCGAGAATGGCCTTGGTCTGGTTGCCGATCGCAATGTCGGCCTCGATATATTTGATCGCCCAGGGCAGCGTCTGGCGATCAAGATAGCTGATGGCGATCGCGACGGTGATCATCGCCGCGATCGCCCAGCGTCCTGCGTAAGACCGCGCCTCCGCCCGCTTCATGGTCTCCACCACCTTGTCCTTACTGGCCGTCGATGACGATCAGGGCGACGCCCTGTCGCGGCAGGCGCAGGTCGATGCTGGCGGCATTGCTTTGACCCTTCGTCACGCGCAGCTTTTCCGGTTGCATGACCGATGCGGCTTCCAGCAGCTTATACTGGTCCTGATCGGGGGACTGGGGCGATCCCATTGTCTTCCAGGCGGAAAAGGCGTTGGCATGATCCCCATCGACCCGCCACAGGTTCGCCTGCGCAGGCTTGCCCTTGATGCCGTTCAGGCTGAGCGTGATCTGCGCATCCGGTCCGGCGACGTCGTCGTCATGATAGTGCCAGACAAGGAGCGCGACCTTGCCGTCGGTAGTGCGCGTGGCGATCGAACCGATGTCGGCATCCCCCTGCACGCCACTTTTCATCAGCACATCCAGCGGCACCTGGGCATCGTTTGTAGTAGCCAGCTTCGTTTCGCCCAGTTGCGCGAACAGGCGGAAAACGTTCAGCACCGGCAGGTCAACGCCGTTGGTCGATAGCTGGCGATAGCCGGCGAACCAGGGCTGGTCCTCGAATTCGAAGGACCAGGAAACGACGCCTTCCAGATTGACCTTCCGCTTCTCGGCCAGTTCCCAGATGCGCGCGAAGCTGGCGGCGGTGTAGCTGGAATACATGGTGCCGTTGCGATAGGCATTTTGTGGGCCGGGGCAGGCTGCGCAGCCTTCGGGGTCGCTTTCCCCGATTACGACCGGCTTATTGGCAAGCGACGGGATCGACAGTATCTTGGTGAAGCCACCATCGGTTTCGCGCAGATGGGTGGCTATGCCCATGCGGACATGGCCATCGACAAAGGTCGGTCGCCCCTTGGCATGGAAGGACAGGAAGTCAGTGGGCGTGCCGGTCTGGCCGGTCGCATAATTTCTGCCTGACGACACATGTTTCAGGAAGCCATCCATGAAGGTGCCACCCGGCCCGGCTACGTCCGGTCCGCCAACGCGCGCGGTCGGCAACGCTTTGCGGACCGCCGCGATCGCATAGTCATGCAGCTTGTAGAATTCTTCGGGACTGGCGCTCCAGTAGAAGGCGCTGTTCGGTTCGTTCCAGACCTCGAAATACCATTTTTCGACCTCGGCCCGGCCATAGCGTTCGATATTGTGCAGCGTCCATTGATGGACCAGTTCCGCCCATTTCTCATAATCCTTGGGCGGATAGGTCCAGCCCGTCGCGATCAGATTATAGGCAAAGCCCGGACGCCAGCTATGGCGATAAGGCGTGCCAGCCGGGGCATTCGCCATCGCTTCGGGGGTGAAACCGATCTGGAGATAGGGACGGATACCCTGTTCCAGATAGGCATCGATGATGCCGTCGACGATGGCCCAGTTATAGACCGGCTTGCCGTCCTTTGTCTCCATATAGGCGTTGGTGCTGCCCCATTTGAAGGCGGCCGTGCCGTCACCGCTGCTCAGCAGATTATGCGCGCGGAAATAGACCTGCCCCTTTTTCAGTTCGCCCAGTTCGACGAGCAATTTGCGACCGTCCTTCATCGTCGCATAATTGGGTTCGTCCGCACCGAAGAAGCGCCAGACCGGGGGCAGCTTGCCCACCGGCTTGGCCGCATCGACGCTGATCGTGACCTGTCTGGCTTCCTGCGCATGGGCCGCATTGGGCAGCGCCATCAGCACTGACAGCGAAGCGATCACCCTGGAAATCGTCATATGGCATCCTCTCGATAGGAACATCAGATTTTCGCCCGGAACCCGACGGCGAAGGTGCGCGTGTAAAGAACGGTGTCGCGCGGGTAGAGGCCGGGGTCGTTGAACGAGGTCTGGTAGAGATTTTTGAGTATATTGGTCGCATCGGCGACGATCGTGAAGTTGGGATTGAGTTCATAGGAGATGGACAGGTCGAGATTGCTGATCTGGCCGTTGGTGATGAAGTTGGGATTGACCCCGGTGAAATGCAGGCCCGCATTATATTTGTCGCGCCAGACATAGGAGGCGCGGGCCGAAAAGCCGCCCGTTTCGTATATCAAAGTGCCTGTCGCGGAATATTTCGACACATTCTGGAACGGGATGTCCAGAAAGCCGATAACGCCTGGCAGCGGCGACAGCGCCTTGTTCTTACCCTTGATATAGGTGCCGTTGGCGCTGACGCCGATTCCGTCGAGCCAGGTCGGCAGTCCTTTGGGGAAGACCGTGAAACCGCCCTCAATGCCCTCCAGCTTGCCCGACCCCGAATTTTCCGGCCGGGTAATCTGATAGACGCCATTGTCCACGCCCAGATAGTCGATGTCGAAATTGCTGGTCACCGACTGAATGAAGCCGGTGACGTCGCGGCGGAAGATCGTCGCGGTGATCGAGCTGGAACGATCAATATACCATTCGAGCGACAGGTCGTAATTGTCCGACCGGACCGGCCTCAGGTCCGCATTGCCGCTGGAGCCGCGACCGAATGGCTGTTGCCCCGGCACTGGCGGGGTCAGGGTCAGCGCGGGATTGAGCTGGGCGAAGCTGGGGCGGGTGATCGTCTTGCTGGCGGCAAAGCGCAGGAAGAGATTGTCCTTGAGCTTATAGCGCAGCGCCAGGCTGGGGAGGATATCGGTGCTCTTGTTGCGGATGGTGACCGGCGACGTTGCGCCGCGCAGGACCAGGAAGGCGTTGGACGTGATGTCGGTGCGGATGACACGGACGCCGATCTGGCCGTCCAGTCGGCCGACATCTACATTGGCCTGGCCATAGCCGGCATAGTTTTTTTCCTCGATGTCGAAATGCTGGGTATCCTGGAAGGCCGGGTCGCCTAGAGCGAGGCCGAACAACTGGCGCAGAGATCCTATATTGTTCAGCAGATAATCGGTGGTCGGGGTCGCCCATTGACGCACGAATTGGCGGGTGCCGGTATAAAAGTCGCCTGGCGTTACCGTTATCAGGCCGGGCAGGCTCGCCGCCTTGATGCTGTTGCACCGGACCGCGCCAGTTGCGGAGCAGTTGATGGTCTGGGTGAAGCTGTCCGATTTGGCGTCGCGCTTGCTGAGACGGATGCCCGCGTCGAGGCCGGAGAAGATGAGGAAAGGCGTCCGGTAGGACAGGTCGCCACGCCAGGCCAATTCCCTGCCGTCGCCGACCGTGCGGGTGGTGGACAGACGCGAGAGATAATAGCGCGACGGATCGGCGATGTCGTCATTAGGCAGGGTGAAACGGGGTGCGCCCGAACCATCGTTGAATACCGCGTCGGTGCGCGAGGCGATGAAGTCGATATCCAGATTATTGCCGATGTCGGTGGCCTTGGACCGGGTATAGGAAAATTCGGTCGATGCTTCCCAGTCGCCGCTGGTCCAGTCGGCACCTAGCGCCCCCTGCCAACGGTCCGCCTTATTCTGATAGGCTCCGCCGAAATTGGCGACACGGCCATTGGCGATGCTGAGCGACTGGACCAGCTTGGTGTCGTCGACGAATACCAGCGGTGCGAGCAAAGCGCCGTTCACCGACGTGAAATTCTGGTTGCTGTTGCCGCGTTCGCGATAGCCGTAAAACAAGCCGTCGGCATGGATAGTCAGCCGATCGTCGGGCGCCCATTGCAGCGTCGCGTTGACCGCCGGGCGAGTTCGGGTGCCGATCCGGTCGAAGGCACCGATGACGTCGGTGCGGAATACTTTCGGATCAGCCGCACTGGTGCCACGCGGGTCGAGCGGAACGCCGGGCGTGTAGGGCGCGCGGCTGTTATCGAGATTATAGCCGAAATAGCCGCCGCTATAGATGGTTTGGTCGCGATAGCGGGTCTTGTGGTAGGAGACACTCACGAGTGCGCCAATCTCGCCGATGCCAGTCGACCAGCGGTTGCTGATGAGCGCGCTGGCATAAGGATCGATCCTGTCGGGCTGCTCACTATAGACTTCGCGACCTGCCAACGCGAATTCAAATCCCTTGAAGTCGAAGGGCCGTCGCGTGCGGACATTGATGAGGCCGGCAATGCCGCCTTCCAGCTGTTCGGCCGAGCGCGATTTGTAGACGTCAACGCCCGCGACCAGATCCGCCGGAACGTCCGCCAGCGAAAGCGAGCGACCGGTGGTGCTGAAGATGTTGCGGCCGTTGACCAGCGTCACAACGTCGGGAAGGCCACGGATCAACACGGTGGCGGATTCGCCGCGGGCGCGGGGCGACACCTGGATGCCGGGCACGCGCTGGAGCGCCTCCACCACATTATTGTCGGGCAGCTTGCCGATATCCTCGGCCACGACGGAATCGACCAGTTGCTGCGCGTTGCGCTTGATGTTCTGGGCCGACGACAGGCTGGCGCGCATCCCGGTGACGATGATGTCGCCATCGCTCGCACTCCCGGCCGCCTGACCAGCGCCGGTCTGGGCCGCCGCCGCTTGCGCCGCCGCCAACGCGAACAGCGAGATGGACAGTTGCACGCCATATTTCATTGAAGCATCCCCTTTGAGTCGTTTTTTATTTCTCATACTAGATGACGTGTGTTGAGGCGGGTTTCAAGCCATAATTTGACGGAGTAATTGCATGATGCAAAAATTCTGTCTTTTTCCTCATACCAATTATATGGACTTAGCCGATCGATCTTGACGACCAAGGCAGTATGGGCGAGCAAGGCGGGATGATGCAAGACGACGACCACCCCCTTTCCCGCCCGTCCAATCCCCCACAACGGGCAGTGCATGACCGGATCGCCCATGATCTGGGGATTGCTATCGTTGGTGGCCGTTATCAGCCAGGCGACATCCTGCCGGGCGAGGAACGATATAGCGCTGAACAGGGGGTATCGCGCACCGCCTATCGCGAGGCCGTCCGCGTCCTTTCCGCCAAGGGGCTGGTCTATAGCCGAACCAAGAGCGGCACCCGCATCAACGATAGACTGCGGTGGAACATGCTGGATCTCGACGTGCTCGCATGGATGTTCGAGGCTGGACCGACGCCGCAATTCCTGCGGGACATATTCGAACTGCGCGTGGTGGTGGAACCGGCGGCCGCTCAATTCGCGGCGCTGCGACGCGACGGGCAGGACATTTCGCGCATGGGCCATGCTCTGGAAGAAATGCGCCGTTTCGGACTGCAAACCTTTGAGGGGCGCGCCGCGGACCAAAGCTTCCATCGACTAATCTTGCTCGCAACGCGCAACGAATCGCTCACTACCCTGGCAACGTCGGTTACGGCGGTGGTTGCCTGGACCACCCGCTTCGCACGCGACGAGCGCAAGGAATCCCGAGATCCGATGCCAGACCATGACGCCGTGTTCGACGCGATCATGCGCGGCGACGGTGAGGAAGCCCGGTTGAAGATGCTCGCACTGATCCGCAACGCGTCCGCCGATGCTGGCATGTCTTAGGTCGCGTTGATCTATTTCTCATACTAAATTAGGAGTTGAGGATCGGGCAGCGGTTGCGTGGTCGCGCGTTGTTTCAGCAAATGAGGATCGGCGTCGAAGGCGGAACGCCGGCAGAATCTAGCTAAGGCATTGATCTAGAGCGGTTTGTAAGCCCGCGCCGCCCTATAGATCGGCGTCGATCGAGACCCCTTCGTAAGTCATATTATCCCTTTTTATCAGTCATTTATTCGCAGAATGAGGGGATCCCGCATTCGACACCGATCCTCAGTCATATCCTGCTATGCCTACCTGGCGGCAGCTATGTTCTGGGCTCGATGTACTCGCATCGCAAACTCTATGGCCATTTCGCCAAGGCCGTCGGGTGCGATGCCCTGATCGTCGATTATCGCCGCGCACCGGAAAATTCCCATCCAGGTCCCGTCGAGGATGCTGTCGCCGCCTATCACTGGCTGCTCGACCGGGCTTTTGATCGTTCCTGCATCGCGTTTGTGGGAGATTCTGCCGGGCGCGCGCTGGTGCTATCGGGAATGCTGAGTGCACGGGATCGCAATATGCCTCTGCCTGCGGCAGGAATGGCGATGGCACCCTATCTTGATACAGAAGCGAAGGGCGAATCCTACACAAGCAATGCCCAGCGTGATCGCCTCGGTTCCCGCGATGCCACGCTCCAGTTCATCGCGCTGCTGCTGGGACCCGACGGCGATCGCCATGATCCAACGGCTAATCCGCTGCATGCCGATCTGACGGGCCTCCCTCCGATCTTGATCCAGGTCGGCGGCGACGACGTTCTTCTCGACGACAGTCATGCTTTGGCCACAAAGGCGCGTGCCGTTGGCATCGAAACGACGTTAGAGATCTATCCAGATGAGCAACATGTGTTTCAGTTCATGGCAGGAGAAGCTCCAACCGCCGACGCAGCGATTGAACGCGCGTCGCACTGGCTCCGCCGAATGCTCGACCTTTCCTAGTCCACAATCGCAGTTTTGATTTTTAAGCATCGCGCCATTATTTACTACACACCGGCCACTTTTATTCGCCAGCCCAGGGCCTTGAATCACAAATCAAGCAGGAAAAATCCAAAATATTCAAAATTCAATTTTCATAATCTAAACAACAAATTTATTCATAAGATAATCTATTTGGCAATTATCAAATTTTAATATTTTGCGAAAATATTCTTCGATTGATTCATGCTGAATATATATAGATTTGAACATTTCATTGAGATATTGCTCTTCTACCGACAAACTTATTCTCAGGGTTTCTTCGCTCAGATCATCCCCTAGATGCGCGCGCACGCTATAGCCAAATGAAGCGATGCGGTCGTTCAAATCCCCTGCCTCATTAGTTAGAAGATAGTCGGCGAATATATCGCCGATCTCCACCCCAATGATTTTGTGGAACAGCGCAACGGCTATACCCGTCCTGTCCTTTCCGGCGGCACAATGCACCAATGTCGCCCCATCAGTTTCGATCAACGCTGAAAAATAGAGACGAAGGCAATTAATTTGCTCTGGTTTGAAAGGACTGATTCTATAATATTCCAAGAGGCGCGCACGGACCATTTGCGGTGTAGCGGCAACGTCCATAATTGCCTCATGGGGTGGACGGGCATGAATATAGCTATCAGAAAATAGAATTTTTGCCCGACTGGAGACGCTGTAGCGATTGGGCTTTGCAACGCGCTCATCCAGACTGCGCAAATCGATCATAGCCTTGAGAGCCAAGTCGTCAACGAGTGCCAGGTCAGATGTGGTGGCTTTGGAATGTTCACCCGAACGAAAGAGCATGGCAGGTCTTAAACGGCCACCGCCTCGAACCGTATAGCCGCCATAATCTCGGAAATTATGAATGCGCTTTGTCGGCAAAATATGCTTGTTCTGTGACATGCGGCTCATCTATGCGATTGCTGCGGCAGGGCGGTTCATACCCTGGCCCTGTTGCACTACCATCGATCGAGTGAATGACCCAATCGACGTCCATAGCTTTTAGGGGATGCTGCCCGGCCGAGCGCATATGCACGCACGGCCAAGGGCAGCACATCCTCTCGCCTCACCTAGAAAGATGTGATGACGCTGCGGGCGATGGATCCTCCTTTGAGTTCCTCATAGGCCTCATTGATGTCGGCCAAGTTGATCTCGCGCGAAATCAGATCGTCCAGGTTGAGTTTTCCTTCCAGATAGAGCCGGGCATACATCGGTATGTCATGCTTGATATTGGATGACCCCATATAAACGCCGCGCAGATCGACCTGATTGGTCAGCAAGTCGACCGTCACATTGACGTCGATCGTGCTGGTCGGCGCATGGACCCCGATCAGATAGGCGCCGCCACCCTTGCGAACCATCTTGATTGCCTGTTCAGACGTCGCCTTGATGCCGACCACTTCGAACGCATGGTCCACGCCGCCGGGGATCAGCGCTTGGAGCGCGGCAACGCTGTCGCCCGCCGACGCATCGATGAAATCAGTGGCCCCGAACCGGCGCGCCAGTTCCTCCTTCTTGGGCTGCCTGTCGATCGCCACGATCCGCGCGGCCCCGGCCAGTTGCGCGCCCGAAATCACGTTCAGCCCAACGCCGCCGATGCCAATGACCGCAACCGTATCGCCCGGCCGGACCGACGCCGTGTTGATCGCCGCGCCAGCGCCGGTGATCGTGCCACAACCCAGCAGGGACGCTTGAGCGAAGGGCAGTTCCTTGGGCACGATGGCCAGCTGATTTTCATGCACCAGCGCACGTTCGGCAAAGGCGCCGGTGCCGAACACCTGGGCCACGCCCTCGCCATTACGGGTCAGGCGGTGGGCGTGTGCGGGATCGTCGCGCAGCGTTTCTTCCGGATGGGTGCATTGATAGGTCTTGCCGCCGATGCAAGCGCGGCAATGGCCACAAAACTGGATCAGCGACCCCACCACATGATCGCCCACGGCAAATTCGCGCACTTCCGGGCCAATCGCCAGGACGACACCGGCCAGTTCATGCCCCAGCACGGCGGGCAACGGCACGCCGAAATCCTGCTCGGCAAAATGCAGGTCGGAATGGCACAGGCCCGACGCCTTGACCTCGACCAGAACCTCGCGCCCGCGCGGCGTGTCGATGTCGATATTCTCGATCTGGAACGTGCCATCGAGCGCGTTGAGTATGGCGGCCTTCATCATAATCTCCTTGGGGAAAGGTCAAGCGGGGTGAGAGGGGGTCAGGCAATCGATCAGCGCGGTCATGTCATCGACCTGCTCCATATCGCGGCACAGCGCGACGAGCCGGTCGAGCTTGACCTGTGGCAAGGCTATCGCTGCAAAGGGCGCGCAACGGGCCAGCTTGTCGGCCAGATCATCCCACGTCATCGGATTGCGGCTATGCCCCTTCACATAGGGCGTGACATGGGCGAAGCGGCGACCGTCCTGCATGGTGATCGCGACGCTGAACCCTTCAAACTGATCGACATGATCGGGATCGCACAGGATATGCACCCGCTGCATCAGCGCGCGGCGGTCATCATCCATCATCAGGTCGGCGTGCAAATCCTGAAGGAAAAAGCCGCCCGTCATCGCCGCCGTCGCAATTGTATAGGGCGCGCTGAACATGGCTTGCGCAACGGTGCCCGGGTTCCATTTTGCGGCGGCAGGTTCGAACGTCATGCGCGGACTAGTGCTGCCAATACAATCGATCCGGTCGATATCGCGCCAGTCCAGCCCTTCGCCCTGCATGATCGTGGCAGTGCTGGCGATGAAACTATGCGTGAACTTGCACGCCGAATAGGGCTTCATCGAACGCCCCTCTGCCAGTTGCCAGCGCGTGCCCAGCCCGTCGGTCAGCAATTCGGGCCGCACATCGTCCCACGCGATATGGCGCAATATGCCGCTTGGTACGCCCTGAAAGATACCGCGCGGGGCCGTCACTCCGCGCCGCGTCAGCAACGCGGCCTTGACCGCCGTATCGCCCGCAAAACTATGCTGGACCCGCGCCATCTGCGTGCCTTCGGAATATTTATTATATTCCGACATGCCATGGACAGTATAGGCCATGCCCATCGCGTTCCATGTCTCGTCCGCATCCATGCCCAGGATGCGCGCGACCGACGCGGCGGCGCAGAGCGGGCCGTTCCATTCGCCCGGCATCCCCCAATTAGTGTGATAACGGACAAGGTTCAGCGCAGCGCTCGCACGCACGCCCACTTCCGCGCCGGTCACATAAGCGGTCAGGAAATCGCGCCCGCTGACCGGCCCCGGCGCGATGCCCAGGACGGACAGCATCGCCGGGACATTCCATTCGGTGACATGGCCGCCGGTTTCATGGACATCACCCATATCGATGGCGCGGGCCATTACCCCATTGGCAAACGCGGCGATGGGCGCAGGAACCGCATGGCCATGCACCAGCACCCGCGCCTGCGGCGTCCCGCCCCATTCCGCTACCTGATCGGCGATGGCGGGCGCAACTTCCCAGCCGGATCCTGCGATAGTGACGGCCAGCGTATCCAGAATCGCGCGCTTGGCCAGGTCGATAACGTCGGCGGGAATATCCTCATAACGGGTATGCGCCACCATCTGCGCCAACAATCCTGCGGGATCATCCTGTGGCAGGACCGGGCTTTCATGCTTCATCGGGTCATCATCTCCGCAATGCCGGGCAATTCATGCCGGTCAGGGTCAAGCCCGGTCGCCGCAAACCATGTCCGCTCGCGCGTCGCCTGCCTCTCGCCATAGGTCAGCACCGCGTCCCAGAGTTCGGGGGCCAGCGGAAACTGCCCATCCTCGCCCAGGATGATGCGGTCGATTAAACCGCCCAGCGCAACGATGCCATGTTCCACGGTGGCCAGATCACCCCCCTCTATCGCGTCGGCCGACATGATCGCCGCCGCCAGTTCATCGGCGTAGAACGGGTCGACCGACGCCTGCATAGCCTTGGCCAGCGCGATCATCGCGTGAAACGACCCGTTCTCGAACGCGGCGGCCCAGCGCCATTGTTCGCCGATCATCCGCAGATGGCCGATACACAGGTTGATCTGGTCCCTGGCGAGCCGTTCGCGCGGCATGAGCGCGGGCAGGATGACCTGCTCCAGCGCCTTTATAACATTGGCGATGCGCAGATCGATACTGGGTAACATCGCTCAAGTCCTCCGTATCAACTGTATGATGTCGTTCAGGAATACAGCCCCGGCAGATCCCAGCCAGGTCAGCACCACCTCCTGATGATTATTGCTGGCGACCGATGCGCGCATCGCCTGCCCCAGGTCCATGACCGCGCATTTATAGGCGTTGAGCACCTCATAATAATGGAGCCGGGCCGGATCGATCCGGTTGCCCGACGCCGTTTGATAGCGGCTGATGAAATCTTCGCGGGTCAGCAGGCCGCTGACCAGAAAACGACCATCGTCGCCCCACGCGCCAAATAGTTTCTGCATGGTCCAGGCAATGTCTTCGTGGAAATCGCCGATATGGGCCAGTTCCCAGTCCAGCACGGCGGTGAACTGGCCACTGTGTTCCTCGAACATGAAATTGCCCATGCGCAAATCGCCATGGACCAGCATCGCCGCGTCGCACACCGGCGCATGTTCGCGCAGCCAGCGTTCGGCCAGCGTCACCACCGGCACCGGCTCGACCAAGCAGTCCCACCAGACCTGCGACCACCAGTTGACCTGCCAGATCGCCGCCTGGTTACTGTTGGCGCGGGGTGCATCGAAATAGCGCAGATGCGCGCGCGACCAGTCGAACCGATGCGTCTTTGCCAGCGCGTCGATATATTGCGGTGCCAGCCGGTCGATCAAACTGCCCAGACGCCCGCCCATACCCGACACGCCCGCCGCGCCGCCTTCGCTGGGCTGAGTCACGCCGCGCACAAATTCCAGAATGACGGCGGGCTGCCCCAGCAAATCGCCATCGGCGTCGAACCAGCGCACCAGCGCAACCGGCATATGATGGCCCATGATCCGCTGGATCTCACCCTCCCGCCCCCGGCAGGTCTGGGCGATCGCCTCCAGCGGGTCCATGCGCAGCACCAGCCGTTCAGGATGCACGCTGGCCCTGTGGTGCAGGGTGAAGGCGAACTGTTCCTTGGACGCGCCGCCCGACATGCGTTCGACATCGCTGATCGCGATCTCCTCCAACCCCTTGGCCGCAAAGAAGCCGGTGAGCATCGCGGTGACCTGCGCATCGGACTTGGGGCGATAGGGACCGGTAGAGCGCAAGCGGACGGTGCGTTCCAATATGTGCCGGATGCGCGACTCCATTTCGGAGCGATCCCATATGTCCACGTCGCTGTCGCGAACGCGCCGGGTTTCCATGGCGGCCTCCTCCATCACCAGGCGAAACGCTCGACATAGGGTTTGGCGAATTTCAGATAGTCGCGGTTCCAGCAGAATTCGCACCAGCCGGTGCCTTTTTCGCCATCGATCGTCGCGGTCACCACGGATTCGTTCAGCAGCACCACCGGGTCGAGGTCCAGCTGATATTTGGCGAATGACTGGCAATCGACAAATACCGAACGTCCGTCGGTGTCGGTCACGGTCACCCGAAAACGATCGTGCATCATGTCATCATCATAATCGATTGCATAGTCGATGCCCTCGACGTGCCGCATGACACCGTCCTTGAAAAGATATCCGCGCGTTTCGACCTTGCCGAACGACATCATTTCGAAAAAATGCACCGACACGGTCGCCGTGGTTGCGTGGAACCATTTATAATGCTGGTTCAAACCCCATACGCGCGGTCCCCAGCTATGGTCGCGGATCATGAAATCCTTGAGCGGATAGTCACGCCCATCGACGCGCAGATTGCCCCTGATGATGCCATGCTGCTCTGTGCGATCATCGCCATAATAAGGCGGATTGCCTTTGGGATGGGAACTGAAGGCATAGGGCGGGTGCATCGCGGTCCACTGCCCTTCGAACTGGATGCGGTCGCTGACCCAGCCCAGGTCGATCGTCTTGAACGGTTCGCGCACGGCCATCAGCAACGGGCCAAAACGCCAGTCGTCGAAATCCATGTCGTCGGACACCATCTGCTCGACTTCCTCCTCAATCGGCGCGGGCAGGCCGGGTCCGAAAAGGTGCAGCCGCCCCTTGGCATGGCCGTTGGCGCGCACCGTGGGATAATAGAAACCGGCGATGCCATATTGGGGCAGCACAAACTGGTGCGTGGCCGATTCCCGGCCGTCTTCGGCCAGCTTGTGCCGATAGGCATTCTTGACGGGGAAGTCCGTAAAACCCTGGGTTATATCTGGCATCGCAAGCAACTCCCTCCATGGCCTGTCATTATCGCTATCGTCAGTGGGCAGTGGTCAGCATCGCCTCTATGTCGGGCAGGTCGCCCTGGTCGGGGTCCATCTGGTTCGCCTTGAACCAGGTCCGTTCGCGCCGGGCGTGACGCAACGCATAATCCAGCACCGCGTCGGTCGCGGCGGGTGAAAGGGGCAGATGCTCCGTCCCACCCAATATGACCGCATCCACGGCATGGCCCAAGGCGACGCTGGCCTGCTCGAGCGCAGCGATGCTGGTGCGGTCACACGCCTGCGCCACGGCCAGCGCGGTTTCCAGCGGTGCGCCGATCGACGCGGGCGCATCGCTGGCCAATGCGCGGGCCAGCGCGATCAGTTCGTCCAGCGACAGCGCTTCGTAACGCAACGCCGATTTCCATTGCTGGCTCATCATGTGCAACTGGCCGACGACCAGCATAGCCTGATCGCGTGCCAGCCGTTGTTCGCGCGGCAAGGCGGGCAGGATCACCTGTTCCAGCGCCTTCATCATATTGGCAATACGCAGGTCGATATTGGGCAGCATGGATCAGGCCTCCCGAATGAGCGTGACGAGTTGTTCCAGGAAGACGGCCCCTGCCGAACCCAACCATGTCAGGATGATGTCCTGGTGATTATTGCTTTCGGTGGCCGCCCGCATCGCTTGACCCAAGTCAATCACCGCGCATTTATAGGCGTTCAGCACTTCATAATAGCGCAGCTTGACCGGGTCGATCCGGTTGCCCGACGCGATTTCATAGGCACGCAGAAATTCATCCCGCGCGATCAGCCCGCACACCAGAAAAATGCCATCGTCGGTCCATGTGCCAAACAGGCGCTGGATGGCCCAGGCAATATCTTCGTGAAAATCACCGATATGCGCCAGTTCCCAGTCCAGCACGGCGGTAAATTTGCCGCTTGGCTCCTCGAACATGAAATTGCCCAGCCGCAGGTCGCTGTGGCACATTACCGGCTGATCGCAGATCGGTGCATTTTCGCGCAGCCAGCGTTCGGCATAGGTGACCATGGCGACCGGCTGCACCACCCCGTCCCACCATACCTGCGACCACCAGTTCACCTGCCAAATCGCCGCCTGTCGCGTGCCCGGTTCAGGCGCCGCGAAATCGGCTAGATCGGCGGCGCGCCAATCGAACCTGTGGACCTGTGCCAGCGCGTCGATAAATTGCGGCGTCAACTTCGCCGCCCATTCATCATAGCGCGTGCCGATGCCCGAAACGCCGTGTCCGGTGCCCTGGGTCGGTTCGGTCACGCCGTTGACGAAACCCAGAATGATCGCTGGCTGACCGAGTATATCGCCGTTGGCATCGACGCTGCGCACCGACGCTACCGGCAATATGTCGGCAAACGCCACATGTACCTGCGCCTCGCGTCCGCGACAGGTCTGGGCGATCGCCTCCAGCGGGTCCATCCGCAGCACCAGCTTCTCGCCCGTTGCATCGCCCCTGTGCCGTATGATGAACGCGAACTGCTCCTTCGACGCGCCGCCCGCCATGCGCGCAACGTCGGATATGGCGATATCCTCCAGCCCCTCAGTGACCGCGAAGTAGTTTTCCAGCATCGCGACGACCTGCGCTTCGGTTTTCGCCGCATAGGGACCGTTTATACGGTCGCGCACGGTCCGGTCGAGAATGTCCCGAATACGCGGCTCCATGTCATCGCGGTCCCAGATGTCGACGCTATCTATCGACGGGGCGTCAAGCGTGTCGGACATCAGTTGCCATTCCCTTCCCAGGGAAAGCGAAACCCGCCCTCGCCCATGCCATAGCCGATCGTCCCGTCGGCCAGCCGATATTCCATCATCTGTTCGACCATCACGAACGTGTCGAACGGGAATTGCCAGCGAAACAGCGGCGTGCCGGTAAATTCCCACAGCTTTTTGTCCTCATCCCACACCTTCCAATGGACATGGCGAAAGCCCATATCGTCGTCTTCAAATTCGATCGTCTCTTCGACCCGGCCGATATTGTGCCAGCGCTTTCCGTCGTGCAGGATTTTTTGATAGCTATGTCCATGTTCGGTGATCGCATGGACCGCGACGCAGGCCATGCCATTGTCGAAGATCGGCCAGGCAAGGCGGTAATGCTGCACCCCGGCCCAGTTGCGCGGCCCGCAGCTTATGTCGCGGAAACCGCTATCGTCGATCGTGATGACTTCCCCGCTGCGCAGACGCACCGTGCCGGTGACATTGCAGGTGCCTTCCAGATGGATATAGGCCAGTTCGCGCGCGATAGCGTCGTCGCCTTCCGTGCTGGGGACGATGCTGTCGCCCATCGGGAAGCGCAGATCCCATATCAGGTCCGCGCCGAAATCTTCCAGGTCGATACGGATGCGGCAGGTCTGGAGCGATTGTGTCGCCTCCATCCGCACGCCTGCGACCTCCAGGCCGGGGTCGAGCCGGTCGGACGTGTAGGGCAACTGCATATTCACCCGCGTGAATAGCGGCTTTCCATCCTTGAAGAAAATAGCAAAACCATTGGTTTCGCCCAGATTTTCCATGATGCCGACACGGATGAACCCACCTAACTTTGCCTTGCGGTCATAGAAATTGAAGTAATAGCTCTGGTTCCATTTCGGGATCGCCGGATTGGGAATATAGCGCTCGCAATTTGCGGTCATGGTGGCGGTGGTGAGTTCCATCATCTTACCTCAATGCACGGCAGAAAAAGGACGCGGCCGCCGGACAGGCGGCCGCGTCGGCAATTATTTGAAGTTGAATCCGACTGTCAGGCCGTAGGTTGCAGGGCGACCGGCAAAGCGGGCGGCAGAATCCGCCGACGCAATTACATTTGTCCAGTAATATTCGTTAAAGACGTTCTTGCCCCAGAGCATGATGCGCCACGAGCCGTTGGGGCCTTCATAGCCTATGCGTGCATCGACCGTGGCATAGCTGTTATTCTGGAACGGGTGGACGATACCTGCCCGCAACGCGGAATTGGGTTCTGCCGCGCGGCTTGGGAACTCTATGCGGCTGCCGCCCGGCACGGCATCGCTGGCTGACCGGATATTGGCCGTGACCCCGACAAAGGCCGAACCGCCGTTGGCCACGTCGTGCCGGTAATCGGCATTGATGACGCCCGACCATTTCGGCGTAAAAGGCAGATCATCGCCGACAAAGGAGTCGGTTCGGCCGAAAACATCGAAATTATACGGTGAAACAGGACCGGTTTTAATTTCTGACTTCAGATATGTCAGCGCGCCGTTGATCGTAAGCCCACGGGTCGGGCGGATCGTCAAGTCCGCTTCAAAGCCATAGATTGTCGATTTGGGAATATTGGCCAACGTGTCGAGCGCACCGAAAATATTGGGGTTGTCGATGATTTTCCCTCGGATCTGCTTGTCGCGATAATCATAGTAGAATGCCGCAGCATTCAAACCGATGACACGGTCGAGAAATTCCGTCTTGATACCCGCTTCATAGGCCGTGACCGATTCCTGGGTGACCGGTTTCAATGCTTTGGAAGTAGCGGCTGCAAGGCTTGGGAAGCTGCCTGCCTTGTACCCGCGAGACACGTTCGCATAGAGCAAACTGCTGTCGGTCATCTTGTAGTCGATGCCTGCCCGCCAAGACACATTATCTTCCTTTAGCGTTTGCAGGATGGGTGGGCCATTTCGAAAAGCAGCATCGAACGTGTAGCAGGCCGTTGGCGTCGGTGTTCCAAATAGCTTGTCAACATTTCCACCGGGAATCGTGAACCCGCAATTTTCATCTGCGATACGAGAATTTGTGTAGCGCGTTGCCAACTTCAGGGTCAGCTTCTCCGCAATATCATATTCACCGCTGGCAAATATGGCATAGTTTCTGATCTTCTGCTTATTGTTGACCTCGCTCCCATTGATATAGGCAGTCGCTGGATTGTAATTTGAGTTATCGAAATATCGCAGCAATTGGTCCTCAAACGTCGTGCTGTCCTCATAGTTCGCACCCAGTACCCAACGGAACGCACCGCGCGGGTCGTTAGCCAGCCGGAATTCCTGACTAAAAGACCGAATATACCCATCATTCTTCTGAAGATCGAAGGTAACGGCAGCGTTGCCGTCGCCGTCTGTTGTTTGGGTCTGGTCATAATCGGAATAGGATGTGAGCGACGTCAACGTGATGTCCGCGCCCAGTTCGACATCAGCGCGCATCGCAAGCTGATAGAATTTGCGATCCGCTCTTGGCGTGAAGTCGGTCGATTTTGCCGTGCCCGGCACGAAAGTGCCATCGGGATTTTGAACGCCGGTCGCCGGATCGGTAAGAAAGCTGCTCCAGTCCGCGGCGCGGGCCTTGTCGGGCGCGAATACCGATGTCGCCGCAAGTTTGACGGCGGTAGCGCCCTGCGGCCCCCCGGTGCGGATACCGATGAGTTGTTGCGCCTGCGGTTCCGATTTGTCGACCCAACCGTTGATGTTGAATGACAGCTTCACCCCCTCGGAAAGGTCCGCATCGATGAGCAGCCGCCCGGCGACATAGCTGGTCGCGCCATTGCGATCACTTGGCCGGGTAACGCTATACTGCCACCCATCCGAATTCGCCCCGGTGACGGCGAGCCGCGCGCGGACGTTGGTGGCCAACGGACCGCTGATGAACGCATTGCCTTCTATCGCATTGAAGCGGCCATAGCTGATATCGCCGCCGGCTTCAAAACTGCTGGTGGGCTTTGCGGCGATATAGTTGATCGCACCGCCTGTGGAATTCTGCCCGAAAAGCGTACCTTGCGGCCCTTTCAGCACCTCGATGCGTTCAAGATCATAGGCCGAATGACTGGCCAATACCGGGAAAGGCAAGGGTGCCTGATCGATATAGACACTGACCGCAGGATAAACGCCCAGCGAGCTTTCGTTAAAGCCCACGCCGCGCAACGTATAAATGGGCGTATTGGTCGTGCTGGCCGAGTAGGACAGGCCGGGTATGATAGACGCAATATCTTCAAGCGATGAAACCTTGCGCTGTGCAAGCGCGTCGCCCGATATCGCCGTTATTGACAGCCCGACATCATTGAGATTTTGCTCGCGCTTGTTCGCGGTCACCACAATATCGGCTGTCTGGGCCGCAGATCCCGTTGTTGACGGCGATTGTTGCGCGCTTGCAGGTAGCGCTATGGCGAGACAGCCAATGCTTGTAGAACACAAAAAAAATCCGATACTGTTCTTCATAACATCCCCTATTTGTTTGATTTAATTATTATTTGCTTTTCTTCGTTCACGGGTGTGCGGCGCTCACTCCTCCAGCAGCGCGGTAACCGTCTTGGTTTCCGTGTAATGCAGGACGCCTTCTTCACCGACTTCGCGACCCCAGCCCGATTCCTTGACCCCGCCAAAGGGTGCAGAGGGATCGTTCATGCCGTGAGTATTGATCCACACCGTTCCGGCCTGCAATTTGCGTGCGGTCAGATGCGCGCGCGACAGGTCGCGGGTCCAGATATTCGCCGCGAGGCCATAGCGGGTGTCGTTGGCTTGCCGGACCACATCATTCACATCGTCGAACGGCGTCGCGACCAGCACCGGGCCGAAAATCTCCTCCCGCACGATGCTGGCATTTGCATCGGGATTGGCAAAGATGGTCGGCTCGACGAAATAGCCGTCCCGATCGCCCGTGCCGCCGCCCGTCACCAGTTCCGCGCCGCTTGCCTTGCCCTGTTCGATATAGTCCAGCACCCGGCCCTGCTGCATCTTCGACACCAGCGGCCCCAGCATCGTGTCGGGATCACGCCCATGGCCCAGTTTGAAGGTCTTTGCGACCTGCGCCACGCCATCGACCACCTTGTCGAACACCGACCGTTCGACATAGAGTCGCGAGGCAGCAAGGCAGACCTGCCCGCTGTTGAAGAAGATGGCGAGCGCCGCGCCGATCGCCGCCTTGTCGAGGTCCGCGTCGGCAAAGATCAGCGAGGGCGACTTACCGCCCAGTTCGAGCGTAACCCGCTTGAGATCCTTCGCGCAGGTCTGGACGATCTGCTTGCCCACGCGGGTCGACCCGGTGAAGGCGATCTTGTCGATGCCGGGATGTTCGACCAGCGCCTGTCCCGCCTCATGACCATAGCCGGTGACGATGTTCAGCACGCCTTCGGGTAGCCCCGCCTCCAGCGCCAGTTCAGCGAGGCGCAGCGCGGTCAACGGGGTGACTTCGGACGGCTTCAACACAATGGTGCAACCCGCCGCCAGCGCCGACGCAATCTTCCACGCGGCCATGGCCAGCGGATAGTTCCACGGTACGATCTGTCCCACCACGCCGATCGGTTCGCGCACCGAATAGCTGTGATATTGGCGGCCATCGCCCGAAATGGGGTTCACCTGACCATAGATTTTCGACGCCCAGCCCGCCATGTAGCGAAAAATGTCGACGGCGGCGGGCACGTCCACGGCCAGGGCATGATGTACCGCCTTGCCATTGTCATAGCTTTCCAGCAGCGCCAGTTCCTGGGCATTATCCTCGATCTTGCGCGCGATCGCCTCAATGATCCTGCCACGATCGAGCGGACGCATCCGGCTCCATGTCGTAGATTCGAAGGCAGCGCGCGCGCTGGTCACGGCGCGATCGACATCGGCGGCCGTTCCCGCCGGAACGCTGGCGAATATCCGTCCGGTCGCGGGATCCTCCACCGCGATGGTGCGACCGTCCCCGGCATCCTCCCACGCTCCGCCAATCAGCATCTTCTGCGGCGGCAGGCGAACTTCATGCCCCGTTTCGCCATGCAGTCCGGCGGCGATGGTGGTCGGTGCGTTCATGGAAACAATCTCCGGGCGTAAAAAGAAAAAGCCGCGCCCGCCTTTAAAGGCGCGGCCCAGGGGGAGAGGGTTCAGTTTTTGGTGAAGCGGATCGGCAGTGCCTTGTAACCGCCCACGAAATTGGTTTCGACCATGCGCGGAACACCCGCCATCTCGACCGACTTGAGATGCGGCAGCAGTTCCTCAAACAGGATCCGCATCTCCAGCTTGGCCAGATGTTGCCCCAGGCACATATGCGGGCCAAAGCCAAAGGCGATGTGTGGGTTGGGCGACCGGGTGATGTCGAAACGGTCGGCATCGGCAAAGACCGCCTCGTCGCGGTTGCCCGACGGATAACAGATCATCAGCCGTTCCATCGCGCGAATGTCCATGCCGCGCACCTGCGTGTCGGCCGTGGCATTGCGCATGAAATGCTTGACCGGGCTGGTCCAGCGGATCGCTTCGTCCACCAAGCCGGGGATGAGCGACGGGTCAGCCTTCACCTTGGCCCAGTTTTCGGGATAGAGCATCATGCCGTGCAGGCCGCCCGCCGTGGACGATGACGTCGTGTCATGGCCGGCCGTGGCGATGGCGACATAATAGCCGTTCGCTTCGTCACGCGGGATCGGCGCGCCGTTGATTCGTGAATTGGCGATCAGCGAGAGGAGATCATCGGTAGGGTTTTCGCGACGATCGGCGCTCAGCTTGTCGAAATAGGTATAGAAATCCTCGATCGAAGCAGCCCATTGTTTCGCCGCCACCACCGGGTCGGTCGCCATTTCGGGGCGCTGTTCTTCGGGATCGTGGACACCGAAAAACTCCTGCGTCAGCTTGAGCATACGCGGTTCGTCCTCGGGCGGCACGCCAAACAGTGTCATGATGACGCGCAGCGGATAATGTAGCGCGAAGTCGCGAACGAAATCGCATTCCCTGTCGAAACTCAGCAGATTGTCGACCGACTGGCGCGCCAGCACCCGGATCTGCTCCTCTAGCTTGCTGATCTTGCCGGGCAGGAACCAGTTGGACGTCAGCGTGCGGTAGGACGCATGTTCGGGCGGATCCATATAGGTCAGCGACGACAAGATGCGGATCGACCCGCCATTTATGTCGCGCGTGAAAGCGTCTGACGCCTGATCGACCAATATGGGATTATGATCGGCATTGTGGAACAGCTTGCCGTTGCGCTCCACTTCCTTGATGTCGGCATGTTTGGTGACGACCCAGACCGGATCATAACCGGGCACTTGCGCAATCCCCAGCGGCATATTGTCGCGCAGCCATTTGAACGCACCATAGATGGTTGCGTCGTCGGTATAGCTTTTGGGTGCGATGACGATCCGCGCAATATCGTCGGGGATGATGGGACGCACGTCGGCATCCAGCAAAGTCGCCATGAAACTACCCTCTCCTGATACGCTGCCTGGTGGCGATTTGATTGTTGCGTACAATCACTACGTAACTGCGGAAGGAAAGATTCGTCAATCGCTAATATCGGTCCGACCATTCATGCTCTTTATGGCTGAAAATGCTGGTTTTCCTCGTAATTCCAGCGTTAATCGAGCATCTGCCGTCCTCGAAAATGAATGGCGGCTCGAAGATTGAATAGGGTCAGCAACACGGACCGAAGGGATGGTTTCGCAAAAATGGCGGACCGCGATCAACTGCCATGCCGGTCCGCTCTGCGCATGCGGATCAGCCTTGGGGGCGCGTCGTCGGCGGCATGATCATGTCATCGGGGATATCCGCTTCCGCCCCCGCGCGGATCGCATCGACATGGTGAAAAAAGGCGCGCTGGCGCAACAGGCCGAAAAAATCGAGCATCAGCGGCAACGCATGTTCCACCATGGTCGCGGCCTCATCGACGTCGATATGCCCTTCGACACGCTCCATGAAGGTCGCCGCTTCCCAACGCCCGACGAAATCCGCCGCCTTGGTGTAAAATCCCAATATTTCGGGCGTATAATCCAGCCGCTGGTCGAACCCCGCTTTGCGCATGTCGCCCCAAATGCGTATTAATTGGGCGCAGGTGATGCTCAGTGCGTCGCCCTGCTCCGTCTTGATGATGTCGAGGATGCCAATCCGTGCCAGCGTGCGCGCATCTTCCGCAGCGTGCGGATAACGGTCCAGCAGCGACGCGATCATCACCGGCGGACCATCCACTCCCACACGATGCGCAACAAGTTGCTCCAGCTGATCGAAGGCGCTCGCTTCGACCCGCCCGTCGGTCCCTTCCCCGCTGATGAGCGCCTTGATCTGCGCCAGCGTCAGCCTGTTTTCGCGCTGAAGCCGCCGTACCGCCAGAATAGCCTGCACATGCTCATCGCCATAATCGGCGACGGTCTTGCGCGGGCGCGCAGGTTCGGGGATCAAGCCTTCGCGCAGAAGGACACGGATCGTTTCGCGATGGACTCCGGTCCGATCCTCCAGTTCGCGCATTTTCATGGGCCTGATACAGCATGACGCACCGAGCCCCGCAAGCCAGTATGTTTCGCTATACGCAACTGGACTTGTAACGGTTTTGTGCCGGTCACCTATCTCATTATGCCACCTTGGCTTCGAACGCGAGCGGGCTGATGCCGCCCAGATATGAATGGCGACGACGGGTGTTGTAGAACCCGTTGATGTACTGAAAGATGGCGGCTTCTGCCTGACGCCGCGTTGGCCAGCTCTGCCGCCAGATGAGTTCGGCCTTCAGGGATTTGAAGAAGGTCTCGACGGACGCATTGTCGTAGCAATTTCCCTTGCCGCTCATCGATGGACGCAGGCCATAGGCCTGCAGCTTTTTTTGATAGTCGTAAGAGCAATATTGGCTGCCGCGATCCGAATGGAAAAGGCAGCCCTTGGGAGGCTGGCGCAGGCGCACCGCCATATCCAGCGCCCTGATCGCCAAGTCTTTCTTCATCCTGTCGCTGACTGCCCAGCCCACGACGCGACGGCTATGCAGGTCGAGAATGACGGCAAGGTAGAGCCAGCCTTCTGACGTCCAGATATAGGTGATGTCGCCGGCCCATTTACGGTTGGGCGCATCGGCGGCAAAATCGCCGTCCAGCCAGTTCGCTGCGACCCCCAGTCGATGGTGGCTATCCGTCGTAACCTTGTGCTTGCGCGTGCGGACTGGCTTGATCCCGTTGATCTTCATCAGCCGCCCGACCCGGCGCTCGCCAACGTCGAGCCCAACCTCTTTGAGTTCCATGGTCATCCTCGGACGACCATAGCTACCGAGGCTGAGGCTGTACTGTTCCCTGATATGGGCCAGCACTTTCATACCTGTCCGCTCCCGCCGACTGATTGACCCTCTACGGCAGCTATCGAACAGGCTACAAGTCAGGTGGCTACTCGATCAGCGGTCTCATTACACGCAATACGACCGCGTCCGACCCCGCTTTTGCACCCGAAAAGGTAAAAGGGTTCGAAGCAGGCGTGAAGGCGACGCTCATGGACAATCAACTGCGTATCAACGCCGACGTGTTTTCCTACAAATATCGCAATTTGCAGGTCGATTATCTCGACCCCACGCTGATCCAGTTCTTTACGCTGAACGCGGCGGCGCTACGGACGCGGGGTGGCGAAATGCAGGTCGAGTTCGCACCGCGCGCCGTTTCGGAACTGCGCCTGCGCGGCTCGATCGGCTATATCGATGCGAAATATACCAGCTTCCCCTTCGCGCCATGCCTGTCGACCCAGACCGTGGCGCAGGGATGTGTATTCGGACCGGCCCCATCGGGCAGTCGCTTTTCGCAGGATCTGTCGGGCGAACGTCCGCCTCAGGCACCCAAATGGACCGCAAGCCTGAGTGCAGACTATACCGTTCCCTTGGCCAATGATTATGAAATCGCGCTGTCGATGAATACGCGGTACAGTAGCTCCTACTCTACCAATCCCTTCGTCAATTCCTATCTGGCGGCTGCGTTCAACCAGAAGAAGTTCGCCACGATAGATGCTAGCTTCCGCCTGAACGCGCCCGAACAACGCTGGTCGATCAGTTTGGTTGGCAAAAATCTGACCAATCATTTCATCGCGACGACGGCCAGCAACGTGCCCTTCACGGCAGGGTCTGTCCGTAGTTCGGTTCTCGATCCCCGCACCGTGGCGGTCCAGGCGGAGTTCCATTTCTAAGGTGCAAGCCGCAGGCCGGACAGGAACGCCATGGTCGGCACGCAGATCGTGGCGTTCCCGTTTCACGTTCCAGCCTGCGGGCGAACTTAGCGTTTCTGATTAACGACAACCGGAAAGGACATGCGTGGCGGCTCGTCACCCTGATCTTTCAGAATGGAAACTGGGATGGCCAGCCGCCGCAACCGCGCTTCTAGGCACCTATTTTTCGGTGGCGTTTATCTATTCTTCGGGCGTATTCATCGGTCCGCTGGAGGCCGAGTTGGGCTGGTCGCGCCGCGACATTTCCTTCGGTATTTCGCTGTTCAGCTTTGTCGGTGCCATCATGACGGCGACGTCGGGTTTCTTTGCCGATCGTTGGGGCACGCGATGGGTGGCCCTGACCGGCATTGCCTTTTTCAGCTGCTCCATCTTGCTGCTGACGCAGATTGGCCCGGCCATCTGGACATGGTGGGCGGTGGCCGCCTTTCTGGGTTTCGCACATGGCAATGTGTCGTCGAGCGTTTGGACATCGGGTGTCCTGACCCATTTCGAAAAGAGTCGCGGCGCGGCGCTCGCCGTCGTCCAGTTGGGCCCGGCACTGACTTTGGCGACCATGCCGATCATCGCGACCCAGTTGATCACGGCATTTGGATGGAGCGGCGCCTATGCCGCCCTGGGCTTATGTGTCATCCTGCCTCTGGTCGCCCTCGGCTTTTGGGACAAGCGCGTTGTCGGCGCGAAGGGGAGCGATCGCTTCGCCCAAGTCGAGGGCCTGGCGCCCATGGAGATATTGAAGACGCTATCTATCTGGCAACTGGCGGTCGCGACGATTTTTGCGGTCACCGGCCTGATTGGCTTTTCGGTTCATTTTGTGCCCATGCTGGTCGATCGGGGCTTCGACCGTATTGCCGCAGCGGAGATCGCCGCGCTGATCGGTGTCGGCAGCGTCATAGGGCGGATATCAGGCGGCGTGCTGCTCGATCGGCTACCCGCGACGCTGGTGGGGTGCGTCGCCTTTTCCTTGCCAGCGCTGGGATCGTGCATGCTGCTGAGCGGCATCTCGGCGGTCCCGTTGCTGTCACTGTCCGCCTTTGTCCTGGGCCTGTCGCTGGGAGCGGAGGTGGACGTCATCGCCTATATCGCTGCGCGCACGTTCGGGATGCGCCGGTACAGCACGGCGCTGGGCTGGCTGGTGGGATGCACGACCGTTGGCGCTGGCCTGGGCGCATGGTTGGCGGGCGCCAGCCACGATCTGTCGGGAAGCTATCAGGCCTTCCAGATCGGCGCGGTCGTGACCGCAGGCGCATCGGCCATGCTGATCGGCACCATGCGCCGCCAGGATTTTCTGCCTTCCACTTCAACCTAGTCAGCGTCGGGCCCGGCTGACGCCGGCATCTCGGATCGACGGTCCTCACAGGATGAAAGTTCTACCTTCTTCGCAGAGCTGCCACCCATCGATCCGCCTAGCCGGGCGCGCTGGAAGCCTTAAGGGGGTCAGTACATAGAACGGACCCAGATATACGCTAAGCGCCGACAGCCCCGCTCAGGTGTCGGAAAACACCTGTTTGTCGCACATTGATGCGGAAGATGGCCGTTTTTGTGCTTGCGGGAGTCGAAGGCCGGTGTTCCGATCGCAACCCCATTAGCGGACGCTCGAGTTACAAATGGGGGATCCAAAAACGGTCTTTCGTTCAGGTCGATCTTTGCCATCCCGGTCGCTTTTGATGCAAAAATCAAAACTTTTGCATCAACGAAATGGGCAACCACAATGCCATAAATTATCGAGAAGTTGACGGATTTACCGACGCTGGGATTTCATTAGAGCATGTCGTTCGACATGTGCCAGCAGCACTTCGATATCTTCACGACTGATATCGAAGCTTTCATGCATATCTTCCAGTGCCGCATCGATATCGGATGAATGAAAAGCTCGTGGAACGCGAGGCTCCGGCGTGAGGGCTGGTACGTGCGGATAGCTATGTGTGGTCATACGATGAAAGAACATAGCTATCGACACAAGTGCTATGGAATTGATCGCTACCGGCGCGAAAGCGAAGCTATACCCTGCTGCGTGAATGCCTTGGCTGCCAATTACTGCAGTAAGCGCAGCCGCGCCCCCCGGGGGATGTAGGCAGCGCAGTAGCGACATCACCAGAATCGCGCCGCCCACCGCGACGCCAGCGGCAAGTGTGATGTCTGGAAACAGATTGAACGCCCATACGCCAATCAAGGTTGAAATGGTGTTGCCGCCGACCACGGCCCAAGGCTGGGCTAGAGGGCTGGAAGGCACGGCAAATACCAGTACCGCTGAAGCACCAAGGGGTGCGACAATGATCGGCAAATCCATAGCAGAAAGAGGAAGGCCAGCACAAACTACGATGGTAAGAGCGATGGCAATCGCAGCACCCAAACTTGCGATCAATCGATCTGGCAAGGTCGCGCCTGCAAGGATTGGCTTGAATATGTTTAGCACGATATCTGGGAAATTAGTTGTAGACTAAAGTGGTGCTGGCGCGGGGTACGTTCGAGAGCTGGATCGCTGCAGGGAGCCGTGAGCCAGCGGCAGCCTGCGCAAGAGTTTGTTGGTCCAACTCAGCGAGAAATACGCCCATAGCTTTGTTAAGCATACCTCTTAGACCACAGCTGCCGCGCAGGATGCAGTTTTCGCAATCGGCAAGATTCAGACATGGCTCGGTAAGTCTCACCACTTCACCAAGCGTGATAGTTTCGGCTGAACGCCCGAGACGAAATCCTCCGCTGCGCCCGCGCACGGTCTGGAGTAGACCAGCGTTGGAAAGCACATTTACTACCTTCATCGCATTATTGCGTGAAATAGCATGGTCGGCAGCCACTTGCGCGACCCCCAACAGCCCGTCTCCATCCCGAGCAGCTAGTGCTGCATGGAGCAAAATGCGTAGCGCGTAGTCGGTATGCGCGGTCAGGCGCATCTCAAATCTTGACCTTAAACATGCAGGTGCATTGCATCTTTTTAGAGCAGGAGTATAGATGCATTCGATCAGCATGTTTATATGGAATTGCCCATGACCACGCCGCTTTCTGAACAGACTATCGCCATCGTCAAATCCACTGCGCCGATCCTGCAGGTTCATGGCGTGGAAATCACGACGCGCATGTACGAACGGCTGTTTGTCGATCCTGAAATCAAAGCCCTATTCGATATGGCGGCTCAAGAATCTGGCGAGCAGCCTAAGCGGCTTGCGGCTGCCATCCTTGCCTTCGCACAGAACGCCGACAAGCTTGAGGCGTTGAAACCCGCGATCGAACGCATCGCTGCGCGCCACGTCGCGACGCACATTAAGCCAGAGCATTACCCTGCCGTTGCGAACGCCTTGCTCCCGGCGATCAAGGACGTTCTTGGGGATGCGGTTGATGATACCGTGCTGAATGCATGGGGCGAGGCGTATTGGTTCCTTGCTGACGTTCTGAAGGCACGTGAAACCATGCTCTACACTGAGGCGGCGTGACATCGGAAATCATGCCATCAGAGGCCGCTGCCGAACTTCCCGAAGGCTTGGAGCCATATCGTCAGACTGACGTGTTTACAGAGGTTTCGATTCCAGCGGGCCTTCGTAAGGATCATTGTACGAAGCCAGGGGTATGGGGGCTGATACAGGTGGCGGAAGGCCGATTGCGCTATTGCGTAACCGATCCACGCCGAGTGGGTGCCGAACTTATACTGACGCCTGAGAGCAGACCAGGTTTGGTGGAGCCTACGATCCTCCATCATGTTGTGCCGCTTGGACCCGTCCGGTTTCATGTTCAATTCTACCGTCAGCTTTCCGAGGCTGTGCCGCTGTGTCGGTTTGAAGAACTGGCAACACGGGAAAACCGACTGCGCAGCGGAGCCACTGCGGCAGAGCCGCAAGATTAGTTTGCCCAACGGTGGCTTCGCCCACTATTATGGGCACTATCTGTGCATCAGATTTTTGCATCAGGGAGAGGCGCAGATTTCCGCCATTCTCGATCTGATGCACAAATTGTGATTTATGCATCAGATCGGAAACAGGCTTCGGGAAAGCCAATGTCAAAATTCGACGCACCGTCCATGACCGGTGATACCAACGGTCATGGACGATGATGCCGATCTGGCCTATCAAAGCGACGAGCTAATCACGCAATAAACAAGTATTGGAACGCCAACGACCAGAATTAGGAAAGCAAGGTTTAGGTCAATAAATCTACCCAGACGACTGAGCCTGCTGTTGGAATCGGTTTCATAATGTGTGGTCGCTTCGTCTTCTATTTCCAGAGAGAAATTGTTAGAAAAGAAGTGCTTGTGCGCGGCGACAACTACGATGGCCGGTTGAGCGGCGACTATGATGGCCGGTAGGATCGGTTGTCTGGTCTGATCGTAGGGAGGGGCGCAGCCCCGACCGGAGAGCGGACCAGACAACCGGTGGCGATCTTTTTCCCCTTCTTTCGGGGGGCAGATCGGGGCTGTGGCGGGCGGTGGTATCGGAACACTCATCGAACAACGAGCGATGGGTTTGCGATGCCGGGCCACCACATTTCCGATCAGCAGGTATTTCTCTTCATGACCCATCGTCGCCAACACACCCAGGCCGTCGCGGCTGCCAAGGCCGGTATCAGCGAACGCAGCGCACGCCGGATCGAGAACGATCCGCAGCTTCCGTCCCAGAAGAAGAAGGAGCGCCACTGGCGCACCCGCGCCGATCCGCTCGAGCCATTCTGGCCACGTATAGAGGAGTTGCTCCAGATCGACGGTATCATTGCCGTCACGGTCTTCGAGACGCTCCAGGACGAGTTCGGCGAGGATGCTGTTCCCGATGCGATACGACGAACACTGGAACGCCGGATCGCCCGCTGGCGGGCACTGCACGGCGGCGAGAAGGAGATCTTCTTCCCGCAGCATCATGAGCCCGGTCGGCAGGGCCTGTCGGATTTCACGGTATGCGACAGTCTCAAGGTCACTGTTGCCGGCGAGACCCTGGCCTATCGCCTCTACCACTTCCGCTTGGCGGCGAGTGGCTGGGAGCATGCGGCTGTCGTGCTGGGCGGGGAGAGCTTTGCCGCCCTTTCGGAGCACCTGCAGGATGCGTTGTGGAAGCTGGGCGGTGCGCCGGCCGAACACCGCAGCGATTCCCTGTCAGCCGCCTACAAAAACCTCGACGCCGATGCGCAGCGGGATTTCACCCGAAGCTATGACGAGCTGTGTCGTCATTACCGCATGCTTGCTACCCGCAACAACCGCGGCGAGGCGCACGAGAACGGATCGATCGAAGGTCCCCATGCCCATCTCAAGCGACGGCTCGATCAGGCCTTACGCCGGCGGGGCAGCCGCGATTTCGTCAGCATCGAGGCCTGGCGCGAGTTCGTTGAGGCGCAGGTCGCCAGACAGAACCGGCGGCATGCTGCGCGCATCGATGCAGAACGCAGGGTACTCAAGGCGCTGCCCGCAAGGCGAACCACCGATTTCGCCATGGTCACCGTCGATGTCACCCGCAACGGCACCGTCGCCATCGATCGGGTTACCTATTCGGTGCCTTCCCGCCTCGTCGGACGGCGCCTCAACGCGCATCTCTTTGACGATCGCATCGAGCTCTTCCTCGGCCCGGACAGGGTAATGTCCACGCCGCGTGTGCGGATCAGTCATCCCCACCGGGGGCATAGCATCGATTTCCGGCACATGATCGGTAACCTGCGCCGCAAGCCCGGTGCACTGCGCAACCTCGTCTACCGCGAAGCCCTCTTCCCCGATCACGCCTACCGGCGGGCCTGGCAAGCCTTCGATGCCCAACTCGATGGACGGCAGGCCTGCCGCGATGCCGTCGCGCTGCTCGATATCGCCGCCAGGGGCGACTGTGTCGACGTGCTGGCCCGGCGGATCGATGAGGCTCTCGACAGCGGGCGCTTGCCCGATGTCGAGAGCCTCAGGGACGAGTTCCTGCCAACCGCAAGATCGCAGCGCGATGTCGCTATCCCGCCACCCGATCTGCACAGCTACAACAGCCTGATCGCCAGCGGGGAGGTGCACTGATGACCCGCACCAAGGATCAGGCCGCCGCCGTACTGCCTACCCTGCTGAAGGCCTTGCGCCTGCCGAGCATCAACCGCAACTGGAAGCGCCTCACCGACACCGCCGATCGCGATGGCTGGCCGGCCGCCAACCTGCTGGCCTCGCTTCTCGAGATCGAGATGGCTGATCGCTCCTCCCGGCGCATCCAGCGCCATCGCGACCAGTCCGGCTTGCCCGCAGGCAAGACCTTCGCCACCTTCGATTTCGACGCCGCCCCCGGCATCCGCAAACCGCACCTCTTGTCCCTCGCCGCCGGTGACGACTGGATCGAGAACGGCGGCAACCTGCTGCTGTTCGGCCAGAGTGGGACCGGCAAGACGCACGCAGTTGCCGCCATTGGCCATGCCCTCATCGACACGGGGCGGCGCGTCCTGTTCTGCTCCACCACCGACATGGTCCAGAAGCTCCAGTCCGCGCGCCGCGACCTCAGCCTGCCCGCCATGCTCGACAAGCTCGACAAGTTCGATCTCATCGTGCTCGACGATCTGTCCTACGTCCGCAAGGACCAGGTCGAGACCAGCGCCTTGTTCGAGCTCATCGCCCACCGCTACGAACGCCACTCGCTCGCCATTACCGCCAACCAGCCATTTTCGGCATGGGACAACGTCTTCCCTGATCCCGCCATGACTGTCGCCGCGATCGACCGCCTCGTGCACCACTCGACCATCATCGAGATGAACGGCGAAAGCTACCGCAAGCGTTCCGCCGTCGCCCGCATCAACGCCGGCGATTACGACCCGCCCAATGGCGCCCCGGACCGGCCATCATAATTGTCGCTGGCTTCGCGCTCGGGAGCACCCTTGCTGAGGCAACGGGTAATTGTCGCCAGCGGCAATTACATGCCAACCATCCCATGCGCTTCAAACCCTCGCTTCCGGCCAGCGCCAGCGACAATTACCCAGCGTCGTAATTGTCGCTCGACGGTTGCTCCTCGCAACAGCAAATGGTAGCCAGAATTCACCAACCGGCGCGGCCACCTATCGGCCATCAAAATTGACGCCGACCGGACACCGTAATCGTCGCGCTACATGCTTGGGTCTTGAGCGTAACCGCTGGCGATTCTCTACGATGCGAATCCCATCGATATGGTGCGATAGGCGATGGTGCGGCTTTTCAGTAAATTCTGACATGTGCGATTCCCGCTTATTCGAGATCGCGGACGCGCTTCGCGCATCCGCGGGATCAAAATCGAATAGAGCCCGAACTCAAGCGGCAAATGTCCGCGAGCTCGGGCTAGCGGCGTGCGGCGAGTTGGCCGGCGTGATCAATGAACCGCTTATATGTCTCAAGCAGAGGCATCCAGCGAACATCGCGGTACACCTCCTTAATGTCAAATCGACGCGGCAGCCGATCGATTATTTGTCCCAACGCGCGCAGTTCGCGCGCCGTGCGCAGGTTATCGGGGGCTGATCGGGTAATCCAGACGGACATGGCTATGTCTGCCCCGCCATATTTTCCTTGCTACCATCCCGTGTCGCGATCCTGACTGCGGGCGCACAGTCGCAACGCTGCGGATCGTGGGCAAGCAGCTCACCCGTCGCGATCACTTCAAAGGTCCGGTTGTCGATGTAGCGCACAGGCTCGCCGTTGAGCAGAGTTGTCCAGGCCGAGCCGCGATGTTGTCGCGCTCCTACTCCCCCTTGCGAAGTGAAGAGGTGGCGGTGCTCAACCACGAACAAAGGCGTGCCGTCATCCCCGGTGCAGCGGTGACGGGCCAGTTCCTCGATCATGGCCTCAACCCTCTCCGGGCGGCGTCACGCTCACGATGCGCAACAGCCGGTCATGGCCATCGCGATCCGGCCAGCGGATCGAAGACCCGGCTGTCATGCCGATCAGGCCGGCACCAATCGGAGTCAGTATCGAAACGCGTCCTGCAGCTATGTCCGCATCGCGCGGATAGACGAGTTGCACGGTGCGGCGCGCGCCAGTGCCTTCATAGATGAAGTCGATCCGCGAGTTCATCGCCACCGTTTGCTCCGGCAGTTCGCCCGGCTCGCACAACTCGGCGCGATAAAGCTCGGCCAGAAGCATCGCCGAGGAATGTGGGTCCCTGTGTTCGGCGCTAAGCGCCAGTTCCGAGAGCGCGTCGCATTCGCCAGCGGTAAGATGGATAGTCGGACGACTATTCGCCGGGAGAGTGTATTGTTCCATTGCAGCAGCTTTCCGCCATTCAAGACCGGCGCGCACGGCGCGACCATAAGGATCAGATCGAATAAGGCCCGAACTCAGGCGGCAACGCCGTTCAAAGCCCGGGCTACAGGCGCGCGGCGAGTTGCCCGGCGTGGTGGCGAAAGCGCCTGTATGTCGCGGGAGCGTACATCAATCGAAGATGATGCCTGCAACAGGTTACGTCAACCCTTGGCACTTCTATCGAGCGTACGGTGTCACAACCGGTCGGCTGTGAAGCTGCCGCAGGCCCCACACATTTTGCGAGGCAGGAAGTGTCAGAACCACGGTTCGAAACGTCCGCTTTCAAAAAGTGGCCGACTTTTCTCGTGAATTTGGGAGGAAGCGGCCCGGCAGCTTTTAAGAGCCGAACCCTGTCGGAAAACACAACCTTTCCGACAGTGCTACTGAGCAGCGGCAGGGACCTCGGGGTAAAGCAAGAACACCGGTGATCTGCAGGGTGTCGGAAAACGGTATGGCCCGAGCCTTCAGTGATACGAGTCAGACGTCTGCATTTCGCGCGGCGTTAGAGGACCTTTGCCACCAGCTCGCGATGCTCGTCGTCCGCGATGGCGAGGGCGCACAGAAGCTGATCGAGATTCAGGTCACTTGCGCGGAGAGCGACCGCAGCGCACACCGTATCGCGATGAGCATCGTCAACTCGCCGCTGGTGAAGACGCCCATTGCCGGCGAGGACGCCAACTGGGGCCGGGTCGTGATGGCGGTCGGCAAGGCCGGTGAACCCGCCGACCGCGATACGCTGTCGATCCGCTTTGGGAACACGCAGGTTGCCGAGGGTGGGCTTGCGCTGAGCGGGTATGACGAGGCGCCTGTGGCGGCATATCTGATGGGTCAGGAAATCAAGATCGGTTTTATCCGCACTCCCGGTTGCGGCGCAAAAGCGGGATCTTGTCCTGTCTAAAGTGCGGAGGATAAGACGCAATATACCAGCACCGGTACGCCAACCAGAACGATTAAAAGTAAAAGGTTAAGCTCCATAAGTCGGCTTAGCCAGTCTTTACCTTCATTTCGCCTATCCTCGGTATCTGCCTTAGAATAGTCTTCTACAATTTCCAGATCAAATTCGTTCGAGAAAAAGTTTTGTGGCCTCATCCGCAGGAAAGGCTGAGGTGCTGGATTGGCAACCTGATGCTGACGGTCATCTTGACACAAGTCATCGGATTTCGAGACTTGGTTTTCCACTACACGGTTTCCACTTATTCGAGATCATGGGCGCGCAGAACGCGTCCCAAAGGTCAGATCGAATAAAGCCCGAACTCGAACGGCAGTGGCCGCGAGCTCGGGCTAAGCGCGTGCGGCGAGTTGGCCGGCGTGGTCGCGGAAACGCTTATGTGTCGTAGGAGCGTACATGTCAGTAACATCGGGGACCCGTGTCCTAATGTCAACTCGTGCAAATCCATTCGCTCTCCTATTGACCTTGACCGGCGAAAACCCTAGCTCGAGGGAGCGGGCCGGGCCCCTCTGGCGATCGTCTCTGGACGAACGTGATGTCGGACCGCATCGGGTTATCTCGATGTCTAGGCCTGGCCTGTTTGCCTGCTTTCATCGCGGCTGATCCGATCGTTTAATCGTTGGTTGGAGAGCGGCTTTGCCTATATTTTCTCACAAGTTGACCCAGTTGCATGCGCGGCTGGATGAGCAGATCCGCGTCGAGATGAAGCGACGCATGCCCGATACCTTGCGGCTATTTCGTTTGAAGCGGTTGCGTCTCGGCGTAAAGGACCGCCTGCACGCACGCGCCTTGCGGCCGCAGTTCAGCTGAACCGACACGCTGAACCATCGTTGTAGAATCATCGTCCGTAAGGATTGGCTTCACCGATCAGAATGGATCGGGATGACAAAAGGAGAGCGAAAATGGCCTATTTTCTAACTGCCGGCTTGGTGCTTGCTGCTACCGGTGCGGCCGTCGGCATAACTGTCGATCATCAGAACCAGGTGGATCACCGCAGCGGTCCGGTCGCCGTCAAATATCGCGGCGACGTGGTCATCACCCATAAGCAGGTGGGCGCGGTTGCACCTGGCGGAAGACCGTCGTCGCTACGCTGCGACTGGGCGGCGAGCATGTCGGTGGCGCGACACGCGGTCGCGGCATCGGGTACCAGGCTGGTGCGCAGCATGAATAGCGAACCGGTGATTTCGGGCACCCGGCCCGGCTGGTGCGTTTCGAGCCATGGCGCGATCAGGAAGGAGGTCGCGACGAAGTCCGCGGACATGCAGCAGCATCTGGTAAAGCTGGCGCAGGAAGACGAGCAGATGCTGCGCGTCGAGCTCGACCAGATCCACAGTCCGCAGCGCGCTGGATGATCCGCCGCGTTCAATTGGCGGGAGTGCTCGGTGCCGCGAGCTGCGGCCTGATCACGCCCGCGTTTGCACAGGATGCCGGTTCGGTAACCTTGGAGGTAATGAGCGAGGAGGAACGCCGCGGGCTGAGTTGGAGTGAAGGACGTGCCGCGCTGGCAGGCGATATTCGCGTCTCGCGCGGCCGGCTTGATGCATCGGCGCGCGTGGTAACGCTTCGAAACAGCGTGCGACACGGTGGCGCCGATGCGGTCGTCGACCTTTCGGTGGGAACCGACTGGGATCTGGGTGCGGTGCGTATCCGTACCGACGCCACCGGCCACGCATTCGCGGGCGCGCGGGGCCGCATGGACTATGTCGAGGCCGGCGTGTCGGCAAGCTATGCCTATGGTCCGCTTTACGCCACGGTCGGCGTGATCGGCGCGCCGTCGCAGCGCGCGATCGGTGGCAGCAACGTGTATGCCTATGCGAACGCCAATGCCGGTATTCCTGGTACGCCGCTGACGATGCTGGCCGAGGTCGGCCACTCGTCCGGCAGCGTCCGCGACCCCAGTCGGGCGCAGCGTCTTCGTCCGGGCGGCAGTTACACCAACTGGCGGCTGGGTCTCGAGCATCGTCGTGACCGTCTGACGATCGGCGTCGATTATATTGGGACTGAAGTCTCCCGCACCGCCACTGCCAGCCGGTTTGCCGATCAACGCAACGCCGGAGACAGAATCGTAGGGCGCGTACAGGTTTCGTTCTGAGGATTACCAGATGCTCCATCATCCGATGATACCAACAGGTTGCGATCGGCGAGCAATCGACGCTTTGCCGTTAATTTAGTGGTTCCCACAATCGCTCGCGTTTTCTGAACGCGAGCGGCTTCCCAAAATCAGTCAAGAGCGTAGAAACGAGAAAATGTTGACGCCGATCACTAAGCTCGGCTTTGTACGTTTTTGGTCAGGTCCAGGTCCAGAAGATGCTGTTTTCAGCGATGTGGTCGAGGGCTTGATCGAGGGGCAAGACGCATCCGCCCATATCGTCGATATCTTCCCATTTTCGCCGGTGTGACCAGTAGCCGAGCCTGATTTCGTCGCGCGTGCCGACAGGCTTGAGGCGGGCGATCGGTGCCTCGGTTTCCAGCAGATAGAGATGGTAAGCGCCCTTGTCCTCATACCATCCGACGCCGCCGCCGTTGGCCGCGTCGAACGTCTCGATGCGCAGAATGATTTCCTCGTCTTTCATGGTGCATCCATAGCTGCCGTCGGGTCACAGCATATTCGAGTCACCTCGCCGCATGGCAACAGCCTAAGCGTTGCAACGTGCTTCAGTCAGGATTCGAAGCATGGAATGCTGGACCAGAACAAGGCCGTTATCGGCGATCCCGTCCCCCAGATTCTGCGCCAATGGCTGCAGGCATGGCGTCCCTGCTTTACGGCTCCCAGTTGGGAGCATGTACTTGTTCTTGTGATGGGCGGCCTGCTGGCCACGGGCAAACGGACCGTTACGTCTTGCCTGCGTGTGACCGGCCGAGCCGATGCTGCCAACTTTGCAACCTATCACCAGATCCTCAACCGCGCCCGCTGGAGTTCGCGTGCCGTTGCCAGGCGTTTACTGGGCATTGTGGTCGAACGGCTCGTGCCCGATGGTCCTGTGGTCATCGGTATGGACGACACCATTGAACGGCGATGGGGGCGCCGGATCACCGCACGGGGTATCTACCGCGACCCGGTCCGCTCCAGTCACGGCCATTTCGTCAAAGCCAGCGGACTGCGCTGGCTCAGCTTCATGGTGCTCACCCCGGTGTCATGGACCCGCCTGATCAAGGCACTGCCAGTCTTGACGTTGCTCGCTCCTTCGGAACGATCGAACCGTCAACGCGGCTGTCGTCATAAATTGCTGACGGACTGGGCCCGGCAGGGCGCGCTGCAGCTGTCTCGCTGGCTGCCGGGTCGGCGGATCATCTTCATTGGCGACAGCAGCTTTGCTGTCCACGAACTGGCACATGCGATCGTCCGCCGGGCCACACTCATCAGCCGACTGCGGCTCGACGCCAACTTGTTTGCGCAGCCTGCGGGGCGAACGGCACGCACGATGGGGCGACCGGCGCAGAAAGGGCGAGCATTACCAAAACTCAAGACCCTGCTCGCCAACCCGGCGACACGCTGGACCAGCATTCTCGTCTCTGCCTGGTATGGCCATCTCAACGGCAAGATGCTCGAGATCACATCTGACATCGCCTTATGGTACAGGCCCGGCACTCCGGTCTTGCCGGTCCGATGGGTCCTGGTTCGCGATCCTGAAGGAAAGCGCGGCCCGCAGGCCTTCTTCAGTACCGACATCACCCTCGAGCCCGCCGAGATAATCGCCCTCTACGTCCGCCGATGGCAGATCGAGGTCACCTTTGCCGAAACCCGCGCGCACTTGGGTGTCGAGACACAGCGCCAGTGGACCGACAAAGCCATAGCGCGAACCACGCCGGCGCTGCTGGGTCTCTACAGCCTTATATCGCTATGGGCCTGCGATCTGTTGACCACTAAAAGCACCCCTTATTCCGCCGCGTGGTATCGAAAAACCAGCCTGACATTCAGTGACGCCATCGGAGCCGTCCGCCTCCAACTCTGGGTCGGAGACATTAATCAACACTCCCCGCCGCACCCAGAACCGCACTATATTCCCACAACCCGCCTAAAACGCATGGCACAGGCACTATGCTTCGCTACCTGATCGTACAAAGTCGAGCTAAGTGCCTGATTCATAATTATCCGATGAGATTTCATAGCCTTGCGATGCGACGGGCGAATAGCTGGATGGAAGCTATGAACAGCCACGCGGTTGCCGATGCGATGGTGTGCTCAAAATCCTTGGCGAGGCGGCGGTTTCGGTTCAGCCAAGCCAGTGTGCGTTCGACAACCCATCTGCGTGGCAGCACTTCGAAGCCTTTGGCGGTGTCCGACCGCTTGATGATTTCGACGGTCCATTTCCCCATTCGTCGCAGAGCTTGCCTGAGTTTGTCGCCAGCATAGCCGCCATCAGCAAAGAGATGGCGCAACCACGGAAAGCGCCGGATGATTTCGCGCAGCACCATCGGCGCGCCGTCACGGTCCTGAATGTCAGCCGTGTGGATCACGGCATGCACCAGATTTCCCTCGGTGTCGGTCAAGATATGGCGTTTGCGACCCTTGACCTTCTTGCCAGCGTCATAGCCACAAGGACCGCCGCTTTCCGTGGTTTTGACGCTCTGGCTGTCGATCACACCTGCCGATGGCGATGCTTCCCGGCCCGTCATCTCGCGGCATGCCATAAGCAAAACATGGTTGATCGTCAGCCACAGGCCGGTGTCGCGCCAGAGGTAAAACCAGCGCCGCACCGTCGAGACCGGCGGAAAGCATGGAGGCAGCATCCGCCATGGCAAGCCTCCACGCAGCAGGAACAGTATCGCCTCGACAATCCGTCGCATCGGCCATTTACGCGGTCGCCCCACATGCGATGCCGGTGGCAACAGCGGTTCGAGCACCGACCACTCGGCATCCGTCAAATCACTTGGCAAATTCAGTCCGCGTCGCGCATGAAGTGCGCGAGTGGTATCGGTCCACATCGTTGATCCTTGGTAGTTTCGCAAAACCCCTGAATCAACGACAGGCCAGGCCGTCAAGCCAACCTGCTGATACCACTCAACTTAATTTCGGATCAGACACTAAGATTGTAGAGATCGGCGACAAGTTCATGATCAATTTATCCCCTGCTTGCGTTCCATTCGATCCTTCGATGTATCAAGCGCGCGCTCCGTGGAATGCTTCCGCGCTGCTTGCGCGGACCAATCCGTCAATTCTGTGGTTGAGCGAGCTACTGCACGATCGAAAGCGGCGACTATCCCGCTCGTGGTATTTGCGGACGCTGGCTCCTGCACCAAGAAGCGCTTGGCCTCAACGGGACGACGATCAGTAAGGTCAAACAGGGTTGCATCGCCTTCGATAATGACAGTGGGCGGTGCTTTTTCACCCCCATCTAGGGCATACCGTGCTTCGAATCGCTCGATATCAATCTGCAGCGCATGCGATGCCCCGGTGGCATTTCTGACGCCCGTCAGGCGCACGTCAGGTGCCCGCGCCGCATATTGACGCATCAGCGCCTGGGTGAAAAGATCGGGGACCGGCGCCACCCAACGAACCCCCTTAAGGTAGAGCGCACGTTCCCCCCGCGTGGTGAGCATGCGATCGCCCTCTACCTCCTGCGAGAACCGGGGGCGAAGCAGAGATACAGAGCGAGTCGGGAGCGCACCCTGCATCCCGGTGACGGACGTGGGCTCAACCACGCCAAACCTGAAAAGGTCAGCGCGCTCGCCGCCGCCTAGCAGGTTTCCACAGCTACCCAGCAGCAAGGCGCTCGACAGAAGTGCAAAAGTCCGATTCCTGGTTGATAATGTCACTTAGGCAACTCCAGTTCAGCACCCCGGCTTTTGGCCAGAGCTTCGCGGGGACTTTGTCGGATCCCGCGAATTAGCCCGTCCAGCGATTCAGCTGTTTCTTGCAAGGTCAGCATGGTCGCATTGATATTAGGGATCGTGGTCGTTCCGATATCGGCGCTTTGCGTGTCGAGTTTGGCGATCACGCCGCGAGCCTCATGAACTGCCGATTTGAGTTCGTTTGCCGCCTGGGAGATATCGGCGAAGGCGCGCTTGCCATCGCCATCGGCAATCTGCCGAACGGCCGAGGCCGCGCCCTGAATATCGTCAGCCGCCCGATCCAGTTTGGCGAGCGCGGAACCGGCATGGGCGAACATGGTCCGATTGGCCGCCAGTTCCGCCGTAGTCATTCGGACATCGCGAATGGCACCGCCGATGTTGGCGATATTACGATCCGAAAGGACCTTGTTCACACGGCTCAGTGCCTCGGTCGCGCTTGCCACCACCTGTCCTCCGCCTTGCAGCAATGAAGACATAGCGTTGGGCTTGCTGGCGATGACAGGCCGCTTACCGTGATCATTGGTCTTGAGCAGCGGCTTGCTCGGCGTGCCCGCGCTGATTTGAACGATGCTGACCCCTGAGATGCCCTGACTTTCAGAGGATGCGACCGAATCTTCGCGCACCGGTGTCCCGCGCGTCAGTTCGATATCCGTGATCACACGGTTGGGGTCGCGCTGGTCGAGGCGGATTCCGCCGATTTCCCCGACCTTGATGCCGTTGAACTGCACTTCGCCTCCAACGCTTAAACCTCTGACCGGCCCATGAAACACGATCTGGTAAGAATCACTTCCTTTGGCCGAACCGCCGAGCCAGACCACAAAAACAAGCGTGGCGATAAGCAACGCGATGGAGGCGGCGCCTACCAGAGCATAGTTGGCATGGCGTTCCATCAGCTTTCTTTCTCTTTTTTCGCGGCACGGCCGCGCGGTCCCAGAAGATAGCTCCGGATCCACGGGTGATCTGACCGTTCAAGTTCTTTGATCGTTGCAACAGCGGCGATTTTCTTGTCAGCGACAACCGCAACGCGGTCGCAAATCGCGTACAGAGTATCGAGGTCGTGGGTTATTATGAACACGGTGAAGCCAAGAGCATCCCGCAATGTTCTGATAAGATCATCGAATTCGGCTGCAGCAATTGGATCGAGGCCGGCAGTCGGCTCGTCGAGAAAGAGGATATCAGGATCCAGCGCGATTGCGCGGGCTACCCCCGCGCGCTTGCGCATTCCGCCAGATAGCTCGGCAGGCTTCAAGCAGCCTGCATCTTCCGGCAAACCAGCAAGCTTGATCTTCAGCCTTGCAAGATCGTGCACATACTCACGTGTAAGTTTCGTATGTTCCAGAAGTGGCGCCTCGACATTTTCTTGTACGGTGAGAAAGGAGAATAATGCGCCTTGCTGGAACATCACCCCAATCCGACGCTCGACTTCACTGTGCGCTTGCGGATCGCGGATGTCCTGCCCGAATATCTCGACGGATCCGCCATCGGGCTGCTTGAGGCCCAGGATGGTGTTGAGCAGCACCGACTTACCGGAACCCGATCCGCCAACCACACCCAATATCTCACCGCGCTTGACCTCAAGGCCGAGATCCTCATGGATGACCTTGTCGCCAAAAGCCGTGCGCAGGCCTTTGACGCGAATGGGCACGTCTTCGGCATCGGTTTCCACAAGCGCCCTCACAGATCGAGCGCCATGAAGATAACCGCGAAAATCGCATCGAACATAATGACCATGAAGATTGACTGGACGACCGCGGACGTCACATTTTGACCAAGGCTTTGGACGTCGCCGCCGACCATAAGGCCATGCCGACAGCCCGCAGCAGCGATGATCAGAGCCAGAAACGGCGCTTTGCACATGCCTATCCAGAAATGCTTAATGTCCACCGTTTCGAGCGTACGCTGGATGAAGAAGACCGGGCTGATATCAATCGTCACCCAACTGACCAAGAGTCCGCCAGCAAGACCGCCGATATCCGCGCAGAAGGTCATAAGAGGCATCATGAGAAGCGCGGCTAAGATGCGCGGGATTACCAGCGCATCGAAGCGGTCCACGCCCATAACCTGCATCGCATCGGTTTCCTGGTTCATCCGCATCGAACCGATCTGAGCGGCAAAGGAAGATGCGGAACGTCCAGACAGAAGGATGGCAGTGATCACCACGCCGAACTCGCGCAGGATGGCCACGCCCACCAACTGGATCGTGAACACCTCAACGCCAAGCGTTGTCAAAAGGTTGGTGCCAACGAGCGCAATGACCGCGCCGATGAAGAAGGTCATGATAAAAACTATCGGAAGCCCATTAATGCCCGCGTCCTGCATGAACGCGACAAGCGGCGTCATGCGCAGTCGGCGAGGATCGCCAAGGGTACGGCCGAGCGCCACAATAAGCTGCCCAGTGAACACCAGCATCTGGTAGGCGTCATCGGCGATCCCGACTACCTGACGGCCGAAGCGCTCGAAAAATCCCAGAACACCAGTGACGCCAGCCTTACCGGCCGTATCTTGTTCAAGGGCAGGTCGAACAAGGTCTATCAGCCTTTGCAAATCCTCTCTTTCGCCAAAGTCTATATCGGCGTCTGGAGCCATGGACCGCAAAAGCAGGAGGGCACCGGCAGTGTCGATCCGCCCCAGAGCAGAAAGATCGAGACGCTGCACGTCTAGACTCCCGGCCGACTGGGCACCCAGGCGCCCTGCCGCATCGCCCAAAGCAAGCGAAGTCCAGTCACCGCTCACATGCAGAGTCGGGCCGCCACCCTCGTCAATATGCCAATCTGCCGCGATCATCGCACTAGCAGCATGGGAATTGAGCAGCGGACGATTTCGGCTCCTGCTGGCATCAACGCCACGCAGCGCATATCTTGAACCTTGGCATGGTCAAGCATTGGGGTCTCACGATGATGATCGAGCAATGGCACGCCATGGGCCAAGAGGTGCCAGCTTCGTCGCAGTCATAACTTTATCCTCTCCCCTTGCCATGCCATCGAAGATTGAGCAAGGACATAACATATGGAACCTCAGGAAGTTCATTTGCGCGCACTCGCGACGGCCTTTGGCTGGACCTGGTACAGAATGCGGCGGCTGATCGACACGCACCTTGCGTCCCAAGGAGCATCGATGGCCCGTCTTAAGCTGCTGGTATATCTCGCCGAGCAACCCAGCCGCTCAACCGATATTGCAAGCTTCTTCGATCAGGCCCCGCGCACGGTAACCCAGGCGATTGACTGGTTGGAGCAGAATGATCTGGTCACGCGCTCGCCCGTTGAAGAGGACCGTCGTGTAAAGCTCGTGGAAATCACGGACGCAGGCAGGGCGATGCTGGAGCAGGCCCTGCCACTCTACGATGGCATTGTGGCGAAGACCTTCGGCAGCTTGACCGCGGAAGAACTGGAAGCATTGGATAGGGCGATCCTTCACCTCGACAAGGTCGTGGATCAACTCGAAACGCAAGCTGGCTTCCGCCGAGGTCGCGTCCCCACGCTCAAGGCACATAATGATGGCTGATCCTCATTTGATGGACGGGCCTGAAGCGGTCGCATTGAAGGAGCGGGAGCGGTTCGCACAAATCCTGCTTCTGTTCGGGCGACACGGCCTCAAGGGAATGGCCTCCCGGCTAGGTCTCAGACTGGGTGGTGAGGAACCATTTGATAGCGCTCGACCAGAAGCAGTCGTTGCGCTGCTGCAAGATATCGGTCCTGCAGCGGTCAAGTTCGGGCAGATTCTTGCAATGCGAAGTGATCTGCTGGAGCCCGATTGGATCGATGCGCTTTCGAAACTTCAGGACCGGGTTCCGCCGCTGCCGTTCGCCACCGTGCAACCACTTATCGAAGAGGCGATCGGCGGAACTGTGGAAAGCTATTTCGCCTCCTTTGAAGACGAAGCGATTGCGGCCGGCTCGATCGCTCAGGTCCATGCAGCAACGCTGCTCGACGGCCGGGACGTTATCGTCAAGGTCCGTCGTCCCGGGATCGAGCGGATTGTCGACGCCGACCTTCGGCTGCTGCGCCGCGTCGCCCGGATCGCAGAGCGCCGCATCCCCGAGATCGCGCGACTAAAGCCGGACGAACTGCTGCGCCACTTCGCTGAAAGTATCGATCGGGAAATGGACCTTGGCGCGGAAGCTCGCGCCAGCGATACGATCGGAGAGTATCTCAAAGCTTTCGGCGTGCGAACGGCTCGCTTTGACTGGGAGTTGTCCGGCAGGCGTGTCAACATACAGGAGCGGTTTCGAGGCGTTCCGGCAAGCAATCTGGAGGCGGCGCGGCAAAGCGACCTTGATCTCATTAGCCTCGCCAGCACCTATGCGCAGGCGATCCTCCACATGATCGTCATCAATGGTCATTTCCACGCCGATCCCCACCCCGGCAACGTCTTTTTCCTGGAGGACGGAACGCTGGGGCTTATCGACTTCGGAGCGGTGGGGACGCTTCTGCCACGACGCCGGGAAGAATTGGTACGGCTTGGCCTGGCGATCGCGGCGGAGGACACAGGCGGGGTCGTCGATATTCTGCTGCTTTGGGCGGGCGACCCTGATGTTGACCGTGTCAGGCTGGAAGAGGCCCTGGCCGAACTGATCAACCGTTTCAGCAATGTCCTGCTCGAGCAAATTGACCTTACCGACATTTTCCAAATCGTCTTTGCGATACTGCGCGACTTTCATCTCGCGCTCCCGCCCGATCTGGCACTGGTGCTCCGGACGCTGCTCACGGCAGAGGGATTTGTCCGGCGCATCGATCCGACATTCGACATCACTCGAGAACTGGCTCCGTTGGCAAAGGAACTGATGCGCGAGCGAACGAGTCCGGCGCGATTGCGTGGCGAAGCGGGCAAGCTGTTTGCAGCGCTTGGAAGAGCCGCCTTGTCAACGCCGAGCCTGGTGGGACAGATCGAGAGAGTTGCGCGTACCGGATCGATCACCGTCAGTATCGCACCCAGGGATCTTGAACGATTGCGCGGCGATGAGCGCAACAGCAGAGCCACTCCCCAGCTCTACCCCGCAGCATTGGGAATATGTGCTGCAATCCTTTTCGCCTCGGAACCGATCATCGCCGGGCTGCTGGCGGTGCTTTCCATTGCCCTGGCAATTGGCGAACGAGTGAAGCGGCGGTGATCACGTTCCAAATCTCGCGAAAATTAAAAGCTCATTTGTCGCGCTACCGGCTCCAGGATTTCTAGGTCACATGGAAACGCGTTCGAACTGGTTGAAGGTGAGCCTTGTTGTCGGCCTGCTCATAACCGCCGTCATTGGGTTCACCCTGTGGCTCATCCAGTCACGTGAGGCTGACGGGGCCACGTATGAGGTGCAGTTTAAACAATCGGTCGACGGCGTTCAAATCGGATCGGGCGTCAACCTTCTTGGTGTTCCCGTTGGGAAAGTAACCCAGGTCCGGCTCCAACCTTCAAATCCGGATACGGTCGTGGTCCGGTTCGTCCTTACCAAGGACATCTTACTCCATCGCGGCGTGACAGCGTCGGTCGATAAATCATTCTTCGATGGATCGGCAGAGATAAGCCTGGCGGGAAGCAACAAGCGTGAACCAGCACTTACAGTTCAAGCGGGACAGCCATTCCCGCTTGTACCAGTGAAGACCGGCGGCCTCCTCAGCGGCGACCTCAATCCAGGCGAGATGATCGCCAAGATATCGTCAGGTGCCGATAGCATCTCAAAGAAACTGGACCCTGCCGGTCAGCGATCCATCGAGGAACGTCTTGGCCAACTCGCGCTGCGCTCGCGGAACTGGAAAAGCGATGTCAGTCAAATCGCGGGGGAGGCCCTGCAGGAAGACAGGATCCATTCTCTAGGGAATGTAATGGCTCGGGCGGGAGACGACGCGGAGAGGCTTCGCCTGAGGCTCGAGGCATCGCGGGGCGGTCTTCACGACAGCCTCGGCCGGCCCTTGCATGATGCCGAAGGCAAAGCCCGGTCTCTGGGCCTATCCATTTCGCACGCACGGCCCCGGATCAGGCAATTGGAAGGGGATGCGCAACAAATCGCCGAAACCGCCCGCGCCGTTCGCGAACCAGTTCGACGCGTGGGCGATGCGGCCAAGAAGATTGACCGGGAAGGCGTGGGATCTCCCAAACTACCTGACTACCGTCCCACGACTGGGGAAAGGAAATAGATGATCGCGATCGACCGCTCAGGAACAGACCGACCCTCGTCTTCATGCACAGGCGCGCAATCAGCTTCTGTGAAGCACGAACTCAGGACGATAGAACGACCCTCTCAATTCTTCGCGCGTGAGTGGATGCAACGTCCTGAAGTGGCGCAAAGGCAGAGCCAAAAATGGACTAAGGGGTTTATCTTCAATCGGGCCTGCAGGATCGAGACTGGTGGATGACCGGGAAGAACTGCAAAATCGATGGAGCCGCTGGTATCAGCCTGGCTGCTGAAGTGAAGGGCGAATGCAGGGCGATGCCCGTCTTGCTTGCCCACGGGGCGGGTCAGACTCGCCGCGCCTGGAAGCGGGTAGTGCAAGATCTGGTCGAGGCGGGGTTTCGCGCTATCGCTATAGACATGCGTGGGCATGGCGACAGCGACTGGTCGAGCGCAGGTGCGTATGACGTGCGCGACTTTGCGGCCGATCTCGTCGCGGTAGCATCAGGAATGGATCGCAAACCGGCTCTGGTAGGCGCCTCCCTCGGCGGCCTTGCCGGAATGATAGCAGAAGGAGACCTCGCCCCAGGCAGCTTCGCATCGCTCACTCTTGTAGATATAGCCCCGCGTATCGAGCCGGGCGGCGTGATGCGGGTGGTCAGCTTCATGCAAGAACATGTCGAGACTGGCTTTTCGTCTCCGGAAGAAGCTGCACAAGTCATTGCGCGCTACATGCCACATCGTCGCAAGCGCAGAGCGGGCGATGGCCTACGGCACTATCTCCGGCAGAAAGAGGATGGCCGCTATTACTGGCACTGGGATCCAGCATTTATTCGCAATATGGTGGCTGCACATTGCTGCGACACCGCGCATCAGGAGCAGCAAGTCAATATATTATACAAGGCTGCCGCTAATTTGACGCTACCGCTGCATCTGATCAGGGGCGGATCCAGTGATCTTGTCTCGGAAGGCGCTGTCGAACATCTGCGCGAACTGGCACCGCATGCTGAATATACCGACATTATCGATGCCACGCATATGGTTGCAGGCGATGCAAACGACGCCTTTTCTGCCGCAATTCTCGGCTTTTTAGGGCGCCAGTCCAGCTTCTAGAGGGACGAGCATGGGAGAAGAGATTTGCTCCTGATCATCGAGGGTCGGACGACTTGCTGTGTAGAGCGCCATACATTGGTGGGTTTGCCTAAGATGACACTCGGTAACTGGCTGCTGCCTCGCTCACTGGACTGCTATCCATAACGAAGGTGACGAAAGTTGACGACCAAAAATCTGACCGGCATGCTGGCCAAAAAGATGCCGCGGGAAACAGGCACCGCGCGCACAAAGGGCGAGACCCTGTTCCAGCTATTCTTTGCGCTCATCCAATGGCCTTGGCTGTTGAAAAGCCTTTATGGGGGAAACAAAGCTGAAAAAAATGCTGTTCTTGAGCGTATAAACCTTGAACAGGACGCCTTGCCTCATCTTGGCAGCTGGAAAGCAGACACTTACCTTCTTCACAGGATTGTTGATGAGATTGAAGTCCGACAACCGAAAAATGTTGTGGAACTAGGTTCCGGAGTAACTTCGCTGGTTATCGCCAAAGCATTGTCGCTTCACGGTGGCGGGCATTTATACAGCTACGATCAGTATGAACCGTTCGTTGAGCAGATGGGCATTTGGCTCGCTGAGCACCACCTGTCGGCAAGTTTCAGCCATGCTCCGCTGAACTTTCGGGACCAGGCGCGGCCTACTCCGAGCAATGACCGACGAACCTCGATAGATCGGACAAATCCGCCCCGCCACAATGTCTCTGGCTTCCACAAGGCTAAGGTCTCGGGGGTTGGGATAGCCAACACCGGTGTTCCAGAAATGGCGGACGTATCCGGCGTTTGAAGAAGCCACGCCCGTGCGATCACAATGGCTCGCGCGGCGTGGCTTAGACGCGCTTCGACCAGCTCGATGGTCCGTCCTGGCCTGATCACCGACACGTCAATTTCGAATTCATCGATCGGCAGAGTGCCGAGGATGTCGTAGGAAACGCGAGCCATCGTCAGTATGCTGTCACGACGAACTGCATGGTCAAGTTCAATAGCATGAGCGAGCAAACCTAATGCGGGTGCTACATGCTGCTCACGGACGTTCCAGGCGCCACTGACAAGGTCTGTTGGGCGGAATCGCTTTGCATCAAGGCGTTTAAAAAAAGACATGGTCGCGCTGTAGCGACCGGTCGGGTCGCGTCAAACATTTGATCGTCAAAGCACTCTGCTCGACAATCGGCTCCATCAGCGCAACAATGCCAGTTTGTTCAGCCTGATGGGAACAGTGCCACTGAAGCCGAAAAATAATTCATATGCCGCTTTCAAAAAAACTTTGATATGGTCGACCAAATGCATTTGGAATTGTCTCTGGAGGAGTGCTTCGATAGGGCAGTTTCGGGCCAAGCTTCTATTCTAATGAGCAATAAAATAAAGGTCCGGAAATGAGCGAACCTGAGCTACAAGTACACGGGAGCTTTCAATGGATTGATCCCTTTCTTATTGACGACCAGCTCACCAGTGACGAACGCATGATCCGTGATGCTGCGCGGAGCTACGCGCAAGAGCGGCTACAACCGCGTGTCATTGACGCGTTCCGAGAGGAGCGGACGGACCTTGCGATTTTCAGCGAGATGGGGGAGCTTGGACTGCTTGGTCCCACGGTTCCGCCCGAGTATGGCGGCGCAGGAGTCGGTTATGTCGCCTACGGGTTAATTGCACGCGAGGTGGAGCGCGTCGACTCGGGGTATCGCTCGATGATGTCGGTGCAATCGTCGCTTGTGATGCACCCGATCTTTGCCTATGGCTCGGAAGAACAGAAGCGCGGATTTCTGCCGAAACTCGCGTCGGGAGAATGGATAGGCTGCTTCGGGTTGACAGAGCCCCAAGCCGGATCTGACCCCAGCGGCATGACTACCAGCGCGACAAAGATCGAGGGCGGCTACCGGATCAACGGTGCGAAGACCTGGATATCCAACGCGCCGATCGCTGACGTATTCGTAATCTGGGCGAAGTCCGATGCGCACGGTGGCAATATCCGCGGCTTCGTCCTGGAGAAGGGAACGAAAGGACTGTCGGCGCCCAAGATCGGTGGCAAGCTGTCGCTTCGCGCCTCTATTACTGGGGAGGTCATCATGAACGAGGTCGAGGTCGGCGAGGAAGCGCTGTTACCGCATGTCGAGGGCCTCGGCGGGCCGTTTGGCTGCCTGAACCGAGCTCGTTATGGCATTAGCTGGGGTGTGTTGGGCGCAGCTGAGTTCTGCTGGCATGCCGCGCGCCAATATGGCCTGGACCGCAAGCAATTTGGGCGGCCGCTCGCGCAGACCCAGCTGTTTCAGAAGAAGCTTGCCGACATGCAGACCGAAATTGCGCTGGGACTGCAGGCCTCGTTGCGTGTCGGTCGCCTTTTCGACGAGGGGCGGATGGAGCCCGAGATGATTTCTATCTTGAAGCGCAACAATTGCGGGAAGGCGCTCGACATCGCCCGCCAATCCCGCGACATGCATGGCGGCAACGGTATTTCAGAGGATTATCAGGTTATACGCCACATGATGAACCTGGAGACGGTTAATACCTATGAGGGTACGCATGATGTCCATGCGCTGATTCTGGGACGCGCTCAGACGGGTCTGCAGGCCTTTTTCTGAGGGTTCGCCGCTGGGTGGAGTTCAAGCTCGGAGCGGGGCACCGCGTTAAATCGGTTCTTCCGGTTTGACCGGGATGTTCGCGGCCACGTAAACAATGATCAGGCGCCATTCACTCGCAAGGCGATGGCCTGGGGTATATCGGCGTCGTCTATTGTCGGCGGCAGAGTGAAAGGTTCCTGATCGACGATCCTCCGCAAAAGGTTCCGGAGAATCTTGCCAGAGCGCGTCTTTGGCAATTGGTCGACAACGTAAACGGTTTTCAGTGCCGCCACGGCACCCAACTCGGCGCGAACAGCGTCGATCGCGAGCTTGGAAATTATCCCATCATCGGCCGAACCTCTGCGCGTGGTTACGAATGCAACAGGAACCATGCCTTTGACAGGATCTTTCGCGCCGACCAACGCGCACTCGGCAACATCAGGGAGTCGCGCCACAATCTCCTCCATCTGTCCGGTAGAAAGGCGATGGCCCGCGACATTGATGACGTCATCGGTACGTCCCATGATGTGGAGAAAGCCGGCGTCGTCGCGATAGCCGGAATCACCGGTTTCGTAGAAGCCGGGGAAACTGGCGAAGTTTTTGGCAAATCCGGCCGGGTTGTTCCACAATGTACGGAAGGCACCAGGCGGAAGGGGCGCGCGAATAACAACATTGCCATTTTCGCCATCGTCCACTGGACTGCCATAGTCATCGAGGATAGCAAATTCATATCCGGGCACCGCATGTCCAGCGCTGCCCGGTTTACGACGCAAGTCGCCTATGGCAAAACACGATGCAATGGCCGGCCATCCCAATTCGGTCTGCCACCAGTGATCAATGACCGGCAATCCACTTGCTCGTTCGAGCCAGGCGATGGTCGCGGGGTCAGCACGTTCGCCGCCAAGGAAGATCACACGGCAATCACCGGTGCCGATGTCCTTCAGGAATTTCGCTTCAGGGTCTTCCTTGCGAATCGCCCGAATGGCAGTGGGCGCGGTGAAAAAAGCCTTTGCCTTGTTGCGCACGATCGTCCGCCAAAAGGTGCCGGCATCGGGCGTTCCGACCGGCTTTCCCTCGAACAGGATGGCTGTCCCGCCAACCAACAGCGGGCCATAGACGATATAGCTGTGGCCCACGACCCAGCCGACGTCGGATGCAGCCCAGAAGGCGTCGCCCGGGCCAATTCCATAGACATTTGCCAAGGACCATGAGAGCGCCACCGCGTTGCCGCCGTTTTCTCTTACGACACCCTTAGGCGTTCCTGTCGTCCCCGACGTGTAGAGGATATAAAGCGGATCGGTCGCGCCTACCGGCGCGCAGGCAGGCTGAGGTTCACCGGCGGTGCGGCTGCGCAATTCCTGCCAGTCGATATCGTGGGCATGATCAAGATCGGCAGCCAGCCGGTCGCGCTGCAGAAGGACGACATGCTGGATACCCTGCAACGAAAGAGCAACAGCCTCATCGACCAGTGGCTTGTAGGCGATCGCCCGTGTGCCCTCTATCCCGCACGAAGCGGTCAGGATAAGCTTCGGTTTGGCGTCGTCGATACGCTTGGCCAACTCCGGCGCGGCGAATCCGCCGAACACCACGGAATGGATCGCCCCGAGACGCGCGCAGGCCAGCATCGCGAATGCCGTCTCAGGTATCATCGGCATGAAGATGACGACGCGATCGCCCTTGGTCACACCCAGCGCGGCTAGCATCGCTGCCACCCGCCCGGTTTCGTACAAAAGTTGCGAATAGGTGAAGGATCGTAGTGCGCCGGTGACTGGGCTGTCATAGGTCAGCGCTACCGCATCGCCACGACCAGCGTCGACATGCCTGTCTAGACAATTATGACAAGTGTTGAGGATCCCGTCGGAAAACCAACCCTTCTGTTCATCGTAAACAAGCCGGGGCTTAACGAACCAGTCGATCGCGCGCGCGGCCTCCGCCCAAAAACCCACCGGGTCTTCGGAGGCCCGACGATAAATATCACTATACTCCAGATTGCCTCGTCCGACCGTCATATCTAGTACTTTCTTGGTCTGATCACGCGTTGGCTCTGGGGCGGTACCCGCGTGAAACGGCGATCGCGCCGATGATTAGAAGGGCACCAATGAAATGATAGGATGCAATGCCTTCGCCAAGAAGCAGCATCGCAAGGCCCACACCCAAGACTGGCGGGAGGTTCATGTAGGCCCCGGCACGAACGGATCCGATCAGCGTCACCGAACGGTTAAAAAGAGCGTAAGCAACGAGCGAAGGGAAAACTCCGACATACAGTATGGCCGCCGCCAGTTTCATTGGCGGCATCGACAGGCCATTTCTGGCCAGCGTGGAGATGTAGGGAAGTGCCAGCGAGCCGGCGCCGATCGCGAACAGCGCCGCTAGCAATGAGAGGTGGTGTACAGCCGGAACCTTGCGAAGGAAGGTGGCATAAGCCGAATAGAGAAATACCCCTGCCACGGAAAGCAAGTCCCCGCGATTGACCGAGATGCCCCCTACTAGATTGAAGGGATGACCCTTGGTCACGATCCACATGATCCCCGCGAACGACATCGCAGCGCTTAAAGCGAGGAGGGGTAGCAGCCGCTCCCCAAACAGCACCGTCGGCATCAAAAGGATCATGATCGGCATGATCGATTGCAACAGCAGGTTGTTTGTAGCGGTAGTGTATTGCAGGCCGCTGTAGACGATGTAGGCAAACAGCCCGACACCGAAAAAACCGAGCAGCGTGACAAGGAGCCAGGAAGCACGCAGCGTTTGGACGTCAACCTTGAGATGACGCCAGGCGAAGGGTAGCACGCACAAAAAAGCGACCATCCACCGCCAGAATGCGAGTGACAAAGGAGACGCAAGGTCGCGCACCGCCCGCCCAATAATTGGGTTCATAGCCCAGCAGACGGACGCGACGCAAAGGAGCAAAGTCGGGGAGTTCCACATTGCTGGCGCCGAGCACCGGATAAAGGAGACGTATCGCGCAAAAGCACTCATGTCCTATCTCCTTGCTGAGCTATAGCATCTTGCAATTGCATTTTATTTTGCATACTGTGCATCGCGTTTCCCATATGATTTTGGGACGCCGCTGTCAACCAAGTGCGGATCCCAGTTTGGATCCGGACCGCATAAATCAGGGAAACGGCGTAAGATCTGTCGCCTTGGAAGCATCTCGATCATTTGTACCGTTGTGACGGTCACGCCGAGCGCGCAGATCATCGGCGCACCTACCAGCGGGTTACAGGAAATTGAACATGGCTCACTCTCGACAGCTTCACCTCGGCGCTTTCATGCGCCCAGTTAGTATGCATACAGGAGCATGGCGCTATCCCGGCGCGATACATGACGCCAATTTCAATTTTGCTGCCTTGAAGCGCTTCGCCCAGAAGCTTGAAGAGGGCAAATTTGACGCTTTTTTCATGGCCGATCACCTAGGCGTTCTCAATATGCCGGTTGAAGCCTTGAAACGTAGCCATACCGTCACGTCATACGAGCCTTTTACCTTGCTCTCGGCGCTTGCCGGGGTGACGGAACGGATCGGCTTAGTCGCTACTGCGTCGACAACCTTCGAGGAGCCATTCCATGTCGCGCGGCGGTTTGCGTCGCTCGATCATTTAAGCGGCGGACGCGCAGGATGGAACGTTGTTACGACAGCCAATCCCGACAATGGGAAGAATTTTGGCTATGAAGACCAGCCCGATCATGCTGCGCGATACGCCCGTGCGCGCGAATTTTACGATGTCGTTACCGGACTTTGGGATAGCTTCGCCGACAACGCATTTGTCCGCGACGCTGAAAGCGGCATCTATTTTGATCCGGATCGGCTCCATGTGCTCCGCCACAAGGGAGCGCATTTTTCGGTGCGCGGCCCACTCAACATCGCGCGCCCCGTGCAGGGCTGGCCCGTAATTGTGCAGGCAGGTGCTTCCGAACCGGGCCGCCAACTCGCCGCCGAGACGGCAGAAGCCGTGTTCGGGGCCGAAAACACGCTCGAAGGCGCCAAGCGCTTCTATGCAGACGTCAAGGACAGGATGAGAAGAGTCGGACGCGATCCCGGCCTTCTCAAGATTCTACCTGCCGCCTTTGTCGTGGTGGGCGATACGATCGAGGAAGCACGAGCCAAGCGAGCGCATCTTGACAGCCTGGTCCATTATGACAGCGGCATCCATTCGCTGTCGGGTGCGCTGAACTTTGACGTTTCGGGCTTTGATCCCGATGGCCCGTTGCCCGAAATTCCCGAAACGAATGCCAGCAAGACCGCTCGCGACAGATTGCTGGAGATGGCCAGAACACAGACTCTGACCATTCGGCAACTGGCGGCGACCGCTGGGAGTTATGCCGGTCTCGCGTTCGTAGGCACGCCGGCGTCGATCGCCGACGATATGGAGCAGTGGCTGTACGAGTCTGGGGCCGACGGCTTCAATATCATGTTTCCTTTTTTGCCTGAAGGGCTCGACCTTTTCGTGGATCAAGTCATCCCGGAACTTCAGCGGCGCGGCCTTTTTCGAACCGAGTATGAAGGCACGACGCTGCGTGACCATTTGGGCCTCCCCCGCCCAAGCAACCGCTTTTTCGACTGAATGCCGGAGATGCATATCTGGTAATAGGCAACCAGGAGCCATGATAGAGAAGTTTCGCCTAACCGTTGTATCCCGTTTAAATTTAACCGATGACGGATAGTTTCCCGAGCATGTTAGCTTACCGTGCTCGAGCGATGGGTTTCGATCTTTGCGGACTGAATTCATGACAATGGGCCGAAAGCTTAGGCAAGGAGATACTAATATGGCAGCTTATGTCGTCATCGTGACCGGGGAAATTTCGAATCCGGAGTTGATGAATCAATATAAGGAACAGGCTCAGTATCTGCTTGGGACGCAGGGCGTTTCGTTCATGGCCGGCCCGGTCGTCGCCGAAACTCTGGAAGGATCGCCTCCGAAGGGAGCAGTGATTATCCGGTTTGCTTTTCTTGAGGAGGCTCAGAGCTGGTACCGATCCGACGAATATCAAAAACTGGCTTCGATGAGGCTTTCTGCCTCTACCAGTGCGGCATTTATCGTTGAGGGCACCTGATCTTGGTGCCGGTCAAGAAGCGAGGCGGAGCCTGCCCGCCGACCGGTTCGGAAGGTTCGCTCAATTCTTGTATACTTGCTGCATTTTAGAATAGACTGCACCAGTCATTTGACCGCAACAAGATGTGGAGATGCGTGATGAAATCCATCCGAGCAGCGTTCCTGCCTTTGCTGCTTGCAGTTGCGAGCACCGCTCACGCTGCAGAAAATCCCGATGAGGCAAAGATTCTGAAGATCGAGCAAGACATGGCTGCTGCGCAGACCGCAGAGGAATTTTTGAAAGATTTCGCGCCTGACGCTGTGATGGATGCATTCTTTCCAGGCCAGGCCCGAGGCAGCAAAGCGGTGGCCACCGCGGCGACCACGCTCTTTGCGGGAACTAAAGATCTGCGAGCTACGATCCTTAAAATGTCTATCAGTACAGATCATGACATCGCCTATGCTTTCAGTACCCAGCGGGTCGTGTTCACCAATATCGCTATGAACAAAGTTCAGGACTGGGTTTTCCGGCAGGTCGACTGTTACCGCAAGGTCAACGGAAAATGGCTGATTGTATACCACAATCTTTCGGTGCCATTCGATCCCACGACCGGTAAGGCGGTGTTTGACGCACCCGTTTAAGGTAACTGTGCCACCAGGTTCGTTTATTAGCCGCGTGGACGGGAAAGATGCGGCCTAAATCAAGGCAAGGATGATTGACCCAGCGATGAAAATTTCGAGCTTGTCCCTCAGTATCATGTCAGCGAAACGCCGGGTTTGATAGGTGGCGCGAAAGCCATAAAGACCAATTGCGATAACAGGACGGCCGCTGCGTCGGGTGCCGCGATTACCTGACGGTAAATGCATAAATTCGCCGATGCAGCGCTTTGTTGTGTGGTCCGATCCCGGTTGGCAGTTTGCCGCGAAAGACCGGCCAGCGCTGACTGGACTTGGCGTTCCGATTGCAGTTCGACCGCCTTCAGCGACGCGTAGACCTTGACCAGTCCAACGGCAGGATCGGTCTCCGGCGATCCGGCGATGCACAGGCGAACCCATCGCCTGGCGCTTCGCACGGGATGCACAAGGTTGTCATTGAGCGGCGATATTCTGTCAAGAAGCTCACTGATCTCGGAACTATCGAGCGCCACTTTGGAAACCTGAGCCGACCACAGGCAGAACAGCAACAGGTTGACATCGAAGCCATGTTTATCCTGCAACGCGAGGCACAGCGTGGACACGTGCGGCCTAGCATACAGATCCAGCGAGAACTGCCAAAATGCCGAGGCCGCTGTCTGGGCCATATTGGTCACCCCCACGCCGAACCAGACAAACGAATGCAGAGCATCACGCCCGCCCGGCAACCCGATGCCGGAACAACGGAAGCATCAGAAGGTGCGCGCGCCGAAATGTATTTCCATCATCGGGCGCATGACGTCCCAGCGCTCGAGCTGCGACCAATGGCCCGACCGGTCGAGTACGTACAGTTCGGCATGCTTCAGATGCTCTATAAGGTACAGGCTGGTGTCGAGCGGAACGATGCGGTCCTGCCTTCCGTGGAAGATCAAAACCTTATGCGGCATCTTGCAAAGCATCGACGGCGGCATATTAAGCCCCTCCATTCCCTGCTTCATCGAATCGATCATTTTGACCGCAGTCTTCATAATCTCGGGATCGGTGGCAATCTTGTACCTGTTACTGACGATCTCCTCCATGCCTTCGAATTTGTCGGCATCATGCGCGAAACTGTGCATCAGCTGGCGGTAACGGGACGGCCGAGGATCGGAATAAAAGGAAAGCAGACGGATTAGTTCCGGAGTCCGCGGGCCAGGTGCGCCGATCGACCCCATCAGGACCACACGATCGATACGGTCGGGCTCTTCGCTCATCATCTGCAAGGTGAGCGCACCGCCCATCGAGTTGCCGACGACGTGGGCCTTTTCGATCCCAAGCGCTTCAAGCAAGCCGAAACACTGTTCAACTCGCGTTCCGATCCACGCCATTACGTTGTCTGGCCAAGGTTCAGGTATAACTGACTGCCCAAAGCCAATTAGGTCGGGCGCGATCACGAAGAAATTCTCCGCCAAGTCGGGCATGAGGTGGAGCCAGTTGGAACCGGCATGGGCACCCGGCCCTGCTCCATGCAGCAGAAGAATAGCAGGCTTGCTCCGGTCGCCGGCAAGCAGGGTGTGAGAAGTCAGTCCGCGACCGGTTATTTTCTCTTCTCTCACGCTCGTATCGCCTGCCATCATGCCTCTCCTCCAAATCAAGTGTCGTTCTGCCAAGTACGGTCTGTTCTGCCGCCGGGCTATAGACTAGCGTTTATAACTGTGCAATGCGTTTGCCAATACAGATCGGGGATGAGGAGCAATTTATGGACCGCCGCAGTGACGGACCCGGCATGGTCGGGGCGGGTCTCAGCGAAGCCGAAGTCGGCGTTTTTGCGGCTGAACTCGATCAGGCCGAACAGTCGCGTCAGCAGATCCGCCAGTTCTCACAGCGCTGTCCGGAAATGTCCATTGCCGACGGCTATCGCATCAGCAAACGATGGGTAGACCTTAAGCTCGCGTCTGGGAGAAAGGTCATCGGCCACAAGATTGGTTTGACGTCGCGAGCGATGCAGCAAGCTGCCGGAATTACCGAACCCGATTACGGCACACTGCTCGATGATATGGTGTTTGAGCAAGGAAGCGACGTGCCTTGTGAACGGTTTATCACTCCCAAGGTCGAGGTCGAGCTTGCTTTCGTGCTGGGCAGAAGGATCGAAGGGCCCCGCGCGACCATCTTTGACGTACTCCGGGCGACCGAATATGTTATTCCCGCAGTGGAGGTAATTGACAGCCGCACCTTTCCTACTGACCCCGAAACCGGGGGGCGTCGCAAAGTGCAGGACACTATAAGTGACAACGCCGCCAACGCCGGGATTATCATGGGAGGGTTGCCGATGCGACCTGACAAGATCGACATGCGCTGGGTCAGTGCGCTGCTGACCCGGAACGGTGTGATCGAGGAGACTGGGGTTGCTGCGGGCGTGCTCAACAATCCGGCAATCGGCGTGGCGTGGCTAGCCAACCGGCTCTCGCCATGGGGCCAGACGCTCGAGGCGGGCGAAGTGGTGCTCGGTGGTTCGTTCACCCGCCCTGTCGAAGCCCGCCCGGGTGATGTGTTCAGCGCCGATTTCGGGCCGTTGGGTGCCATAGGCTTCCGGTTTATCTGAGGCAGGGCGATGCTGACACCGCAAAACCACTTCAAGAATAAACTCAGTGACGGCTTGCCGCAGCTGGGCTTCTGGCTCGCGCTCGCCAATCCCGACATCGCGGAAATCTGCGCAGGTCTTGGCTACGATTGGGTTCTGATCGATGCCGAGCACGGCGCGCAGACGCTGCCAGGGATTGCCCATCAACTGCGCGCGGTTGACACCGTATCGGACTGCTCAGCAATCGTGCGCGTTCCTGGCCACGATCCGGTGACGATCCACCAGATCCTGGACCTAGGTGCACAGACGATCATGGTTCCGATGGTTGATAACGCAACGCAAGCAGCTTCAATCGTAAAGGCTTCGCGCTATCCGCCGGACGGCGATCGCGGGATCGGTGGTGCGCGTGCCGCACGCTGGGGCCGCTTTCCCGCTTATGTGGCAGACGCGAACGAGCAACTGTGTATCATCGCCCAGATCGAGACGGCCGAAGCGATCAAGAATCTCGAAGCCATTGCGGCAGTCGATGGCATTGATGCACTGTTTATCGGCCCTGCTGATCTGGCTGCCTCGCTCGGCCTGCTCGGGCCCGCTAACGCCTCAGCTCTCGCCCAGGCCACCGGAGCGGCTCTCGACCGAATTCGGGCCACCGGCATTCCCTGCGGCATCCTGTCGCGCGATGAGCGTCTGGTGCAGCAATATTTGGAAGGCGGTGCCCGGTTCCTAGCGGTGGGTATAGACTCTTTCACTTTGGCAAAGGCCGCAGGAGACCTTGCGCGGGACTGGCGTTGCCGCATCGATACAGCGGTCGCTGGTGCAAAATGAAGCAGTGTGACTGGCGCTCCGCACAAAGCGAAGCATCTGGAAAGCCGCTTGCCGGCATCAGGGTGCTTGAGCTTGCCAGGATCCTTGCCGGGCCATGGTGCGGGCAACTGCTTGCAGATCTCGGCGCCGAAGTGATCAAGATAGAGCGCCCTGGAAGCGGAGACGACACCCGACATTGGGGGCCACCCTTTGTAATGTCCGACGGTGGCGATAACCTTGGTGCGGCTTATTTTCATTCGGCTAATCGGGGAAAAAGGTCCATCGCGATTGATATCACAATCCCCGAGGGTCAGGCTGCCATCCGCCGTCTTGCGGGAGGGGCCGATATCATGATCGAGAATTATAAGGTCGGGGGGCTGGCGAAATACGGACTTGATCATCCCTCGTTGTCAGCGCTTAATCCACATCTCATTACTTGTTCTATCACCGGGTTTGGGCAAACCGGGCCATATGCTGCCCGCCCGGGATATGACTATATCGCACAAGCGATGGGCGGGCTCATGTCGATGACCGGTGAACCGGAGCGCGAGCCGCAGAAGGCCGGGATCGCTGCCGCCGATCTTTTCACCGGGGTCTACAGCGCGGTGGCAATTCTGGCAGCACTGAACCGGCGTCGCGAAATGCACGTCGGCGCACATATCGATATGGCGCTGCTAGATACCCAAGTCAGCGTCATGGGTAATCAGGCGCTCAACTGGATGACCTCGGGAGTAGTGCCACGCCGGGTAGGCAATGGCCACGCTAATTTGGTACCCTATCAAGCGTTCCCGACCCGTGATGGAGATCTGATCATCGCAGTCGGGAACGATGGCCAGTTTGCTGCGCTTTGTCGTGTACTGAACGTGACACTGCACGAAGATGAGCGGTTCAGCAATAATCCACAAAGGATCCGCAACCGCGTGGATTTGATCATAGCGCTCGAAGAGATCACCGCGAAATGGAGCCGGGACGATCTCTTCGAACGGCTCGATGGTGCAGGGATTCCTGCAGGTCCGATCAATGAGTTGGACGAGGTATTTGCGAACCCGCAGGTTATCGCGAGAGGCATGGCGATTGAACACGATGGAAAGCCCGGGGTGGCCAGCCCTATCGTAATCGATGGGGTGAGGATGGTTGCCGACGATCCCGCCCCCGGCGTTCCCGAGAACGTCAAATTCGACTTCTAAATAGGATAAGGTCGAGCGGGGCGAGTGCAGGTCGCATGGGTGCCCCGAGGCGATTAGCTGGGCACCCGCAAAAACCGGCGTTTTGATGCTGCCGTTGCGGTGATGACGGTATGAGCGCGGCGCTGGGCGCTCTCGCGGGCGGCTTTCGGTCACCGGATAGGACATTTCACATAGCCGTTTCAGGGTTTCAGGGCAGATTCATGCTTTGACGGCGCGTCGTTCGTGGGAGATCAGGCGGTTGAAGTTATAGGCCAGATTGGCCAATGTCAGTTTCGCCTCAGCCCGCTTGATTCCGATGGTGCGGATGAACAGCCCGAACCGGTTTTTCTGATGCGCGAACACATGCTCGATCCTGGCACGGATCGCGGACTTGCGGCATTTGCGCGGGCGGTGGCCTTTGGCATGGACTTTCCTTTGGGCTTGCGACGGTGGATGCGACTGGTCAGCATGCGATCGGCTAGCCATACCGGCGGTCGATGCTGATATGGCTTTTATACCCGAACACCGGCAAGGCGACATCGGCAGCGGCTTGCCATCCTTATAGCGCACCTTCCCGCCGATCCTGAGTGTCCAGCGCGCATCTGTGTTCCTTTTGTGCCGCCTTGGCCGGGTTATCAGGCCAGATATCCTGCGCCGACTCGCCATCCTTGATGGCCTGCCGCTCGTCATCGGTGTTGCGCTGCTTGGGTGCTGGCACCAGGCTGGCATCGATGATCTGCCTCGACATGCCGATGTAGGCCTTCTTGTGCAGTTGCCAGTCGAAGGCCTTCATCACCCGCTTGAGCGTTCCGGTCTCCGTCATCCGGTTGCGAAAGTGCCGGATGGTGTTGCGTCGGTGGTGCGATCGCCGAGCGCAAAACCCAGAAACCGCATCCAGCTCAGCCGGTGGCCGGATCATATACTCCATCCGGGCATCGGAGAGATTATGTTGAGGCTGCATAATCAGGATCTTGAACATCGCGGCAGGGTCAAACGGCGGACGACCGCCCGTGCTGCTATCGCCATAACTCAGCCCATCGACCAGCCAGACCCGCAAATACTCAAAGTCCCCGGTCCGTTCCAGAACATCAAGCGGATCGTCATGACGGCTCAGCATCTCAAGATGGTCATGCAGGCTGAAAAGAGACTCGGGGTCCATGGATCATAACTTCCGATGCCTACCCAATCAATGAATCACGAATGCCCCAAATCCGCCAGAGTTTTTGCGGGGGTCCAGCTTCAGTTGCACATCGTAATCAGCCGGTGCCTTCGTCACAGTCGATTGTGTCGATTCAGGCCCTAACCCACCTGAGAAAATCGCGGAGAGTCGATCTCCTTTGCATAATGTACATTGCGTTTTCTAGCAAACCGGTGCAGAGGGCCGTTGTCAAGGTTCGAAGTCGGCACCAGAGGCGGGAAGCATTCGTGCTGCGCTTATTCGCCGAATATAGAATGCATGTAAGCTGACACTTGAAATAAGTTGCAGTCAAAAAGTGGGGAGAGATGTCGTGAAACGGGAATATAACCAGAGTCGTTTTGTGTTGTTTTCAGGTGCTTGCATGGGCGCAATGCTTTGCTCATCGGCTTCGATCGCACAGGATGCTGCTGGGGAAACGCGTCAGGCTCCAACTACGGGCTCTCAGCTTGCCTCGACGCAGCAACAAGAACCGGCTTCGGCGTTCGGGGACATCGTAGTTACCGCCACCCGTCGGGAGGCGCGCCTTCAGGATGTGCCGGTCGCAGTCACCGCCATTACTGGAGCCGGCTTGGCGGCAGCGGATGTTTCGACCCTTCGCACATTGACCCAAGTGGTTCCCGGATTCATCGGCAGCCGCAACATGGGCGTGTTCCAGCCGGTGATCCGCGGGGTCGGTTCGACCGGCATCTCGATCGGTGACGAGCCAAATATCGCGACATATGTTGACGGCGTTTATCAGCCCGAATCGGCAGCGAACTGGATTGATCTGGTCGAAGTCGAGCGCGTCGAGGTCTTGCGCGGTCCGCAAGGTACAACTTTTGGACGCAACGCAACTGGCGGTCTTATTAATGTAATCACGCCTGACCCGAGTTTTGATTTTCGTGGCAAGGCCTCAGTTCGAGTGGGCCGTATGCGCAATGATGCCGGAGACTACGACGCGCGAATGTATGTTACGGGACCGATCAGTGAAACGGCGGCGCTCGACTTCGCCTCGCTCTTCCGTAAGAACGATGGTTATATCAAGGACCTTGTGCGCGGCGGAACGCTGGGCGGTCAGCGTGTCATCGACCTCCGCAGCAAACTTCTGCTAAAACCAGCCGACAACGTCAAGGTGGTTTTGACCGGAGAGTTTTTCGATCAGCAGAGCACGACAAATGCCCCACAACCGATCGATGGAAACACCTTAGGTCGAGCATTTCCCGGTGTAATTCTGCCGCGCGGCCCTTGGGAGACCTCGCTTACCCGCGTTCCAGTACTTGACTTACGCCGATGGACTGCGGCGTTACATGTCTCAGTCGATCTGGGAACCGTTAACCTTGAGTCGACTAGTGGTTTTCTCAATCTCCGCTGGTACCAAGAAACAGACTCTGATGCCTCGAATATCGACTTTGGCAACTTTCCTGCTTTATTCGCTACAGAATCTGGAAGCTCTGAGCTCAAACTGAGCTCTACAAACGCGGGCCCGTTTCAATGGCTTGTCGGCGGATATTTCTATCAGTTCGGCGGTCATTCTAATCTTAGCCCATTTTCGACGACAACCCCACCAAGTCCCCTGGTAGGTCCGCACCTTCAACCCGAACTCTCGGGTCGCTCATTTGCTGGTTTCGGCGAGGGAACTTACGAGCTTGCTGGGGGCCTTTTCGTTACGCTTGGCGGACGTTATACAACCGAAAAACGCAGCTTTACGCAAATTCTGAACGGAAATACGGTCGTAAATGATGTCAGCAAAACCTTTAATAAGTTCAACTACAAGGTCGGTGCCCGGTACGAAATTACATCACGCACGAACGTTTATGCGACTCACAGCACGGCGTTCAAGAGCGGCGTCTACAACATGGCTGCGACGTTGAGTACTCCGGTTCTTCCTGAAGAAATCACTGCCTATGAAGTGGGCTTGAAAACTGACCCGCTGCCCTGGCTACGGATAAACCTCGCAACTTACTACTACGACTATAAGAACCTGCAACTGCAGGCCCGAGCAGCTAATAGCCCAGCTTACATTCTACAGAATGCCGCAAACGCAGAGATTTATGGCGGAGAACTGGAAACCTTCATTTCGCCATTTGACGGCCTCAAACTTCGTGCTGCTGTAGCCTACACGCATGCCCGTTATAAGGACTTCACAGCGGCGCAGGGTTTTATTCCCCGGGCCACCGGCGGAAACATTGTTGCTACCGCCGATGCGTCCGACAACGTGATGACCAGGGCGCCGAAGTGGTCGGGCAACTTTGGAGCGGATTATACAACCGCGATGGGTGGAGGTACATTCGGCGCAGGCGCAAATCTTTCTTGGAGTTCGCGCGTATATTACGATTTCCTGAACATTTTTTCTCAACCCTCCTACACACTTACGAACGCCTCGATTTTCTGGACCCCCGACAGCGAGGCCTGGAAGGCGAGCTTGTGGGTCACCAATCTGACTAACGAAAAAGTCTTCCAGACTATTCGCCCGGGTGCCTTCAGTACCGACGGTTTCTACGAACAACCGCGTAAAATAGGTGCTTCGTTCGAGGTTCGATTCTGACATTGCGACATAACGAGAATGTTTGACAGGCGCGGTTGATCCTAGCGTTGAGCAACATCGATCGTGAAAAGATTTGAGAGCGCTTTAACAGCGTAGTGACTCCGTGACGAAGAGCGGGCGATCAGAGCACCCGCTCTTCCTTTGAGCAAGAGTAATTATGTCGCGATCTGTCAGCGATCTTTGGCCAACCCTGATACCAGTTTTAGGGGTTTAGCAGATAGGGCAATTTAGGCTACCTCAACTTGTTTTCGGAAGCGAAAAGGCCGAGGCGAAGGAAGGTCAAGTGCCGTCGGGCTAAAGGATGCGTAGCAACAGCAATAGAACCACGGTCGATCGGACGACGTAATCCCCCCGTCATTTCGGAGGAAAATTAATAGGGATGATGAACTAGTTCAAGCATGTTAATCCGCATTTCTGATCGAAAGAGTATTACCTTGAGAAAGACGGCAGATCCTGAGGTTTCCGGTCAGAAACTAAGGTTGCGATCCGGTATTGTTTACGCAACTTTGGCCTATCTGATCTACGGAGCCATGCCGTTTTACATGAAGCAATTGCAGGCAGTGCCGCCGAGCCAGATCATGGCACATCGTGTCCTATGGTCGGTTTTTCTTTTAGCAATTATCGTCAGCCTGCTCGGGCGATGGACCTCGCTACGCCGGACGATTGATATGCGTCTGGTCGGGTTGTTTGCTGCGACTGCGGCGCTCATTGGAGTGAACTGGCTCGTGTATATTTGGGCCGTTCTGAACGATCGTATACTCGAGACCAGTCTCGGTTTTTTCATAACCCCTTTGATAACCGTGGTTCTTGGCGTCGTGGCGCTGGGCGAACGCTTGACGCGGCTTTAAACATTTGCCGTCGGCCTGGCTGCTTTGGGTGTAGTCGCCCTTGCTTTTGGAAAAGGCCCCAACAGCTTGTGGATCGCGATGGTTCTGGCATTTACATTCAGCATCGCTGGCTTGATCCGAAAGGTTGCTCCTTTGGATCCACTTTGCGGCCTTCTGATCGAAACATCTCTCATGGCACCGCTAGCGATAGCGTGGCTATTTCTAAGTTCCCAAAACGGGATACCGGTGTTTGGCGGCGACTCATCTACCAACGTACTATTGATTTTTACTGGATTCGTAACGGCGGTACCGCTGCTGCTTTTCTCAGTCGCAGCCAAACAGATGCCATATTCGCTTGCAGGCCAATTCCAGTACATTGGCCCGTCGCTCCAGTTCCTGCAGGCCGTCCTCTTATTCCATGAACCTTTCGGTCTTTTGCACCTGTTCACGTTCGGATCCATCTGGTCCGGATTGATCTTCTTCGCTGTGGACGCTGTGCGTGAACAAAGAGCATCCCGATTTTGAAATTGCTATGGGAACGTCGATTGTAATAGCGCTGTCTACCCCAACCGTGCCTAGGTCTTCAACTAGATTATATACTTTGTACCTTGTTCTGAAGTGCCCTATCAAAGTAGCGAAAAAGTAGTTCATGGGAGGAATGAATATGAAACTGGTTCGGTACACTGCGAACGGAATTACCAGGTTGGGCAAAGTCGTGGGCACCAATGTTGTCGATCTAAGTGCGATAGCGCCGCATGGCTCAATGCGGCAGTTGCTGAACGATCTGCCCGAGATCCGCGGCTCAATTGAAGCGGCAGATGAACCGGCGCTCCCGCTGGAGAGCGTCATTCTCGAAGCCCCAATCACCGATCCGCAGAAGTTTCTGGCGATCGGTATGAACTATCAAGCGCATGCGCAAGAGGCGATCGCAGCTGGTATACCCGTGCCAACAAGCCAGCTGTGGTTTAACAAGCAGGTGTCGTGCATCACTGGCCCAGCATCACCGATCGTTTATCCGGCTGTTTCGAATGCGTTGGACTATGAGGCCGAGCTTGCTGTAGTGATCGGCAAGCGTTGCCGCAATGTGCTGCCAGAAGATGCACGTTCAGTGATCGCTGGCTACACCGTCGCCAATGATGTCTCGGCACGCGACTGGCAACACCGCACACCCACTTTCACGCTCGGTAAGTCGTTTGACACGCATGGCCCAATCGGTCCGTGGATCATAACCGACGACGAAATCCTTGATCCACACGCACTAACGCTCCGCCTCACGGTCAATGGTGAAGAGCGGCAGTCTACCCTGACCGGCGACATGATCTACAACATTTACGATCAGATCGCTTATCTGTCGCAGGTAATGACTCTAGAACCCGGTGACATCCTATCGACGGGCACGCCATCGGGTGTAGGCGCGGCAACTAATGGCCTGCTCAAAGTGGGCGATGTGGTCCGCGTTGAGGTGTCAGACGTTGGGGTGATCGAAAATACGATCGTCAGCGACGGCTGATCGTTTCTTTCTGCTTCACCTACCCAGTCGATCAGCTTTCCGAGTTCGTCCAGCGATGATGGAACCCCTAGTGCGCCCAGCAAAGCCAACCTGCTCCTGAACAATCGAACCGTGGGCCACGTCCAACCCTCCTCTAGGGAACTTCGATTGAAATAGCGCTGTCTACCCCAACCGTGCGCAGGTGGGCACCTCCAAAAACCCCTCGCATTTGATCGCCTGATCTGCTTCATTGGGTCTGACAGGAGGCAGAGATGCGTCATGCCCAACTTGAACAGTGCTTTTGGAAAAGGCATTTTTGTTCAATGACATGCACGCACCGGCGCGAGTATTACCACTACATTTTTGAGTTTGGTTGAGCTTGCAGAGGCTCAGGTTCGCGGCGGCAGTTCGCTGATATTGGCCGGCAGCGCGATGCCGGTTGCCTTGAAGACATTCCCCACCTGGCCCGAAACGTGGGTGCGGGTGGTAATGACCTTGCCGTCCTTTTCGATGGTGGCTTCCTGAAGGCGATCGAGATCGTTGAGGAGCGGCTGCCATTCGGGCTGCAAGCCCTTTTCCTGACACAAGCGGGTCAGTTCCTTGGCCAGCGTCAGAGCGAGGAACGAGACAAACACATGGCCGCGGATAGCGGCATCGGACTGATGGAAGATGGGGTGACTACACGAAAGTAACGTATCTGCACGCTAATACCAACCTGCAGTGATCATGACCCACGCGCCCATTTGCGGCTTCCGATTGCCATGATGCGCCATGGCTGATCAATCAGCCTGTTCCAGGCTTCGCAGCAAAGGTCGATGATGTTGTCGTGGGATGTGAAGATGCGGTTGGACAGCCACTTATCGCGCATGAACTGATGGGGTGGACGCCCCCCGGCGGCATCGATGTGCCATAGTGGAGGTGTTGAACACCACTTGAGGAGGCGTCCATGTCGGAAGTTAGCACAATTGGGTTGGATATCGCCAAGCATGTTTTTCACGCTCACGGTGCGGATGCGCGCGGGCACGCGCTCTTCAGCAAACGGATCAGCCGCGGCAAGTTACTTGCGTTCTTCGCCGCTCAACCCCGATGCGTGGTCGCGCTGGAAGCCTGCGGCGGAGCTCATCATTGGGCGCGCCAACTGGCGCATATCGGCCATGAGGTACGGCTGATTCCGCCAGTATGTGAAGCCGTTCGTGAAGCGTCATAAAAATGATGCGGTCGATGCCGAGGCGATTTGTGAGGCGGCTCAGAGACCGAACATGCGGTTTGTAGCCGTGAAAAGCGAGGAGCAGCAGGCGGCAGGTCTCGTCTTTCGGGCTCGGGACCTTCTGGTGCGGCAGCGGACCCAGCTCATTAATGCAATCCGTGGGCATCTGACAGAATATGGATGGGTTCCAGAAGGGCATTGCGGGCTTCCAGATCGGCGTTGATCGCTTTTATCCGGGCCACCTCGGCGGCGACCGCCTGGGCTGCGGCAAGCTGCTCGCGAAGGCTCTGGATCTCTGCTTGCGCCGCGTCACCCATGCCTAAAGGCATAGCAGAAAAGCACCGGAATCTCTAGCTTTTTAGCCTCCCGACACCGATTATCCGGCCAGTGTCGGGCGCCAGGTTGCTTGCGGGTTACGCCAGTCGATCGCCTCAAGCATGCAAGCCAGCTGGGAGGCAGAGATGGCAATTACCCCGTCTACAGCCGACGGCCAGATATACTTCCCGCGCTCCAGGATCTTGGCATAGAGCGACATGCCAATGCCATCGTGCCACAGGATCTTGCACAGATCGCCCCGGCGCCCTCGGAAGACATAGAGATCACCGGCATGGGGGTCCCGCTTGAAGCTCTGCTGTATCTGCAGGGCCAAGGTGCGTGTTTCGCAAATTCCCGGACACGGATTTCGGTAATTCGCGGACAGTGATTTCAGTAAATACGGGACAGCGATTCCGCTAATTCCGGGACAGTGGTTTCGGGCGGGAATGAGGTTCGTTTTTCGGGCGCGCCGGAGTGGCATTGAGTCCTTTCATCAAGGTGATGGGAGGGAAGATGCCAAGACGGAAGCAAGCGAGACGAACGAACGTGAAGGACATGCGATCGATTCTGCGCCTGACCTATGATCAGGGGCTATCAGTACGGACAGTGTCGGAGCGATTGAAGCTCAGCAAGACGACAGTATCGACCTATGTCCTGCGTGCACGCGAAGTGGGCCTTTCCAGCTGGCCACTGCCACCGGGATATGACGATGATGCGGCTCTTGAGCAGCTTCTCTTTCGCCGTGTCGGGCGGCCTCCGCAGGATCTGAGCGAGCCGGACTGGCCGGTGGTTGCGCGCGAGATCAAGCGCAAGGGTGTGACGCTGACGCTGCTTTGGCAAGAATATCGCGCCGGGCATCCCAATGGCTATGGCTATACCTGGTTCTGCGATCGCTTTGCGGCCTTCCAGAAGTGCACCCATGCAAGCTTCCGTAATCGGCATGAGGCGGGTGCTGTGATGCAGACCGATTATGCAGGTCATACAGTGCCGCTGATCGATCCATCGACCGGGGAAATACACCAGGCGCAGATCTTCGTGGCGGTTCTGGGGGCTTCGTCGCTGACGTTCGTGATGGCCAGCCTGAGTCAGAAGCTCCCCGACTGGATCGAAGGCCAGGTTCAAGCGCTGGGTTACTTCGGCGGGGTAGCCCGCGCCATTGTCTGCGACAATCTGAAAGCCGGGGTGGCGAAGGCGCTGTGGTTCGAGCCGACGCTCAACCAGACCTTTGCAGCGATGGCGGATCATTACGACACGACAATCTTGCCGACCCGCAGTCGTCGTCCACGCGACAAGGGCAAGGTCGAAGGGGCCGTGTTGATCGTCGAGCGCTGGATCCTTGCGCGACTGCGCAACCGGCGCTTCTTCACCCTTGCGGACCTGAATGCGGCGATCGCCGTGTTGCTCGAGGATCTGAATGATCGACCGATGCGCCATGTGGGGCGATCGCGCCGCGCGCTGTTCGAAGAGATCGAGCGGAGCGCCCTTGCGCCGCTCCCGGCAGCGCGGTTCGAATATGCCGAGTGGAAAAGGGCCAAGGTCCATCCCGATTATCATGTCGAGGTCGACAAGACCTTCTACTCGGTCCCGCACCGGCTGATCGGGCGGCAGGTCGATGTCCGGCTCACCCACAGGGTGGTCGAGTTGTTCCACGATCACCAGCGGGTGGCGAGCCATGTCCGGCGGTCCCAGCGCCGGGGCCATGTGACGGTGAGCGAGCATATGCCCAAGGCCCATCAGCGTTATGCCAACATGACGCCAGCCAGCCTGATCGGCAAAGCCGACCAGATCGGCGTCAACGCGGCGATCCTGGTCGAACGGCTGATGCGCGACCGGCCTCATCCTGAACAGGGCTATCGTTCGGCGATGGGCGTTCTGTCGCTGGCCCGGCGCTACGAGCGGGACCGGGTGGAAGCATCATGCGAACGCGCGCTGATCATCAACGCGGTCTCCTACTCTTCGGTCGCCGCGATCCTCAAATCCGGGCTCGACCGGATCAGGCCGGCGACCGAGCCGGCACGACCCACGCCTGCGCACACGAACATCCGTGGCCGGGGCTATTATCAATGAAGAAAGGAAACTCCCATGTTGAACAATCCCACCCTTGATCAGATGCATGCGCTTGGCCTCGCCGGAATGTCCGCCGCGTGGCGCGAGATGACCGCACAAGGCAGCGGCGAGGATCTTGCCCGCGAGGAATGGCTCGGGTTGATGCTCGACCGCGAAATGGCGGTCCGTGCGGACCGGCGTCTAGGCAACAAGCTCAGGTCCGCGCGGTTGCGCTTTGCCGATGCCTGTATCGAGGACATCGACTTTACCGCGCACCGCGGGATGGACCGCCGCGCTATCCTGTCGCTCGCGCAAGGGGCGTGGCTCAAGGCTCATGAGAATCTCATCATTACCGGCCAGACCGGAACCGGAAAAACATGGTTGGGTTGCGCCTTTGGGCGGCAAGCTGCCCGGCTCGATCATCCGGTTCTCTATATGCGCATGCCGCGCCTGTTCGACGCGCTCGCTCTTGCACGCCTCGACGGCAGCTTCCCGCGTCTGGCAGACAGGCTGGCGCGGGTCGAACTGCTTATCCTCGATGACTGGGGCACCCACTCGCTGAGCGATCAGCAGCGGCTCGATCTGCTCGAAATCTTCGAGGAACGCTATCGGCGAAAATCCACGCTGATCACCGCCCAGCTCCCTGTGACCGCCTGGCACGACATGATCGGCGAACCCACCATCGCCGATGCCATACTCGACCGGATCATCCACAATGCCCACCGCATCACCCTCGAAGGGGACAGCATGCGCAAGCAAAAACCACCTCAGGCTTGACCTCAAAGCAAAGCCGCGCGATCAGCCAACCCGACTTCAACAAGGCAAACGGAAAACACACCTCCAGCTGTCCCGGAATTAGCGAAACCGCTGTCCGCGATTTAGCGAAACGAATGTCCCGTTTTTACGAAATACGCAGCCAAGGATCGCATACCCTTCCTCATATCGGTATGCCCGGTCGCGATCCATATCCTGACACCCGAGGGGACCGGGATCACCGCCGCAGCGACCGCAGGACGGCAGCAGCCAAATCCGGCGGCGTATCCGCCGCTATGCGGACCGTGATGCTGCCCAGCTCCACGACAACCGCTGGCCCCGTCGGCGGCGCTGGATCAGGCTTCACCGCAACGGCGGCAAAACCGTTCGCATCACCGAACATCTGTCGCCGCCAGCGATAGATCTGGCCCGGCCGTAGATCCGCCTCCCTCGCGATCTCCGCCACGTTCGCGCCGGGTTGCGACACCGCCATCACCAGCGTCCGCTTCTGGTCGTCAGACCATACCCGCCGCCGCTCAACGCCCGAAATTATCGTCACCTGACCCATCGCACCGTCTCTAGTACCGGTGCAAACACCAGTGCTTGCACCGGTGCCATCTCCAAATATCAGCCGATCACCGCAAGGCGGCCCTCACCGGAGGCGTACCGCCTTCCTTGCTCAACGCTTCAAGATGGTCGCTCAAACTGAACAGGGACTTCGGATCCACCACGGCTCTCCATAATCGCTCCCGATCAGTGAATCACCATGACCGCGTAAACGCTACAGGTTTTTGCGGGTCTCCAGCTCAAGGAACGCGGCTATCTCGCCGTGGGTGGGCAGATCGTCGATGCCACACTGGTGGCTGCGCCCAAGCAGCGCAACACGGCGCCTGAAAAGGATGCGATCAAGGCGGGCAAGAAGGCCTGCGAGATCTGGCCCGATGAGCCAGTCAGGGCGGCGCAGAAGGACACCGACGCACGCTGGACGCTCAAGTTCGCAAAGGCCAAACCCTTGGCGAACGGCAAGCCGGGCATCGACATCGCCATCCCGAGCTTCGGCTACAAGAGCAGCGTGTCGATCTGCCGGACCTTCGGCTTCATCCGCAAGGGCAAGGTCACCGACGCAGCGCGCTTCGACGGACAAATGCTGCGTGATGTAGTCACCAGCGACAACACCGCCTCCGATGTCTGGGCCGACACGGCCTATCGGAGCCAAGCCAACGAGGCATGGCTCAAGCGGCAGAGCCGGGTCAGCCGAATCCATCGCAAGAAGCCACGCGGCAAGCCGATGCCCGAACGCACCACCAGAGCCAACGCCGCCAAATCGAAAATCCGCGCCCGCGTCGAACATGTGTTCGCCCGGCAGAAAGACCAGATGGGGCTGTTCATCCGCACCATCGGCATCTAGCGCGCCGAAGCCAAGATCACCCACGCCCCCCTCGTCTACAACATGCACCGACTCATCTTCCATGAACGACGGGTAGCGACGGGATAGCTGCGCCTGAAAGACGGCAATGCCAACAAAAGCCATCAGAATGGAGACCCAAGCGGCCCCAATCATGCCAAATCCTGCGCTGAACGCTCAAGTCCGCTCAGATCAACGGGTTGATGGAGGTGCCCAGGTCTTCTAATTGAATACGCCAGTCGTCGAGGCTCCGTCTACCGTGATGATGCTGCCAGAAATATATGAGGCCCGGGGCGACGCCACGAAGCAAATGACATCGCCGACTTCCTCAGGATCAGCCATTCGCCCGAGCGGGAAGGTTGCGTCCATTTCCGCCTGTAGCGCTTTGGGCGTCTTGCCTTCGCCTTCGGCGCGCTTTTCGATCAGGCGTCGCCAGCGATCCGTCATAACCCCCGAAGGCGCTACCCCGGCAACAAGAATGCCATGCGGCGCGCCATGATCCGCCAGCGACTTCGTAAAGTTGATCAATCCGGCGTTTGTGACGCCGACCGCCATGTAAGACGCTTTCGGGTTTCGCGCAGCAGCACCAACGACGTTGACGATGCGACCGCCGCCCTGATCGCGCATGAGCGGGAACACCGCCTGGGCGGTGCGGATGTAGCATTGCAGTTTCTCATTCCAACCATCCAGCCATTCCTGGCTGGAGATCGCCATAAAGTCGCCAGCGGGTAGTTTACCAGCGGCATTATTGACTAACACGTCAATGCGCCCCGCATAACGCTGCGCGGTCTCGATCAGATTTTGCACATCGTCATCGCGTGTAATATCGCAGGGGCATGCAATTACGTCATGCCCTGCCTTGCGCAACGCGGCGACCTCCACCTCCAAAGCCGGGCTTGCACGCGCAGCGGCAATCACCCGGGCACCTTCCATGGCAAAAGTCCGGAGCGCCGCTAGCCCGATGCCCTTGCTAGCACCCGTCAGCACCACAGTTTTGCCGCTTAGCTTCAAATCCATCGACAGGATCCCTTCTTGGTTTCGACCGGCATTGACGGCCACATCAGAAAATGGCCGAAACAATGTCAGCAGGGTAAACTCACCAGTGACTGTATCTCCTTCTTGGGCGGCGTGGGCGCGTGAGAGCCCGACCGTCATTATGATGCTCATGGCGGGAATACATTCGCCGCGCTGCCCCAGGAAATTGGCGAGCCAGGCGAGCGCCGCGCGCGGATCCCCGAGCGCGTTCGCGCCGATCCCATGAGCGATCGTCGCGCCTTTCGACGACATTAGCACGGCGCACAGGCGCAGGTCATCGAGCGACCGGAATGATCGAGGCGGCCGAGCACCACCCGCGCGCTCGAGCTGTTATCCGCGATATTGTCGACCGCGGAAAAGCAATAGCTCTGATAGCGGGTATGCACGATTTCGAGGCTCGCAATTGCGGAAACCACCGCATAGCTGATGCTAACGCGCGTCTGATCGGGGCCATGGACGTCGCGCCCCACACGCAGTGTGATTTCAGGCTCGATCAGGGGATGGAACAGGTTTTCGCTATCTACCCGACCCGTTCTTTCGGACACGAGCAGATCCTTTGTCAGCACGCCGAAATTGGGGTCGTTAATGCCCATCTGCGCGCGCATCTCGGCGCTAGTGTAGCCCAGCTTGAAACCGATCTTCTGTCGGTCGCGCCTCTGGAAGGTGCGCGCGGCAATTGCATAGATGTCGTCCTCCGACAGCCTGGGGTGAGCGGAGCTAAGCGGCGCAATGCGGCGGCGCTCCCATTCCGCCCGCCACAGTTGTGCCGAGCAAGCATCTGTCAGACCAGCAGGCGACTGGTCGCCACGATTCTCGCCGGCGTCCGCTTTCCACAGACCCTCTGAATTGTTCATGATGCTTCTTCCTGAATAGCCGTGCCCGCACGATTGGCGCGCCGCAGGATTTGGCGGGCGCGGACCCTGACCGGGGCATCGACCATGGTTCCATCCACGGAAGTCGCGCCATCCTCACCTGTAGCCAGTGTCCTTTGCGCCCAAGCCAGCTCCTCCCGTGTGGGGGCGAAGCCGATTCGCACCGGCGCAATCTGACTGGGATGGATGCAGAGCTTGCCGCCGAACCCAAGATCCAAGGCATAACGCGCGTGATCTTCCAGCAGCGCTTCTTCGCCCAGCGACGTGCACACGCCGTCGATTGGCGAAAGCAAGGATGACAGACGCGAGGCGAGTACAATCTCGCTGCGCGCCGCCAGCAGCGGCTCGCGCCGATGCGCGGCGCCGATATCCGCGCAATAATCGATGCTGCCGAACGCCAGGCGCCGCACGCAGGCGGAGGCGGATATCTCTCGCGCCCTCGACAAGCCAAGCGCCGTTTCGAGCAAGGCGATGACCGGCTGGCCCGCGGCCACTTCGGAAGCCTGCTCGACGTCATGCGCGGACTCGGTCTTGGCGAGCATCAACCCGGACAGGGGAAGCGATGCGATCGCCGCCAGATCCTCTTCGTGCCATGGGGTATTGACTGCGTTTACACGCACAAAAATATCCATGTCAGCGGGCAAGGCGACGACGTGGCAAAGTGCTGTACGGGCTTGCACCTTATTTGCGGGAGCAACCGCATCCTCAAGGTCGATGATAATAGCATCCGCGCCCGAGGTGGCCGCCTTCGCATAACGCTCGGGCCGGTCGCCAGGCACGAAAAGCAGTGTGATGCTGCTCCGCATGGTCAAGATACCTTCGTGTCCACGGTCCATATGCCCCAAGTAGGACCTCGACTGCACCACATACGCCGCACCCTTCTCTGCCTGGTCCTGTTCAAGACAGGGCAAGACCAGCTCAACCGCCGCGCTTCAGGGTCTCGCGCGCGATCACCAATTGCTGAATCTGAGAAGTGCCCTCGTATATACGAAAGATGCGCACGTCGCGATAGAAGCGCTCGATACCATGACCGGCGACATATCCGGCGCCGCCGAAGATCTGCACCGCGCGATCGGCAACCCTGCCGACCATTTCAGACGCAAACAATTTTGAAGCGGCCGCCTCCAGTGTGATACTCTCGCCGGCGTCGAGCTTGCGCGCGGTCTCAAGCATTAGCGCTCGCGCGGCCAGCGCCTCGGTTTTGGAATCTGCGATCATCGCCTGGACGAGCTGGAACTCGGCGATAGGCTTGCCGAACTGGCGCCGTTCGGAGGCAAAGGCGACGCAATCGGAGATCAGCCGCTCGGCCACGCCGACGCACAAAGCCGAGAGGTGCAGCCGGCCGCGGTCGAGCACCTGCATCGCCACACGGAACCCGCTTCCCTCCTCGCCGAGGCGGTTCGCCGCGGGGACACGCACGCCGTCGAAGTTGACCGTGCAGATATGCGCACCCTGCTGGCCCATCTTGCGCTCGGGCGGCCCGACGCCCAACCCCGGCAATTCACTGGGTACAAGGAAAGCGGTGACGCCTGCCCCGCGCTTTTCATCCGGGTTGGTCCGCGCCATCACCGTGAACAGACCGGCCTTGTCGGCATTCGTGATATAGATCTTGGATCCGTCGAGAACATATTCGTTACCCTCGCGCCGCGCGCGTGTCCTGACCGAGCCAGAATCGCTGCCGGCCTCAGGCTCGGTCAGCGCGAAGCTGGTGATGATCTCTCCGCTCGCGATTCCCGGAAGCCAGCGGTGCTTCTGCTCATCATTGCCGAACATCACGAGGCCCTGGCTGCCGATGCCAACATTGGTGCCGAAGGCCGAGCGGAATGCCGGGCTGGTACGACCGATCTCAAGCGCGACGAGACTTTCATCTTCCATGGACAGCCCCAGCCCGCCGAATTCCTCCGGGATCGACAGGCCGAACAAGCCGAGCTGGCGCATTTCATCAATCACCTCGTTCGGGATCTCATCCGCCTCGGCGACCTTTGCCTCGATCGGCCGCAGCCGTTCGCTAACAAAACGGCGAATGGTGCCGATCAACTGATCTCGTGTCTCCAGATCGAGTGCCATGGCGGCATTTCCTTTCATCTTTTGATATTCACGACCGTATCGTTGCAGAGGCAGAAATAATGGTACGGCCGTCGTGTCCGATTGCGGCAAGACTGATTTCACCGCCGTCCCGCCGCCCCACAAGATGCATTTCAGGCCCCGCGAAAGCGGGCGTGCGGGCACGAAAGGCGAAGCTGGTGAGTACGTCCGAGCCGAGTTCACGCACGCACAAATCGAGCAGCAGGCTTGCCGTCAGCGGCCCTTGTACCACTAGGCCGGGATAGCCCTCAACCGCCGTCGCATAGGGAAGGTCATAGTGGATGCGGTGGCTATTAAAGGTTAACGCCGAATAGCGGAACAACAGCACCTCGTTCGGGACCATGTGCCGGTGCCAGGTCCAGTTTGATAGATCGGGCCGTGCTCCCCCCGTATTGGCCGTCGCCTGGACGGATCCCACCGCTTCACGATAGACGATCGTCTGTCGCTCGCGGATCGCGACGGTTCCACCCGCGCTGGTGACGTGATCGACCTCAACGAACGCAAGGCTGCCCGCGCTCCCGTCCTTTTCAGCGACCGACATTACCGTCGAAACACGTTCGATCTGCGCGCCGATCTGAAGCGGGGTATGGAAACTGACATCACTCGCCACCCACATCCGTCGCGGGAGCGCGATCGGCGGGAGGAACGCGCCCCGCACGGGATGCCCGTCACTGTCGATATCGGCCATGTTCGCATCCGGCAAGCACAGGCACCAATGGAAGCCGTGGGGCGCATCCGCGCCAATGGGTTGCGGCACGTCGAGCAGCGCGGCGAAGCGGTTCACCGCCGGTTGCGAAACCATGTCGTGCGTACGCAAAGGCTTCCCGAGCCAATCGTTCCAGCGTTGGCTCATCGTGCGACCCTCGCCATCAATAGGCCCTTGGCAGGCCAAGGACATGCTCGGCGAGATAGGATAGGATGAGATTCGTCGAGATCGGCGCGACCTGATAAAGGCGGTTCTCGCGGAACTTGCGCTCGATATCATATTCGGCGGCGAAGCCGAAGCCACCATGCGTTTGGACACAGGCCTCGGCCGCGGCCCAGCTTGCCTCGGCCGCGAGCATTTTCGCCATATTGGCTTCAGCTGCGGGGTTCTCGCCCGCCTCGTAGCGGCGCAGCGCGTCGTGAACCATCAACTCCGCGGCGCGCATCTGCGCATAGGCGCGGGCGATCGGGAACTGAATGCCTTGATTCTGTCCGATCGGCCGCCCGAAAACGCACCTTTCCCTGGCATAGGCGGCGGACTTGTCTATGAACCATTTGGCATCGCCAACGCATTCGGCAGCGATCAGTATCCGCTCGGCATTCATCCCGGACAAGATGTATCGGAAGCCCTTGCCCTCCTCGCCGATCAGATTGGCGCCAGGGATGGCCACATCGTCGAAGAAGATTTCGGTCGTCGAATGGTTCATCATGGTGTCGATAGGACGAATCGACATGCCCTTCCCGTGTGCTTCACGCATATCGACGAGGAAGGCCGAAAGGCCATCGGTGCGTTTTTCGACCTGGTCGCGGGGGGTCGTACGAGCGAGCAGCAGCATCAAGTCCGAATGCTCTGCGCGGGACGTCCATATTTTCTGCCCGTTCACAATGTAGCGATTGCCGTCGCGCTGCGCGAAAGTCGTGATAGACAAGGTGTCGGTGCCGCTTGACGGTTCGGTCACGGCGAATGCCTGGAGCCGCAGCGCGCCGCTGGCAATTCCGGGCAGATACTCGGCCTTCTGCGCCTGCGATCCATGGCGGAGCACCGTGCCCATGATGTACATTTGCGCATGGCAGGCGCCCCCATTACTACCCGAGCGGTGGATTTCCTCCAAGATCGCTGCGGCCGCCGAAAGCGGCAGCCCGGCACCGCCATATTCCTCCGGGATCAGCGCGGCGAGATAACCCGCGCTGTTCAACGCCTCGACAAACTCGCCCGGATAAGCGCGGTCCTTGTCCTTCGCGCGCCAATATTCGCCCGGGAAGTCGGCGCACAACTTGGCAACCTCTTCCCGGATCGCCTCATACGCCTCGGTCATCGTTCTGCGGTCCCGCGCTCGAGGAGACCACGTGCGATAATGTGCGCCTGTATCTCGGCCGCGCCTTCGAACACAGAGAGGATGCGCGCGTCGCACAGGATGCGGCTGATCTCGGTTTCCAGCGCATATCCGTTGCCCCCGTGGATCTGCAGGCTCGCGTCGGCGTTGGTCCAGGCAACCCGCGCGGCAAGCAGCTTCGCCATCCCTGCCTCTACGTCGCTGCGTCCGCCGGCGTCTTTGGTGCGCGCCGCAGCATAGGCCAGTTCGCGGGCAGCCACCGTCTCGAAAAGCATCGCAACGAGCTTGTCGGCAACCCGCGGGAAGTCGACCAGCGGGCGTCCGAACTGGTTGCGCGCAAGGGCGTAATCGATCCCGAGCTCGTACGCACGCCAGGCAACGCCGACCGCGCGCGCAGCAGTTTGGATGCGTGCGCCTTCAAAGGTGCGCATGAGTTGGCGAAAGCCTTCGCCCTCAACGTTCCCGAGCAGGCTCTCAGCGGATGCCTCGAAGCCATCGAAACTCAGCTCATATTCGCGCATACCACGATAGCCCAGGACCGCGATCTCGCTTCCGGCGAGACCAGGACCAGGGAACGGGTCGGTCTCGCTACCGCGCGGCTTGGCGAGCAGGAACATGCTGAGCCCACGATGGCCCTCGCCGCCGGTGCGTGCGAGCATGGTCATCAGATCGGTACGTGCGGCATGGGTGATCCAGGTCTTGGCGCCTGAGATGCGCCAGCTCCCGTCGGGCGCCGCCACCGCGCGCGTGGTCAGGCTGGCAAGGTCGGACCCGGCACCGGGCTCTGTGAACACCGCGGTTGGCAGAATCTCGCCGCTTGCCAGGCCCGACAGCCAGCGGGCCTTCTGAGCCTTGCTGCCGCCGAGCCCGATCAACTCGGCGGCGATTTCGCTACGCGTGCCAAGCGAACCAGCCCCGATCCAGCCGCGGCTCAGTTCCTCAGTCACGACGCACATTTCCAGCTTGCCAAGCCCAAGCCCGCCATATTCGGGATCGACGCATATGCCGAACGTCCCGAGTGCGCCGAGCTCTGCGATCAGCGCGTCCGGTATCAGCGCGTTGTCGAGATGCCAGCGATGTGCAAACGGCGTGATCCGCTCGGCGGTGAACCGTCGAAACTGAGCGCGGATTTCGTCGAGCGCTGCGTCGCCGGACGCCTCGTTCACGCTGGCCCCGGCACGCACCAGCGCGATCAGGCTGGCGCGGCTTTGCGCGTCCGCGCACGCGATCAGCGCGCAGACTGCAGGATCATCCACCATCCGGCGTGCCGACGCCTCGAGCCCCATTCGCCCGGGCCGAAAATATTCGTTGGGGCCGATGGCGAGTCCCCCTGCAAGCTGGCTGAGATAGTCGGCGAAGGCGAGGCGCAGGATCAGCGCATCGATTTCGCCGAAATCGCCACGCTCCTGCGCCGCCACCGCCCAGCCCATCAGCGCTTTGAGCGCGGCGATCGTCGTTTCAATCCAGGCATAGCCATGGGCATCATGCTGATGGTGATCGAGCAGCGCGGGATTGACTGCGGCGCCCTCACCGACATTGCCCAGGAGCCGGCTACGAACGTCGGCGGCGAAGCTGCGCGCTGCGTCAAGCGCCGCTGCCGTCTGGTCGACCAGAGCCTCGAGCGACGGATAAGCCGAACAGCCCATCTCAACCCGCGGCCACGATGCCGCTGTCGTGCAGCTTGCCGACCTCGCCGGAGCTTAGGCCAAGCACGTTGGCGAGAATCTCATCGGTATGCTCGCCGAGCCGCGGCGCCCGGGCCGGTGGCAGCCGTTCGGCTTTTGGGATTGTGGCCGGCGCGCCGGGTATCGGGTAACGTGCACCGCTTGGCTGCTCGACCTCGGTAAAGATCGGATTGGCACGGACCAGATCGGGATCATCGGCAGCTTCCCGCATACTCTGGTAGGGACTCCAGCAAACCCCGAGCGGTTCGAACGCGCAGGCAAGATCGGCGAGTGTGCGCTTGGCGACCGCCTCCTCGACCAACGGCACCAGCTTATCGCGATGCTCGAAGCGGATACCTTCATCGCGTGCGAACGAAACGCCCTGCCCGGCCTCGATCTGTGCGACCCCTTGGGCAATGCCGAGCGCCTCAACGAGACCTTGCCATTGGCGCACAGTAAGCGCCATCAGCATCAGCCGGTGGCCGTCGGTGGTTGTAAAATCGCGCCCGAACGCACCAAATATCTGGTTGCCGAGCCGTGGCCGGTTCGCATCGCTGTCGAGCACTTCGGCAAGCATACCAAGGTTGGCGACACTGGCGATCGCCATATCCGCCAAGGGGACGCGCACTTCCTGGCCAGCGCCGGTATCGCGTCGATGGCGTTCGGCAGCAAGGAAAGCAAAAGCGGAATAGGCACCGGTCAGCAAATCCCAGGCGGGCAGCACATGATTGACCACCGCATCGCCAAGGCCGGACGGTCCGGTGATCTGGGGAAAGCCGACCGCGCAATTGACGGTGTGGTCTAGCGCGGGACCGCCATCGGCGCGGCCCATGATCCGCAGCGTGACGAGGTCCGGCCGCAATGCAGAAAGGCGTTCATGCGACAGAAACCCTTCGACAGGATAGTTCGTGACGAACAGTCCGCCCGTTGGCCCTGGCGCGGTAATCAAGGTGATCGCAAGTGCGCGGCCTTCAGCACTTGCGAGATTGATCGCAATCGACTTCTTGCCCTTGTTGAGCGATTCCCAATAGAGACTGGCTCCGTTCTTCGCGCGCGGCCAGCGCCTGAAATCGGGCCCACCGCCAATCTGATCAAAGCGGATCACCTCGGCCCCCATTTGCGCCAGATACATGCCGCAAGTGGGAGAGGCGACGAACGATGACGCCTCGACCACGCGCATCCTGTCAAGCAGCCGGTACATCGCCGATCAGCCCGGCGTAGCGCGCGGGCGTGCCGCAGTTCCGGCCTGGTAACTACGCATCCGGAAGGCCCACGATGGCGACCGCACTGACATTCTGGTTGGGCATACCGCCAAGGTTGTGCGACAGGGCGAGCCTTGGCGGTGTGCTGCGCTGGCGTTCGCCCGCGCGCCCGAGCAATTGCAGATAATTCTCGTAGATCATGCGCAGTCCCGACGCGCCGATCGGATGGCCAAAGCATTTGAGTCCGCCGTCAATTTGGCAAGGCACCTTGCCGTCGGCATCGAAGAAGCCGTTGAGCACGTCCTTCCAACCCTCGCCTTCGGGACTGATGTAAAGGTCTTCCATCGTTACTAATTCGGTGATCGAGAAGCAGTCGTGAACCTCGATTAGGCTGATTTCGTCTCTCGGGTTGGTGACACCGGCCTCGTCATAAGCCTTGACGGCGGCGGTACGCGTGGTGTGGAAATAGCTTCCGTTCCAGACCGTGCCCTGGCTCTCCCACCCGTTGGAGGTGACGATTTGTAGCGCCTTGACTGTTACCAGGTCCCGCTTGCCCAGCGTACGGGCGATCTCGGGTGTCGTGACGATCGCGCAGGCCGCGCCGTCGGAAACACCGCAACAATCGAAAAGCCCCAGCGGATCGGCAATCATCGGCGCGTTCATGACTGTGTCAATGTCGATCAACTTGCGCAAGTGTGCTTTAGGGTTTTTCGCACCATTGGCGTGGCTCTTTACCGAAACATGTGCCATCGCCAGCTTGAGGTCGTCCTTCGACACCCCATGCGCGTTGCGATAGGCCGCAGCGAGCTGGGCGAAATTGCCGGGTGCAGAGCCAGTGACGCCGATCATGTCGAAGGTCGACCCGCGCGTGCGCACCGGCAGCCCGCCATAGCCGGTATCCTTGAGCTTCTCGACCCCGACCGCGAGCGCAATGTCGGCGGCACCCGATGCGACGGCATAGACGGCGCCGCGAAACGCCTCGGTGCCGCTGGCGCAATAATTCTCCACCTTGGTGACGCCGATATTGGGCAGGCGCAGCGCGGTGGCGAGCGGGATGCCGGACGGGCCGATATTGACCGCGTCGAACGCCACGCTCAGCCATGCAGCGTCGATCTGCGAGGTGTCGATGCCCGCGTCGGCGATGGCTTCCTGAAAGGCCTCGACGGCGAGCTGCTCGGCGTCCTTGTCCCAGCGTTCGCCAAACTTCGCGCACCCCATGCCGAGGATTGCGACCTTGTCCTTGATGCCTTTAGCCATCGGATCACTCCCCCGCTGCCGGTTGCTGCACCGGCACGGCTTTCCAGAAATACTTGATGAAATCGCGTTTCTCGTCGACCGCCTTGATGCGGAACATCATCTTCATCGCCAAGCCGACCTCGATGCTCTCGGCATCGACATCGGCGAATTCGGTAAACATCCGCCCGCCGCCCTCGAAATCGATCATGCCATAATATTGCGGCGGGGCAGGCGAATAGGTCAAGCTGTCGGCGGTGTAGGTGACGATCCGCGCCTGCTTTTCGGCGAGCGGATAATCTTCCTGCGTGCCAATGGCACGGTCGTTCGGATTGACGCTGATTTCCGAGCGCGGGAACTGGACGGTCCCGGTCTTGGTGCAGCGCCCGCCGACCAGACCAAGCACTGTCTTGCGGTTGCGGAACAAGGTTGTGCCGGGCTGCTTTTGGTCGGCCTCGGCACGCATGCCACGGTCGAGATCGAGCAGGCCGCGGTGGAACAGGAAGCGCAGGTAATTCTCATCCGCCTTGCCGCGCGCAAGCGCGCCGGAAAAGCCGTCACGCCTCGGCAGGTTAGCGATGGCTTCGGTCGTCTCGAACAGCAGCACGTCGCAACCCTGGCCGAAGCCGACCAGCATGATCGTCTCGCCGGGCCTTGCCTGTTCCAGCGCCGCCGCCAGCATCAGCAGCGGATGGGCAACTCCACTGTCGCCGACGTTCGGCGCAAGGGTATCGGCAACGGCGGCGGCGGGCACGCCAAGCTTTTTTGCAAGGCCTTCGGGCACGCCACGCACGGTGATGGGGATCAGGAGGCGGTCGATCTTCGCCGGATCAACGACAAGAGTTTCGATCGCAGCGGCGAGCGCATCGCCGAGGAGCATGGAGTAGCCCTCGTCGCGGATCCAGCGGCTTTCCCACGTATAATCGAAGTCGGCTCCCGATGCTCGGAAATGGTCGACGAAGTCGAGCGTCACACTGTGTGACCCGATAAAGCGCGCAATCGGATCGCCAGTGCCAACGAGTATCGCGGCGGCAGCGTCGCCCTGGACCAGTTCCCCTTCTGATGCGGGACGCGCCTTGCGCAACTCGGACGCGACGCAAAGCTGCGTTCCCCCGTTTACTCCGGCGTTCAGCGCCTGAATAAGCGACGATGTGCCAGCACGCTGGCTTCCCGCGACGTCCAGCGCTGAGATGCTGTCCGACAAAGTCAGCGCTTCTTTGACTATGCCGCTGTTTAGCCGATCGGCAAAGGGGTGGGTGGTCGAGGCGAGCGACAGCGCTGTGACTGTGCCGCGGTCAAACCCGGTGAGGCAATCGCGCGCCGCCTCGACTGCCATCGTGACGCTGTCCTCATCCCAGTTGGCAATCGCACGCTCGCCCATCGCGAGGCCTTTGAGGCCGGCCGCAAACCAAGCGTTGGCCGCGAATATCGCCGAACGTTGCAGCCGCAAGCGAGGTATGTAGGCACCATAGGAAAGGATTCCGGAATTGGCGTTCATGATGGTGCCATCTCCGCATAACCGTTGTTGAGAACGACCACACTGCGCTCCTCAGCAGTCGCTCGGAAGGCGGCGCGGTCGCCATCCTCACGCCAAATTTCTACCCTGATCGTCTCCCCCGGAAAGACTGGGCTCGAGAAGCGTACATCCATCCGCTTAAGCAGCGTTGGATCGTTACCGCATAGAGCCGACAGAACAGCGCGGCCCGCAATGCCGTATGTACACAGGCCATGTAGGATTGGACGCGGGAACCCTGCTGCGCGCGCCACGTCCAAATCGGCGTGCAGCGGATTATAATCGCCTGACAGCCTGTAGATCAGCGCCTGTTTCTCATCGGTGGGCAGCTTCACGACATGGTCAGGTGCGCGATCGTCCGGGAGCGGACGGGGGCGAGGAGCGCCATCGGCCTGGCCGCCAAAACCGCCGTCGCCGCGCAGGAGCAGAGTATTGCGCACCGTCGCGAGGTGTATACCGGTAGAATTCTCGATACGACGCGAGGTAAGTATGATCGCGCCCTTGTCCACGCCCTTATCGAAAATGGCATCAATGCATGTACGGCCCAAAAGATCGCCTTCTGTGGGAAGTGTCGCAAACAGTTCAACCGAGGTCTCACCATGAAGGATCTTCTGCCATGAAATGCCGTAAGCAGGATCCTGCCAGAAGAAGCCGGGATAGGCGAGTACCACTGCCATTGACGGCAGGGCCTGCAACCCCTTCTCGTACACGAAGCGCAAATCATCAGCACCCACACCCAAAGCGTATAAGATCGTGTCACGTTTGGTGAAGCTGTGCCGGGTTTCCTGAGGCGGTAGCTGTAGCAGTCGATCCGGGTCGAGCGCCACCTCAGATAGGATCCCAGCTGAAAATATCTGTCGATCTCTGCAGCGGGTGGAAGCTGGGCTTAAGCGCAGGCAGCAATTCGCTCGCGATCGTCTCGACGGTCCAGCCGTCGGAGCGGTGTACAGAGCGGAGCGGACGCGGCACGCTGAAAAGGAAAATCTCGTTCTTTCTAACCGCAAATATCTGACCGCTCACATCTTTCGATGCGTCGCTGGCGAGGAATGCGGCAAACGGCGCGATCTTTGCCGCCGACATCGACTTCATTCGCTCGACGCGACGCTTGTCGTCCTCGGTCTCGGCCTGGATCGTGCCTATCATTCGGCTCCAGGCAAAGGGCGCGATGCAGTTTGAGCGTATGCCAAAGCGCTGCATGTCGAGCGCAATCGAGTTTGATAAGCCCACAATGCCCAGCTTCGCGGCGGAGTAATTCGCTTGACCAAAATTGCCGATCAATCCTGACGTTGACGTGAAATGGATGAATGCCCCGGAGCCCTGCTCCTTGAAGTGCGGCGCAGCAGCTTGCGACACGAGGAAGCTACCATGCAGATGAACGTCTATCACGGCGCGCCATTCGGCCTCATTCATTCGGTGAAAAATGCGGTCGCGAAGGATACCGGCGTTGTTCACCACGGCGTCGATGCGTCCAAAGGTGTTGACCGCATCCTCGATAATCGAAGCCGCGCCAGACGAATCAGTGACACTGGCGAGATTAGCGCACGCCTTGCCGCCCGCCGCCTCGATCTCGGCAACCACTTGTGATGCGGGACCCGCATCCTTGCCTTCGCCCGAAGAGGAAGTTCCAAAATCATTGACTACAACGCAGGCGCCTTCGCGAGCGCAAAGCAACGCGATCTCACGACCAATCCCTCCTCCCGCGCCAGTCACAGCAACGACCTTATCCTCAAGCATTCCCACCCTTCGCATCTCCCTGTATTGCCGTGGCTCTCCCTCAAGCTCGGCTGAATCCTCATGCTAGCCAAACGCGGTTCAAAGCCAGCGCCATGACCACTCCGTCACCGAGCCACGGATGCCGACCGCCATCATTCCGCCGGTTGGATTGTCGAGTCTCTAGATTGACGATAGGCTAGATGAGATGCGATGTTTTCTGGCTTGAGCCCGAATGCTGTCTGCCTGCTGATGTCCTGACGGTTGATCTCGTCATATTTAACGAAATAGGCCCTGTGCATCCGGTAGAAAGGAATTTCCGGATAGAGATGATGGATCAAGTGGTAATTCTGATAGACCAGCAATGGCGTCAGCAGCCATTCCCATCCATAGCGCATCGTTGTCGCCATGTAGGGCTGCTCGTCCTGCGCGACCATAGCCGGATAGTGCGGCAGAATCACGAAAACCACAGCAATCAGGAATAACGTTATGCGCGAGGGCAGGAACCATAGCATGAACAGTTCAAAACCAAATCCAAAATAGATCGCACCTACGAACAAGGAGAGCAAACCGCTATAGAACAGGACGAGTTCTTTCCCGTGTCTCTTGCGAACGCTCTGGCCTCGTTTCAGGAAGTAGTGGATGTACGCACCATCAAAAAACGTCCAACGGAAGGGCACCTGCCACCAAGGTGATTCATGCTCGAAGCGATCGGGGTCGAGTGGACCATTGGCGTAACTGTGATGCTTGTTGTGTACCCAGCGTAATAGCACCATCGGCGCATAGGGGAACAAGAAGAAGAGCCCGATCGCCCCAATCGACTCATTCAGCCATTTTACTCTCGAGAGAGAATAATGCGCTGCGTCGTGTATTACGCTGAAAAGTAGGTAAGTGATCAAGCCGTTGGCAATGGTGCCAAGCCAAATGGGCATCTTCCCCGTCAAGGAGAGATACCAGACGCAGCCGATACCGCCCATCGAGGCGACAAACAACAAGGCGGTTGGCAGCGCCAGCACTGGAGGTTGGCGAAGTTGCTCAAAATATTCTTGCTGGCTTTTTGGAAAAGCACTCGCAACCATGCCACGTCTCCCGAATTCTTACTTGTTGATGGGGGCAGCCAATCAAGTTTAGCACCCCGTCTGCCAATTGGCCAATTACGGTCCGCGCGTCCCAATTTTGGCTGTCGTTCAACAGCTTTAGCTATAGCAGGTGTTGCATAATATGCAACACCTATCACCGGATCGTCATATCGGATAGACCAAATATCGTGGAAGCACAGAGGTATCGAGCTCAGCCCGCCGCGACAATAGCTTCAGCCCGCCATTCTTTTGTTGCCGCACGCTGTCAAGATATTGGCCTGCGGCAAGCACCTGGGTGATGCCACTGTCTTTAGGCGTCATGAACACGGAAAAGTTGGACCGCATTTCCAAAGTGGCTGTATCGGCTCGATGATAGCTGGTCAATTGCACGAAATGACGTGTACGATAGTCCTGAAATGTGCCGACCCAAATGTCATTTACGAAAGTGACGCGATCCTCGAGCCTCGCCCGGCAGTCGTCGTACATAAAGCCAAGGGCAAGTCCGTGCTCTGAATTTTCCGCCGAACGGCAGAAATACGACGCATTCTCCTCGTCCGCGTAATTATCAAGCCATCTCTGCATATCTTTGCTATCAAGCGCGTCAGCATCCGCTAGCAGAACGGCATTGAGCGCCGCTTCAAGCGACATATCTGTCTCTATCATGCCGTCGCCCTCTCGAAACCCATGACCGACCGATAATATTCCCAGCGCGGCAGATTACCGCTCTCGTCGTTTTGAAGGAACTCCGATTCCAGCTTCAAAGGGTCATGCACTCCCTTTTGGAAGATGGCAGAGCCGGGCGTATGATTTCCGATATGGATGCGATGGAAAATCGAGGCATCTTCCATGCTGATCAGGCCGCATGGCCCCAGCAGGTTTGAACTTTGCCGCAGTCTGTGCCGAACCATGTCCTCGTCGTCATCCTGATGCGCGAAATAGGCATAGTGGACCTCGACCGTCTCAGCATCGATTGGTGTCGCAAAACGCAAATTAATGACATCAAGATGCTTCGTCGAAACAAAAGTGGGAAAGAGAGAAACGATCCGTGAGCCGACCGCCGGATCCTGCCCTTTGAATTCGATCAGCGATTTGTCTTTCAGCACGGTGGGCCCGGTTGCCACAGAAAGCGCAGATTCGAAACAAATGTGGCCGCGTTTTGTTGCTGTAAACTGGCGACCGTTGCCGCCTTGCCAGTTAAGCATCTTGAACGCCTGATGAAGCAATGGGGCATGATAGCCATCATTGTCGGTGTACGACTTCCAGTTCGTATCATAGCGCACTTTCTGGTAGCCGAGCAGTTTGAGACGCCCATCGCCTGCTAGCAGTTCGCGCAACGTATTCTGCGAATCTCCAAGATATGCCAATAGCGGCTCGGTTTCTGATGAGAGCGTGACGAAAACAAGGCCGAAAAAAATGTCAAACCGCGGCTGGGCAAGCGGATAGTCTGCTTTGTTGAAGCCGGGAAGAAATTCCCGAGGGTTCGGACAGCCGACCAGATCGCCTTTCGAATCGAACAGCCAACGGTGATAGGGGCATTCAAATTCGGTCTTGTTGCCCATGACCGCCGTTTCGAGTTGATTGCCGCGGTGCGAGCACGCGTTATAAAACACCCGCACCACGCCCTCGACGTCGCGCCCGATAAGCAGTGGCACACCCGACAATCGGTATGTCTTGAAATCACCTGCGTTAGGCAATTCACTTTCATGAGCGACCGGATGCCATTCAGTACCGTGGAAGATACGCTTGACCTCTTCCGCGTATATGTCCTCTCGGACAAAAGCCTCTTTTGGAACTTCATTGTAGTTTTTTGGCCAGGACAACTTCATTTCGGTCATCGCTCTCTCCCAGTTATCACGCTTATCTTATTTCTCGGCTTCGAGCGCTCTGCCGAGATCCGCCCACATAATGCCCGATTTACGGGCACCTTCCAGGAACGGTTCGGGACATAGATGATAGGGCGGGCGCACCGGACCAGCTTTCATCCACCCACCTGCATTCATCCGAGCCTTTTCAAGCGCGATGTTGTACGTTGAGAAGTCTTTGAAACTCCCATTAGGAAACAGCGGCGCTGCGGTAGGACCGAGCAGCGCCTGAAAGGCACGTGCCTCCTTCCAGTTACCGGTCGAGCGCGCGTTCAACACTACATCGCGCAAGGTAGTGGTTACCAACGGGCAACATACAGCACCACTCGACCAGAATGCGTCGATCGAATCGTCCATGCGGGCCGCAGCATAGTAGTCGAAGTCGATCGGCAATAGCTTTATGCGGCCCCGGATCGTTGCAAGGTCTGCCAGTAGATTGCCGACACCGATATATTTCGCTGTTACGACCTGAGGAATATCAGCCACCTGACCCCAGAAGGAGCGCGAAAATTCGAATTTGAAGGCTTCGGGATTGGCATAGATCGCTATGTTCATCTCTGGTACGGCTTCAGCGACATCCTTGTAGAACTGGACTGCAACCTCAAGACTTGGCGCGCACCACATAGGAACTCCAAGCATTGTACCATCCGCACCGAGCTCTAGTGCTTGCCGGGTCAATGTTACGGTATCGCGGGTATTGAGACAGGTTGTGCCGACAAATATTGGCACTCGACCGGCTGCGGCATCAACCAGCGCCTTTATGAAATCGAGCTTTTCCCCGTGAGTCATAGTCGCCGCTTCGCCAAGCGTCCCCATGCTGAGTATCCCGTTTATACCCGCCTCTACCAGGCCATTTACAACGCGAGCAGTTTCATCGAGATCTACGGTATTCGTCGCTCTCCAATCCGACGCATTATCCTTCGCCGGAGTGGGAATAATCGCCCACGCACCTGTCACCTCACTAGGGGTCATAAGTCTATGGGTCATCTTCGTGGCTCTCCTAACATTTGGTCCGATGATGCAGCCGAGCTGCTGGACGTTATTCATTGTGTAATGCTTTGCCTTGCATGACACAAGGCGAGAGGATAAACAAGGGCAGCGCGATACGGCTTTTCGGTTCGTTGCGTGAGCTCGCTAAGGATGGACGCCCTAATTATGACTTCGACAAGACGGTTCGATAAACAAGTCGCAGTCGTGACGGGTGGAGCGCAGGGGATCGGGCTAGCCACCGCCACACGCATGGCGGAAGAGGGTGCGATCGTAATCATCGCCGACCGCGCCGTTGAGGCTACGCGGGCTGCGGTCGAACGGCTGCAGACCAGTGGCGCGAATGTCCACGCCGCCAACTTCGACCTAGAGACTTGCGAGGGGGCCGTCGAACTGTACCGGCTGGTTGCCGATCGCTTCGGAAGAATCGATGTGGCGGTTCACAACGTTGGCGGTACTATTTGGGCCAAACCCTACTGGGACTATACATCAGACGAGATCATAGCTGAAATAAACCGGTCATTGTGGCCGACTCTTTGGTCCTGCCACGCCGTTTTACCCTTTATGTTGGCAGCCGGGCGCGGTTCCATTGTCAACATCGGTTCTGTCGCCACGCGCGGCGTAAACCGGGTGCCTTATGCTGCGGCCAAGGGTGGGGTCGCTGCATTGACTGCCGCTTTATCGCTTGAACTGGAAACGAGCGGAGTTCGCATCAACTGCGTTGCGCCGGGCGGTGTCAATGTGACGCGTGTAACGCCACGCGATCCTGTTCCGATGACCGATGCTGTGAAATCAGGCTTTGTAAAGGTCATGGAGCAGACCGTGCGCGACACCCCAATGGCCCGGTTCGGCGAACCCGAGGAACTCGCCGCAGCAATTTGCTTTTTCGCCTCTGAGGAAGCGTCCTATATCACCGGGCAGACTCTATTCGTTGCAGGCGGAGGGATCGGATAAGAACCCTCAGCTTAGCCAAAAAATGGCTAAGCTGCCTGCTGGAGCAATTCGCGTAAAGACACGCCTGTATCGCCTAGCCGATCCGCGCCGGCGCTCAACCGACGTTCGACAAGTCGCTTGCCTATCCCCATATCAGCGGCCCTGTTGACGGTGAGGACGCCGTCAATGATTTTGTCTGACAGGAAGAAAGCAACGAAAGCGTTGCTTTCGATATCCCCGCGAACGACGATTTCTGCCTGCACCGGAATTTGTCCCGAAAACTGAATGTTCAAATCGAACTGATCGCTCCAATACCACATCGGCTTACAGTAAGCGACCTCATGGCCCAGCATAGCCAAGGCTGCAGCCTGAGCTTGGTCGACCGCGTTCTGATATGTTTCCTGCCGGAAGCGTCCGCCAAAAAAACCATCCTGCTCGGCCACATCACCTGCGGCAAATACCGCCGGATTACTGGTCTGGCATCGACGATCGACAACGATCCCGTTGTTCACTGTCAAACCTGCGTCAATCGCAAGAGACGTTGCGGGAATGATCCCCACTCCGACAACGACAGCATCGCAGGGGATGAGAGTGCCGTCGTCTATCTCGACAGCGGAGACACGCTCGTTCGCGAATTTGAATCCCGTTACGCCTCGGTTGAAATGAGTTTTGACGCCTCGCTTGCGGTGCTCATTGCCGAGCCACTGCCCGAACCGCTTGCCAAGCGCCCGCTCCATCGGCGCCGCCAACGGCTCAACTACGGTCACATCACAGCCCAGCTTGATCGCACTAGCGGCCACTTCAGCGCCAATCACGCCCATCCCCACGATGACGACCCGCGCCCCCGGCCGAAGATCGACGGCCATTCTGGCGGCGTCTTCACAAGTGCGCAGATAATGCACGTTGGAGCATTCAGCGCCTGCTAAGTTGAGCTTGCGGGCGTGTCCACCGGTCGCTAGCAGTACCTTGTCAGCGATGACCATCTGCCCGCCCGCCAGGCGCACTCCGCCCCCGGTCAAATCCAGTGATTCGACCCGTGTATTAAGCAGCAGATCGATCCTGTTCTGGGCGTACCATTCTTCATCCTGCAGGAAAAAATTGGCTGGAGCTTGGGAAGTATTCCAAAGGAACTCCTTTGATAAAGGCGGCCGTTCGTAGGGCCTCAAAGGCTCCTCACCGATCAGCGATATCCGACCGTCGAATCCAGCCTGCCGCAGCGCCTCTGCCGCTCGCCCACCAGCGAGATTGGCACCTACTATCGCTACCGATCGCAATTATTACCTCCCAGTTCGATGGACACATCCATACCCTAAAATCTATTCTAATATGTATCTACCATTGCACATTATACAATTGGTTAAGAAGCGTCAACAGCAGCATCAGTCGGGTCGGTGCATTTTCTCGAGCTTGAAGGCAAGTTGCCGACGTGTCAGCCCCAAATCTCTGGCCGCTTGAGCAACGTTGCCACCAGTGGCTTCAACTGCAGCCTGTACGATGACACGTTCTATCGACGCAAGCGTTTCACCCTTTTGACGCATCAAGCCAGCAAGCTGCTCGATCGATAGTGTCTCTTCCTGCTGCGCATCCGCTCCGACGAGGTGGCCCTTCTCGTTCAAAGCAAGTCCGCTTTTGACGTGCAGCCGATCAGACCCGATGAAAATATGCCCCAAGTCAATAGCACCAGCTTCGTCGGCAAGGAGAACGGCGCGCTCTACCATTCTCTCCAATTCCCTCACATTTCCCGGATAATCATGCATCAGCAGCGCGTTAATCGAGCGCGCTGTGAAACCTTGAACCGCACGCCTGTGGCGCCTGGCATATTTGGCCCGGAAATGTTCCATCAGACGCGGAATATCTTCCCTGCGCTCCCGCAAGGGCGGAACACGTATCGGAAGCGTAGAAAGGCGGAAATACAGATCGGGCCGGAAGGCACCCGCAGCCATAGCAGCCTCTAGATCAATATTCGACGCGGCGATAAGGCGGACATTCACATGGATTGTCTTGGTGTCTCCTACCCGTTCGAATTCGCCCTCCTGAACTGCCCGCAAAACTTTGCTTTGGGCCAATGGCGAGAGCATCGAAATCTCGTCAAGAAACAGCGTGCCGCCGTTGGCGAGTTCGAAGCGCCCCAGCCGGTTGGCCACGGCTCCTGTAAAAGCCCCCTTGGCCACGCCAAATAGTTCCGCTTCGATCAAACCTTCAGGAATCGCAGCACAATTCAGAGCGACAAAAGGCGCATCTCGACGAAGGCTAAGTTGGTGGGCCATCTTGGCAAACACCTCCTTGCCGACGCCGGTTTCCCCCAGGAACAGCAGACTGGCGTCGGTTCCCGCCGCCCGCTCGATTAGATTACGTACTGCGTGAAAGCCCGCAGATACGCCGGCGACAAAGTCAGTTTCTGGGCATTGACCTCCAGCCGACACGAGCGGAACCACGGCCCTTTCCGTATCCTCCAGGCCGGACCAGGTCGTGTCCCGGCGCGTGGTGTAGGTTTTGAGGGTAGCGAAGCTGACCGGACGCGCGCTCATCGAACAAGCGCTGTAGCGGCCGGTCAGTTTCGCGGGTGGTCACCGGCGAACTTCGGATAAGTTTGGGTTGCGAGACTCAACTTACGGAGACCACCGATGACCAATGACAAGATGGACCTGCACGCCCTGGTTGGGAAGACAGCCGACGGCGATTTTCTGCGCGATATGATCGGCTTTGCCGCGCAGCGGCTGATGGAGCTGGAAGTGGGCGACCTTACGGGCGCGGCCTATGGCGACAAGGATCCCGAGCGCCTCGCGCAGCGCAACGGCTATCGGGATCGGGACTGGGAGACGCGGGCAGGCACGGTCGAGCTGCGGATCCCCAAGCTGCGCAAGGGAACATATTTTCCAGGGTTTCTGGAGCCCCGCCGTATGGCAGAGAAGGCACTGACGGCCGTCATCCAGGAAGCTTATATCCAGGGGATCTCGACCCGCTCTGTGGACGATCTGGTCAAAGCCATGGGCATGAGTGGGATCTCAAAGAGCCAGGTCAGCCGACTGTGCGTGGAGATCGACGAGCGGGTGAAGGCCTTTCTCGATCGTCCGATCGAAGGCGACTGGCCCTATCTCTGGATGGACGCGACCTACATCAAAGTGCGGCGAGCCGGTCGCATTGTCTCTGTCGCGGTGATCATTGCCGTCGGCGTTAACAGCGATGGCCGGCGCGAAGTGCTCGGCATGACTATCGGTCATTCCGAAGCTGAGGTCTTCTGGACCGAATTTCTACGCAGTCTTGCCCGTCGGGGTCTGCGCGGCGTGAAGCTGGTGATCTCCGATTCCCACGAAGGCATAAAAGCTTCCGTCGCCAAAGTGTTCAGCGCCACCTGGCAGCGATGCCGGGTTCATTTTATGCGCAATGCGCTGGCCCATGCCGGCAAGAGCGGTCGCCGGGTCGTATCAGCATTCATCGCCACCGCCTTCGCACAGGAAACGCCCGAAGCCGCAAAGGCCCAGTGGCGCAGTGTCGCCGATCAACTACGTTCCACCGTACCCAAGCTGGCTGCTCTCATGGACAATGCCGAGGAAGATGTGCTGGCCTATATGACGTTCCCCGCCCAGCACCGTACCAAGCTGCATAGCAACAATCCAATCGAGCGCCTCAATGGCGAGATCAAACGGCGTACTGATGTCGTCGGCATCTTCCCCAACGAAGAGGCGATTACCCGTCTCGTCGGCGCTATCCTTCTGGAACAGAACGACGAATGGGCCGTCCAACGCTGCCGTTACATGACACTTGAGAGCGTCTCAGGTTTAAGCGATAATCCCATCATCACGTTGCCTGCCATGGCAGCATGATCAATCCGGCTTAGCCGGAAGTCGCTGTGGCTATCCCAGCGAACCTACACCACGCTGTGGGACACGATCCCGGACCATTCGGATTCTGGTTTAGCATGGAGCACGCAGACCGGATCACCCATCCCCTGACACTCGATTTCGCGCATGATTATCGACTGTCCAGCAAATGTACTGGCAAACCCGCTGGCGAAACCGGTCTGCAACCAGCACACCGGATCGGCGCTGATCCCTTCGGTAGCAAGGTGGATTCCCGCCTCGATCGAATCGTGGACCAGGAAACGCCCTTCGAAATGGCCGCTTGCAAGGTCGCTGTCCAAAGTTTCGATTTCGGTCCAGCCGAACCCGGTCAACGCATGAGCCTGCGGACCCACTGAAAAGGCTTCGAGAAAATCACGGTTGGGCCGAAGATTTTTTGCCTCCACGGCACACCGCGCGCCTTCCGCGAAACCTAACTCCCAAAATAGCTGCCGCGCGCTGGCGAGACCCAACTGGACGACCATCGCGTTCCGCAACATGGTCAGCGCCGAGTTACTGAGCAAAACGCAACGTTCGCTGTCACGCCAGATGCGGCCCTGTTCGGGCGAGAACCGCAGTCGGCTTGTCAAATCGGCATATGTGGGGAGATGCTTCATGGCTCGTCATAACATATATGGCCACTGGCTGCCATAGAAGTCCCAGCATTCGACAAATATGTCGATATTTCGGGTGGCTGCGATACCCCATCTGCGCAATCTTCCTGGAAATACGCTGTTCCATGATTTGGCACGGTTCATGCTGACAACACTTGGAACAGGCGTCGGAGCGCGCTGACCGCGAGAATCTGACGGCGGACATTGGGAGAGGGAAGACAGAATGGATGTTTCCGGACTGGTCGATACGGCAACGGGCCGTCAATCGCGGGCGATATATTCGAGCGAGGAACTTTACCGGCAGGAGCTCGAACGCATCTTCGGGCGGTGCTGGCTGTTCCTCGTGCATACTAGCCAGATTCCTGAGGCTGGCGACTATTTCCGTACCTTTATGGGCGAGGACGATGTCATCGTCATTCGCCAGAAGGACGGAACGATCAAGGCCTTCCTGAACAGCTGCACGCATCGCGGCAACAGGATCTGCCGCTCCGACCGAGGAAACGCGAAGGCGTTTACCTGCAATTATCATGGCTGGTCGTTCGCACCGGACGGCTCGCTCAGCGCTGTACCGCTGGAGAAAGAAGCTTATTTCGGTGAGTTGGACCGCAGCAGGCTGGGCCTTGTTCCCGTGGCCCACGTTGCTGAGTATAAAGGCCTCGTCTTTGGCTGTTTCGATGCCGATCCGCCTTCACTCGAAGACTATCTTGGCGATGCAAAATTCTTCCTCGACGTCTGGCTCGATGCAATGCCGGGTGGAACGTCACTCGTCGGTGAAACCCAGAAGATGGTGCTCGCCAGTAATTGGAAGCTGCCAGTAGAGAATGTCTGTGGCGACGGCTATCATCTCGGCTGGGCGCACGCCGGGGCGATGAGGGCGGTGCAGTCTCTGGATCTTGCCGGTCTTAGCGTCGGCAATTCGAGCACGGATCTCGACGGCGGGCTTTCCGTTGCCGGGTTGAACGGCCACATGGCCCTGACCTCCCTCGACGGGGTTTCGGGCTATGCCTTCTACCCCAAACCAAAGCCAATGCTGGACTATCTTGAATTCAATCGTCCACAGGTGATCGAACGGCTGGGCAAGGTGCGCGGCGAGCAGCTCTGGGGTTCGCAGATCAATATCACGATCTTTCCCAACCTGCAGTTCCTGCCGGGCCTCAACTGGTTCCGGGTCTATCATCCCAAGGGTCCGGGCCAAATCGAGCAGTGGACCTGGGCTATGGTCGAAAACGACATGCCCGCCGAGATACAGGCGGCGATCCTGGACAATCAGTGCCTGACCTTCGGCCTGGCCGGCCTCTTCGACAACGACGATGGCGATAATCTTGCTGCCTGCACCGAACAGTCCCGTGGATGGCGCACAGCGCAAATGGACGTGTTCACCAACATGGCGCTAAACCGTTCAGGGCCGCGCGAAGGTTTCCCCGGCGACATCGCCGCCGGATTGGTGAGCGAGCACAACCAGCGTTATTTCTACCGCCGTTGGCAGGAACATATGCAGGCTGACAACTGGGCCGGTGTTCCCACCTACAACATCAATTCAGTGGTCGCCGAGGAGACAATCAATGCTTGAGTCGGGCGTCGCTCCGATGTCCACGGAGAGTGTCACCGGCCTGACTCAGCGCCTGTACCACGAAGCGCGTCTGCTCGACGCGGAGCGCTTCGAGGATTGGTTGGAATTCATGTGCAACGATGTGACTTATCGCATGGAGCTCAAGAGACGGCGGTTCCGGGCGGATCGTTCGCCGCCCGCGGCGGTTGGCGTCGGCGTCGTTTTCAACGAGAATCTTGCGCGGCTCAAGCTGAGGATCGATCGCCTGCGCTCCGGATTTGTATGGGCTGAGGATCCGCCAAATTTTGTGCGCCGCGTCGTTTCAAATGTTGAGGTCGAGCGCGCGGATGCCGAAAACGAGGCTATCGTGCACTCGGTGATCGTCATCCATCGCAACCGCATCGACGGCCTGACAAGGGTTCTTACTGCCGGGCGCTCCGATCGTTGGCGTATGCATGCCGATGGCTGGAAATTGGCGGCGCGCGAAATAGCACTTGATCACGCGGTACTGCCCGACAGCAACATCAACGTATTTTTCTAACATGTAATCATTGAGAGGAGAATGACATGCGCATTGAGCGGATCGGTCGTGAGCCGGAGTTTTCGCGTTACATGAATCTCAAGGAAGGCTGGCTCGATCGCAGGATCTTCAGTGATGCGGATATCTATGAAGAAGAGCTCTATCGTATCTTCGCACGGTCCTGGCTGTTCGTTGCCCATGAGAGTCAGTTGCCTAAGGCTGGCGATTTCCTGACAACCCACATGGGTGAGGATGGCGTAATCGTCGCGCGACAGCCCGACGGTTCGATCAGGGTGTTCTTGAATTCCTGTCCCCATCGCGGCAACAAAGTTTGCTTCGCCGATGCAGGTAACACCCGCCGCTTTGTGTGCAATTATCACGGCTGGGCGTTCGATACTGCTGGCGATCTGAAAGGCATGCATGAGGAATATTGTTACGACGACAACGATATTGATCGCCGTAAGTGTCTGATCCGAAATTAAGTTGAGTGGTATCAGCAGGTTGGCTTGACGGCCTGGCCTGTCGTTGATTCAGGGGTTTTGCGAAACTACCAAGGATCAACGATGTGGACCGATACCACTCGCGCACTTCATGCGCGACGCGGACTGAATTTGCCAAGTGATTTGACGGATGCCGAGTGGTCGGTGCTCGAACCGCTGTTGCCACCGGCATCGCATGTGGGGCGACCGCGTAAATGGCCGATGCGACGGATTGTCGAGGCGATACTGTTCCTGCTGCGTGGAGGCTTGCCATGGCGGATGCTGCCTCCATGCTTTCCGCCGGTCTCGACGGTGCGGCGCTGGTTTTACCTCTGGCGCGACACCGGCCTGTGGCTGACGATCAACCATGTTTTGCTTATGGCATGCCGCGAGATGACGGGCCGGGAAGCATCGCCATCGGCAGGTGTGATCGACAGCCAGAGCGTCAAAACCACGGAAAGCGGCGGTCCTTGTGGCTATGACGCTGGCAAGAAGGTCAAGGGTCGCAAACGCCATATCTTGACCGACACCGAGGGAAATCTGGTGCATGCCGTGATCCACACGGCTGACATTCAGGACCGTGACGGCGCGCCGATGGTGCTGCGCGAAATCATCCGGCGCTTTCCGTGGTTGCGCCATCTCTTTGCTGATGGCGGCTATGCTGGCGACAAACTCAGGCAAGCTCTGCGACGAATGGGGAAATGGACCGTCGAAATCATCAAGCGGTCGGACACCGCCAAAGGCTTCGAAGTGCTGCCACGCAGATGGGTTGTCGAACGCACACTGGCTTGGCTGAACCGAAACCGCCGCCTCGCCAAGGATTTTGAGCACACCATCGCATCGGCAACCGCGTGGCTGTTCATAGCTTCCATCCAGCTATTCGCCCGTCGCATCGCAAGGCTATGAAATCTCATCGGATAATTATGAATCAGGCACTAAGCTCGACTTTGTACGTTTTTGGTCAGGTCCAAGTCCAGAAGATGCTGTTTTCAGCGATGTGGTCGAGGGCCTGATCGAGTGGCAAGACGCATCCGCCCATATCGTCAATATCTTCCCATTTTCGCCGGTGTGACCAGTAGCCGAGCCTGACTTCGTCGCGCGTGCCGACAGGCTTGAGGCGGGCGATCGGCGCGTCGGTTTCCAGCAGATAGAGATGGTAAGCGCCTTTGTCCTCGTACCAGCCCACGCCACCGCCGTTGGCTGCGTCAAACGTTTCGATGCGTAGAATGATTTCGTCGTCTTTCATGGAGCATCCATAGCTGCCTTCAGGTCACAGCGTATCCGATTCAACTTGCCGCATGGCAACAGCCCAAGCGTTGCAACGTGCTTCAGTTAGGATTCGAAGCATGGGATGTTGGACCAGAACAAGGCCGTTATCGGCGATGCCGTCCCCCAGATCCTGCGCCAATGGATGCAGGTATGGCGCCCCTGCTTCACTGCCCCCAGTTGGGAGCATGTACTTGTTCTTGTGATGGGCGGCCTGCTGGCCACGGGCAAACGGACCGTTACGTCCTGCCTGCGTGTGACCGGCCGATCCCATGCTGCCAACTTTGCCACCTATCACCAGGTCCTCAACCGCGCCCGTTGGAGCTCCCGTGCGGTTGCCAGGCGACTGCTCGGCATTGTGGTCGAACGGCTCGTGCCAGATGGTCCCGTTGTCATTGGCATGGACGACACCATTGAGCGGCGATGGGGGCGCAGGATCACTGCCCGGGGTATATACCGAGACCCGGTCCGCTCCAGTCACGGCCATTTCGTCAAAGCCAGCGGACTGCGCTGGCTCAGCTTTATGGTGCTCACCCCGGTGTCGTGGACCAACTTGATCAAGGCGCTGCCGATCCTGACGTTGCTTGCCCCTTCAGAACGATCCAACCGTCAACGCGGCTGTCGTCACAAACTGCTGACGGACTGGGCCCGCCAGGGCGCGCTGCAGCTGTCTCGCTGGCTGCCAGGTCGTCGGATCGTCTTCATCGGCGACAGCAGCTTTGCCGTCCACGAACTGGCCCATGCCATTACGCCTCGGGCAACGCTCATCAGCCGGCTGCGGCTGGATGCCAGCCTGTTTGCGCCGCCTGCGAGGCGAACATCACGCACGATGGGACGGCCGGCACAGAAAGGGCCAGCACTGCCCAAGCTCAAGACCCTGCTCGCCAATCCGGCGACGCGCTGGACAAGCGTCCTCGTCTCTGCCTGGTATGGCCATGTCAACGGCAAGACGCTCGAGATCACATCCGACATCGCCTTATGGTACAGGCCGGGCACCCCGGTCTTGCCGGTTCGCTGGGTCCTGGTTCGCGACCCTGACGGAAAGCGCGAGCCGCAAGCCTTCTTCAGTACCGACATCACCCTCGAGCCCGCCGACATCATCGCCCTCTACGTCCGGCGGTGGCAGATCGAGGTCACATTTGCCGAAACCCGCGCTCACCTGGGTGTCGAGACACAGCGCCAGTGGACCAACAAAGCCATAGCGCGAACCACTCCGGCGCTGTTGGGTCTCTACTCTCTTATATCGCTATGGGCCGGCGATCTGCTAACCAATAAAAGCAACCCTTATTCCGCCGCCTGGTATCGAAAAACCAGCCTGACCTTCAGTGACGCCATCGGCGCCGTCCGCCTCCAGCTCTGGGTCGGCGACATTAATCAACAATCCCCGCCGCACCGAGAACCGCACTATATTCCGACAACCCGCCTCGTACGTATGGCTCAAGCACTATGCTTCGCCACCTAATCGTACAAAGTCGAGCTAAGAACGGGCTGAAGCAGGTTGCCAGGGTTGGCAGCTATAAGGGGTTGGTGTTTGCGACGTTCGCCGAGGACGGTCCTAGCCTAGATGCTTGGCTGGGCGACTTCCGCTGGTATCTGGACATGCTGCTCGACAACGAGGACGGCGGCACCGAACTGATCGGCGGCTGCATCAAGTCAGTGATGAACGCCAACTGGAAGTTTGGCGTCGAAAATTTCATCGGCGACGCCTACCATGCTGGATGGACGCATGATTCAGGCTGCCGCTCGATGAACAACGGCGAGCCCTTTCCGCCGATCGATATGGAAAATTCCTACCATGCCAGCGTCAATGGCCATGGGTGGGAGTTTGGCACCGAAGGTGTGGGCGACCTGTTCCTGCTGGGCCGACCGAAAGTTCTCGAATATTATGAGAGAATTCGCCCGAAGATGGCCCAACGGCTTGGTGAAATGCGCTCAAAGATCTTCGGATCGGTCGCTTCTGCCTCGATCTTCCCCAACGTATCGTTCCTGCCAGGTATTTCGACCTTCCGGCAGTGGCAGCCCAAAGGCCCTATGGAATTCGAGCTTAAGACTTGGGTGATCGTCAACAAGACGATGCCTGATGATATCAAGGATGAAATCACAAAGGGGGTCATGCAAACCTTTGGCCCGGGAGGCACGTTCGAGATGGATGATGGTGAGAACTGGAGCAACTGCACCACCGTAAACCGTGGTGTAATCACGCGTCACGAACGCCTGCACTACCGTTGCGGTATTTCACGCCAGATCGACCATGATACGCTTCCGGGTATCGTTTACCGCGGGCAATATAACGATGCCAACCAGCGGGGCTTTTACCAGCGGTGGCTCGATATGATGGAGGCCGACAAGCTGGACACGATGCCCCAACGGCCGGAACCTCGCCTTTCCGGCGTTGGCGAGACACGCAATCTCCCCGGCCTGTTCGCGCTCTGAAAAGGATCACTGCAATGATACAGAATGCTACATTGGAACGTCCAACCACTGGACAGAGCGCCTCCGTTGAACAGACGCATAGTTTGACACAGACGCTATACCGCGAAGCGCGGATGCTCGACGAAGAAAATTACGTCGATTGGGTCAAGCTGCTGGCCGACGATTTGCTTTACCATATGCCTGGCATCGAGACTCGCTATCGCCGTGACAAAACAGACCAGGTCAAGGACTTGACCAGGATGGCCTATTATAATGATAATCTTACCGAAATTAAGAAACGTCTCTCTCGATTGGAAACAGGTACTGCCTGGTCCGAGGATCCCGCCACGCGTTATACTCACATCATTACAAACGTTGAGGTAGAACTGACCGCAATACCCGGCGAGTACCAGGTTTTCTCCAACTTCTATGCATATCGCAATCGTAATGAACGCGAGGAAGACTCGCTGATCGGCAACCGTATCGATATCTGGCGTGAAGTAGAAAATAGTTTTCAGTTAGTGATGCGTCGTATCATTCTAAAGCATAATGTTCTCATCAGTAAAAATCTTAACATCTTTCTCTAATCAGCCTATAGCTTACGGTATTAAGCAAGCTGTGCTGGTCGCCGTTAACAAAATTGATGATGACGGGATGATTTCTGACCGCCCGATTCATTCCTTTGGTCTGAATTGTTTGCTGTCTTTCGGATGGAGAGATGAAATGGACGCACTGCGATATTATCTGGTGCCTATGGTTACACTCGCGGCCATCGCCGGATTTGTCCTTGGCGGGCCATTTGTGTGGCTCGGCATTGGTACATTCCCTGTGCTCATGCTGCTGGACATCGCCTTGCCTAGTGATCGCAAGATGCGCGTGCGCGGCATATCGGCCGCTGCGGATTTCGCTATCTACTTGCATTTTCCGCTGATGATTGCGCTCTATCTCGCTTTTGCCTACTCTGTTGAATCAGGCTCCAACCTAATTTGGGGGGCACCGAGTTCATCCTGGCAATTGGCTGGGTCGATCGCCAGCCTTGCCTGGCTATCCTCGGTTCCCACCTTGCCCGTGGCGCACGAACTCATGCACCGTCGGCACTGGTTCCCGCGCGCTCTCGCCAAGGGGCTTAGCGCCTTTTACGGCGACCCCAATCGCGATATCGCGCATATCGTCACCCATCACGTCCACCTAGCCCGTATAATTCATCGGGGGTTGGCGGATGTAGCGTAAGCATCTGATTTAACGTATGATTTGGTTGTCTAATCCGATCAACGTCATTTCAAGAAAGCTACACCCGCCATGGACGATCCTACGCTGCCGCTACCTGGTCTGTCACCTGTTTCGGGCAAGCGGTTGGACGTCAGATTTGACGGCGGTCTGCTATCGTCAGACGGCGGGATTTTGCTGTTGCGCGAGGTGGAGCAGCGCCTTGGCGTTGCGGATCGCATGGCGGCCTGCATCAAAGATCCCCGCGCGCCGGATCTGATCACCCACAGCCTTACCGACATTATCCGCTTCCGGCTGATGATGATTGCGGCGGGTTACGAGGATGGCAATGACGCCTCCAGTCTGCGCGTCGACCCGATGTTCAAGCTGGCCCTTGATCTGGCACCTTCGGATCGCGCGCTATGTTCGCAGCCGACGATCTCGCGACTGGAGAACCTGCCTGATACGCGTGCGTTGCTGGGCATGGGCCGGGCGATGGTTGATCTGTATTGCGATTCCTTCCGCACCGTGCCCAAGCGTATTGTCCTCGACATTGATGACACATTCGATGCCGTGCATGGCGGCCAGCAGTTGCGATTATTCAATGCCCATCATGACGAATATGGCTTCCAACCCATCGTCGTGTTCGATGGCGAGGGCCGCTTCATCACTGCCGTGCTACGCCCGGCCAAACGACCCGGCGGCAAGGAAATCAGGGCTTTCCTGCGCCGCCTGATGCGTGCAATCCGCGCCAACTGGCCAAGAACGCAGATCATGCTGCGCGGCGACAGTCATTATTGCTGTCCCGAGGTCATCGACTGGTGCCGGGCGGGCGGACACGACTTCATCCTGGGCGTCGCGCCGACCTCGACATTGCGCCGCCATGTCACCGATCTCGAAACCAGCACCAAAGCGCGCTTCGAGGCCGCAACCGACGATGGCAAGGTGCGCCGCTTCAAGGCATTCCACGACGGCGCTAAAAGCTGGAGCCGCGTCGAGCGGATCATCGCCCGCGTCGAAGTCGGCGATCAGGGGGCCGACACCCGCTTCGTCGTCACCAATCTCAAAAAGGGCTCGCCCCGCTGGCTCTACGAGCAGGTCTATTGCCGGCGGGGGCAGGCGGAAAATCACATCAAGTCGTGGAAAACCCATCTCGCCGCAGACCGTACATCCTGCACAAAGGCCACGGCCAACCAGTTGCGGCTGTTCCTTCATGCCGGTGCCTACTGGCTTATGTGGGGTCTGCGCACCGCCATGCCGAAACGCTCAATATGGCGCACTGTCCAGTTCGATACCTTGCGCCTGCACCTCATCAAGATCGCTGCCCGTGTCGTCGAAATGAAGACCTTGATCCGCGTCCAATGGCCCACCGCCTGTCCCAACCAGCAGATCGTCCGGGTCGCCCTCGATCGTATCCCTCGCCTCGTTACCTGAACAACGGGCCTGGCCCCAAAAACCAAACCCGTCCCTTCAACCCGCAAGCCTCAACATACCCGACCTTCGGCTCATCCCCGGGAGTGATGCACCGCGCCTGCCTCCAACCAAAAACCGAAATCCTGACGCCCGATCAACAACGCGATGAATTATACGGGCTAGACACGCAGAAGGATAGCGACACGCCGCCCCGAGGGCAGACGATCTACAGCTTCGTCCTTTCGGCGACGTGGGGTTCTTATCGTGATACTTGGGAAAAACAGGGCGAAATGCTCTCACGCATGGGCTATTCGACGTGGAGCTGGCGCAACGCGATGTGGCTACTCCCAATCCTGCTTGGCACAATTGTTGGCGGGGCAACCTTACTCGCGGGGCCTGTTGCTGGTATCGCCACTGCTGTCGCCATTTTTCTCGCCAAAATGTTGATCGAAGGCTTCAATTACTTCCAGCACTACGGGCTGATCCGGATTGAAGGCGAACCCATCGCCAAGCATCATGCCTGGAACCATCTGGGCATGATCTCCCGTCCGATCGGGGTGGAGATTACAAACCACATCAACCACCACCTCGATGGCCACACACCGTTCTACGAACTCCAACCCGAGTGCGACGCGCCGCAGATGCCGTCATTGTTCCTGTGTTTCCTCTGCGGACTTGTCCCTCCGATCTGGCACCGGTTCATAGCCCAGCCGCGTCTGAAAGACTGGGATACAAGGTTCGCATCGCCCGGCGAGCGCAAGTTGGCAGATGCCGCGAATGCGCAGGCCGGCTGGCCGCAGTGGCTCGCCACTGCATGAAACAGTCCACCCCGCATGGAGACGTACGCGTTTGATTGTCTCTATGTGAACTGAGCGTCATCCTTATGGGATGACGCTCCCTTGTCTTCACCGCACCGCCCTCACTCAACATAGTAGATCCGCTTTATGTTTTCCTTCTTGAAGAAGCCCCCACCCAACAAGGTAATCTTTGCCTCGGAAGCCGGACACTGCTGGTCGCTCGAGACAAGACGTTGCTCGAAGCCATGCTTACAGAGGGCTTGGCGATGCCTCATGATTGTAAAGTCGGGTCCTGCGGCACGTGCAAGTTCAAGCTTCTTGACGGCAAAATAAGGGAGCTCAGTCCTTCGGCGCTGGCTCTGGAACGTGATGAGTTGCTCGCTGGATACAGGCTAGCCTGTCAAGCGATACCCCGGTCAGACTTGACGATTGCACTCGACGCGCCACTGACGGTCCAGCAAACCGTGGACGACTATCGCGCAACAATCGTGTCAGTTCCTCGGCTTTGCCCTGACATTATCAATCTTACGGTCGAGCTGGACCGGCCGCTTTCCTTCGTCCCTGGTCAGTATGCAGATATTGGTGCGCCGGGTGTGGATGGTCTACGAAGCTATTCGTTCGCTTTCGCTCCCATAGCAGGCTCGACCCGGAACTTGCAATTCCACGTCCGCCATGTCCCGGGCGGCGCGTTCACGGACTGGCTGTTCGCAGATGATCGGGTCGGGGCTTCTTTGACGTTGAGAGCACCCTATGGCGCGTTCCAACTGAAGCAAAGCGCAGCGCCCATTCTGTGCATTGCAGGCGGCAGCGGCCTTGCGCCTATCATCTCCATATTACAGGAAGCACTTGCGCTGGGGGCGACGCGGCCGGTAACGCTTCTTTATGGCGCAAGAACCCGGACCAACCTTTATTGTCTTGATGAAATCGGGAGACTCAAGGCCACCTGGAGGGGGCCATTCGATTTCATCCCGGTGCTTTCTGACGAGGCGGCCGATAGCCCTTGGCAGGGCGCCAGAGGTCCGGTGACCCAGCAGATTGCTGAACTGCCAATTGAGATGCGGTATGAGGCCTATCTTTGCGGACCGCCCGCCATGGTTGACCTCGCGGAAGCAGAATTACTCGAGGCCGGGTTAGCTCCCGATGCGATCTCCGCAGACCGTTTCGTGGACCGCAGCGACGTACGTTAGCCGACATGGTAGGGACCGCTCTCAAGCCCCCTGTCGATCGCGGCTATGGCAGAGGGTGACATCGAAACAAATCAGTTATCGACCCGGATCATCTTTCCAGCCAATTCCTGGACATCCACTTTTTGAGTGTTATCGAGCAGTACGGCAACACGGTTCATAGTAGCAATAACGGACGTATATTGACCGTGGGCATAAAAAGCGTCGATTGGATAAACCACCGTCTTATCGACCGGCGCCCGATGGTAGCTCAGCTGGCCAATCCCATAAATCGCAAGCCCTCCAGCTTCGGCATGCGCCATCATTCGTTCCGCACGATCTCTCGTCAGATTGCCGCCGAATTCCACGAGTTGAGGGGGAGATACCGTTGGGGCTGACCTGCCCCCCGTCAGTCCCTCGATCATAACGAGAGTCTTGCGGTTAAATACGATGGCCCCTGCGCCTGCACAAGCGCGTCGGGCGTGATGCTCTCGTCCTGCTCGAACGCCCGACGCGCTTGTGCAGGCGTTCGATTTCCCAACGACGAGTGGGGCCGGACATTGTTGTAATCATAGCGCCAGATGGCCAGCTTCCGGCGGGCATCGGCCAGGCTGTCGAACAACTCCTCGTTGAGCAGTTCATCGCGCAGCGATCCGTTGAAGGACTCGATGAACCCGTTCTGCTGGGGCTTGCCCGGATCGATGTAATGCCACTCGACCTTGTTCTTGCCAGCCCATTCCAGGATCGCCCGACTGGTGAACTCGGTGCCGTTATCGCTGACAATGCAAGCCGGTTTGCCATAGAGCCGCACCAGCGTATCAAGTTCACGCGCCACTCGGGCACCCGAGATGCTGGTATCGCCGACCAGGCACAGGTTCTCCCGGCAGCAATCGTCATTGATGGCCAATATCCGGAATTTGCGCGACGCACCGAAGGTGTCCGACACAAAGTCCATCGACCAGCGTGCGCCCGGGATCAACGGCACGGGCATGGGGGTGCGACTACCACGCGCCCGTTTCCGACCGCGACGGCGACGAACCGACAGACCTTCCTCCCTGTAAATCCGATAGAGCTTCTTGTGATTCATGATCAGCCCCTGGCGTTCGAGCATGACGCCGATCCGGCGATAGCCAAAGCGGCGGCGCTTGCCCGCGACCTCACGCATGGCAACACGGATGGCACCATGGTCTGGCGGGCGTTCGCGCCGGACCGTCTTGGGATCGACACCAATCAGCACGCAGGCCCGGCGCTGGGAGATCTGAAAACCTCCCAGCACTTTGAGCACAGCATCACGCCGCTGGCTTGGCGTCGTCAGGCTTTTCCCAGCAGGTCCTTCAGGATGACGTTGTCGAGCATACTGTCCGCCAGCAAGCGTTTCAGCTTGCCGTTCTCGTCCTCAAGCTGACGCAGTCGGCGGGCATCGGACACCTCCATGCCGCCATACTTGCCCTTCAACTTGTAAAACGTCGCCGTGCTCAGCCCGTGCTTCCGGCAAATCTCGACCGTCGGCAGCCCGGCCTCCTGTTCCTTGATCATCCCGATAATCTGCGCTTCGGTAAAACGGCTCTTCCTCATACGTCTGCTCCTCTGTCGGCAGACTCTACATTAGAATGAGGGAACTCTCGGGGGGCAGGTCATTTGATGTGCGCGGGATGCCATGATCCCGGCCCGGGTCACCCTGGAACGATGCTGCTTGAACAAGCGGGACGACCGGTGGCATCGCTGATCGGCAGAGACGATCTTGAGTTGGAATATTTGCGCGCGATCGTGCGTCAGGGGCTAATCGAGATGCCGCCATTCCGGCCAACTGAGCTGAGCGACGCAGAGATCGATGAGATTTACGCTCATATCATGAGTGCAAAACCGCCCGTGACGACACCGGCGAAGCCGGTTAAGAAAGGGTCTTGAGGGCCAACCGCGTCAGCAGCGCGGCAGTACCCTCCGGAGCCGCAATTGCCGCGCGATAAGCCTCCAGGCTCAATCGCGCGGCGGATTGTGCGGACAAGTCCAGTGATTGGCCCTGCTGCTGGCCATCATAGACAAGACATCGGACCAGTTCGATCTGGATCTGGCGCTCCATCTGAAGTTCGCTCGCCTTCAAGCTGGTGTAAAGCTTGTCTCTCGCAGCTACCGCTTGCAGGTCCGGTGCCTGCTTAAGCCACGACTTGGCCCACCGCCGCGCATCGCGCACCAGCCAGACCATGTTTTCGTTCAATGCAGCAACACCACCTAGCAGGTCGCCGATCTCGAATTGGCTGAGAGCCCTGCCCTCGCCTTGCGCCAGCCATAGACATAACAACAAAATGTTGACGTCGAAACCATGCTCGTCCTGCAGAACCAAGCACAGGTCAGCAACTTGCTGTCTTGCATAGACTTCCAGCGAAAATTGCCAGAATTCGTCAGCTGCGTCCTTGCTTGTCATTTCTCATTGCCGTGATCAACCTTCATCCTACGCTGCCTATCCGCTGGCGGACAAGCGGAATTAGAAGAAGCGATTTTCAGGCCGTGGTAGTCCGAAATGGTGGCGCAATGTCGTACCTTCGTATTCCTCTCGGAAAATGCCCCTGCACTGCAATTCGGGCACGACCATATCGACAAAGTCGTTCAGTCCTTCCGGAAGATAGGGGAACATGACGACGAACCCGTCTGACCCACGCTCCTCCAGCCAAATTTCCATTTCGTCGGCGATCGACGACGGCGTGCCGATAAAGGCGAGCCCCGCATAGCTGCCGGCCCTTGCGGCGAGCTGGCGAATCGTCAGATTATGCGCCCGGGCATCCTCGATAATTTTTTCCCGCGCAGTTTTGCTAGCGTTGGTTTCAGGGATTTCCGGGAGCAAGCCATCGGGATCAAAGCCCGACACGTCGAACCCAAGCAGGCCACAGAGCGATTGAATGCCGCTTTCATAATGGACCAGACTGTCGAGATGGGCACGCTTGGCCTGGGCCTGCTCGAGCGTTTCGCCAACGACGACGAATGCTGCGGGCAGAATTTTCAGATGATCGGGATGCCGCCCGACTTGCGCCATTCGCCCTTTCACATCGGCATAGAAGCGCTTGCCACCATCGAGATTCGATTCTGCAGCGAAGACAACCTCAGCCGTTTCGGCGGCCAGCTGACGCCCCGCTTCCGAGGCGCCGGCCTGAAAAATGACCGGCCATCCCTGGACCGGGCGAGCAATGTTGAGCGGGCCGCGAACTGAAAAATGCGGTCCCTTGTGATCGAGTACGTGCATCCGTTGAGGATCGAAATATATTCCGCTCTCGGCATCGCAGACGAAAGCATCCTCTGCAAAACTGTCCCACAGGCCGGTCACCACATCGTAGAATTCGCGGGCGCGCAGATAGCGGCCGTCATGTTCCGGCTGCACTTCGTAACCGAAATTCTTGGCATTGTCAGGGTTTGCAGTGGTCACGACGTTCCAACCAGCCCGCCCGCCGCTGAGATGATCAAGCGAAGCAAACCGACGCGCTACATGAAAGGGTTCTTCAAAGGTGGTCGATGCAGTCGCAACCAGGCCGATCCGTTCGGTAGCGCCCGCCAGAGCTGACAGCAGAGTAAGGGGTTCGAACGACGTGACGGTGTGGCTGCGCCGCAGAGCATCGACCGACATGTTCAGCACGCCGAGATGATCGGCCATGAAGAAGGCATCGAACTTTCCCTCCTCCAGTTTGCGCGCAAATTGCCTGATCGCATGGAAATTGAAATTGGCGTCGTGGATCGCTCCGGGATAGCGCCAGGCACCGGTGTGGATACTGACCGGTCGCATGAACGCACCGAGGTGAAGTTGGCGCTGACGAGACATCAAATTTCGCTCCTATGGCTTCCCAAATACGAAACCCGGCGTTAGCGTTGCCCGCCGATATCGCCCGACTTTCGCCGATATCCTGGCGTCACATCAATTTCCTCGGGCGCTACGACTTCTCCGTGCCCGACGCCGTCGCCAACGGCGGTCTCAGGCCGCTACGCCAACCTAATTCCGAATGGGACTTTTGAAAAGAAATATCGACCCTTACGACACTTTCCTGTTCCGCTCAGCCGCACGACCCAATTCCAGTTCCAATAGCGTCCATAATCATCCTTGACGGGGCCGCCTTTAAACGACCACTTGCACCGACTACGACCCACGCGCGCAGGGGTCACTCAACCATAGCTGACCTGCTTAGATCTTTACGTAGCAGGGTTGCGCTTGCCACTGCCAGTGCAATCAAGGCCGCAGCTATGATTGGCGCATCACTCTGTGCGCCAAATCTGCGAAACAGCAATGCGGCCACGATGGCCCCTAGCGTTTGACCGATCAGCCGTGACAACGAGAGCATTGCCGAAGCCGCTCCAGCGCGGGCGTGTGGAGCAATAGCGATCATGCTATGGTTGTTGGGAACCTGGAAAATGCCGAAGCCGATGCCGCAAATCGCTGCCGCTGCGACGATCAGCAAAGCCGAAACGCCCGGTTGCAGCAATGACAGCCAAATTGCGCCACCGGTTAGGACGATCAACCCCGAAGCGCACAGCCAGGCTGATGGATAGCGACTGACCAGACGCCCGGAAACGAACGCTGCAATCACGATGCCGAGCGGCAGTGGCACCATGAAAAGGCCGATAGTCTCAGGTTTGAAGTGAAACCGTTGTTGCAGAATGAAGGGGAATGACAATGTGATCAGCATCATGACAGCATAGGCTGTTGCAGACATAGCATAAGCTGCGCGCAGTGAGTCCAGCTTCAGCAAATCGAGCGGTACCATCGAGTCCTGGTTGGCTGTTGTGCGTTTACCGAGGAACCATATGGCCGGAATCGCGACGCCGATTGAAAGCAATGTCCACCGAGAAACGGAATCTTGGGCCAGATCATTGAGGAAGAGGAATATTGCCGCGAAGCCCGCACAGCACAACAAGGCCGAACGATAATCGAATGGCTTCTTCTGCGACCCGGTCGAAGGGATTGCCCAGAATCCGAGTGCAAGCGCGAGCAAGCCGAACGGAAGCCCCACTGCAAAAATGGCGTGCCATCCCGCAATCGAAAGGACGAGCGCACCGACCGCCGGTCCGGCGGCCGAAGCAATCGAAACGGCGATGGTATTGTATCCTATGCCGCGCGGGACCAATGCGGGAGGGTAGATTGTCCGAACCAATGCCCCGCTGGCCACCATTACTGCCGCGGCACCGATACCTTGCACAAAGCGCGACGACGCGAGAACTGCCAAACTGCTTGCGTTGATACTGCCAACGGCTGCAAGCATGAAAAGCAAGAGGCCGCCCAGATAGACTTTCTTGTAGCCAAGGATTTCAGCGGCCTTTGCCATCGGCAAAAGGGCCATCACTATGGCGATCTGATAGGCGTTGACTGCCCATACCGATTTTGCCGCAGTTAGGGCCAAACCTTTCGAGATGAAAGGCAGCGCTACGTTAGCAATTGATACGTCCATAATGGTAAGAAATATGGCACTCCACATCGAGAGTGCCGCCCAGAACCGACGAGAAACTGGAAGCCCGGTTGTCGGTTGGGATCCGTCCGCAATAGTTGACGTCCCGACTTGGGGCGCTCCATCGATCGAGCTCATGACGCCGCAACTTGGGGCTTTTGGCCCATCTTTTTGTACTTCCCAAACATTATGACGGTCCTTAGCGTCATCCGCCAAGTGCGAGGCAAGCGGTACGCCAGTCTCTATTCGACTTCAGAATAATAAACCCAAACCTGGTCACTGACGTGCGGGTTGCCGCTTAGAGCACCAAGAGCGAACGGCAGGCGATGCTCCTGTCCGTTCGCTCCCATTTTGTGGCCCTGCAGGTTGATCGGCCCCTAATCGGTGGAGACTTGCGCCGCACTCTGTTGCCGCGATCGACCGCATAGAGGGCGCAGTGCCGCATTACATCTTGAGAATGGCCTTGATTGCGTTACCGGAAATTTCCGTATCCTCGACAGCCTGATTGATCTGGTCGAAGTCGTAGAACGAGCAGAGCCGTTCGAACGGGAACAGGCCGGCTTCGCGCATCGCAATCAATTGCGGAATGAAGACCTGCGGAGTGCTGGAACCTTCGACCACGCCGCGCAGTTTGCGGCCGAACAGCATGTTGTTCATGTCGAGAGAAAATTCGGTGCCGAGCCTTGCCCCACCGACCACAGCGGTTTCTCCCATGGTATGGGTACTGTCTACCGCGCTTCGCAGAACCTGCGGAATGGCGGTGGTATCGATCGCATAGTCCGCGCCGCCGCCCGTCAAGCCAATGATCGTTTCCTGGGCATTGGTGTTCGTTGCGTCGATAATATCGGTCGCACCAAGCTCACGGGCCAGCTTCAGACGCGTGGGATTGCGATCGACTGCGATAATCTTGAGACAGCCGGAAGACTTCGCAGCCATCACCGCGCTGAGTCCAACCGAGCCGACGCCGAAGATCGCGATCGACGAGCCTGGGGGAGGCTGCAGCGCATTGAAGACGGTGCCTGCGCCGGTCTGAATTCCACAGCCCAACGGGCCGAGAAGCTCAATCGGCGAGGAGTCGGAAACTTTGACGCAGTTGCTTTCGTTAGCGATCGAGTAGGTCGCGAATGAGGACTGGCCGAAGAAGCACGCATTCACCTCTTCTCCGTTGCGGCGGATCGGGGTCGATCCGTCCAGCCTCCGGCCCAAGAAATTGAGCGGGAAAAGGCTCGGGCAATAGGCCTGGTGTCCCTTCATGCAAGACGGGCAGGTTCCACAATAGCTGAATGACAGCACGACTTTGTCGCCCGGCTTGACTGCGGTGACACCGCGCCCGACCTTTTCGACTACGCCCGCTCCTTCATGCCCCAGCACGGCAGGAAGTGGCGTTGGCATGTACTGGTCGCGAACGCTCAGATCGGTGTGGCACATCCCGGCTGCAGCGATCTTGACAAGCACTTCCCCATCGCGGGGATCTTCAATATCGACCGTATCAAGGATAAATTTCCCGCCCTGGCTTTCAATGATCGCAGCAGAAGCTTGCATATTCAGTCTCCCCTTTTGCGCTCTTTGGCGCGTTCCTAGCAGAAAAAGTACAGGTTCTTGTCTTGCGTCACTCGCGCATCGATCAGCAGCTTGCGCCGGAACACCTGGAAGCCATCACCAACCCGGCGCAGCTTATCCTCACGCCCCAGCGTATGAACGGTCACTTCAAGTTGGCGGCGGTTGCGATAGACGACCACGTTTGAATAAACTTCGAACTCTCCATCGCCTGCATCGAAAGCTTCGACGTTGCCGACCATGTACCGGATCTTGGACGGCGGATCCTCCATCCATACGGTGCCGGTATAAAGCCGCTCTACGCGTTGCTTGAGCTCGCCATAATCGTCATTATAAATTGCAGCATCGTCGGGTGTCGGGTCGGGGCGACGGTCGCGGATCAGGCGTTGTTCATAAATCGGCATCCAGTAATGGATGTCTTCGGCGACCATGTCCGCTAACCATTCTCGGTATTGCCCGTTCTGCAGCATCCGGACTTCGCTACGATAATGCATTTCGATCGCGGATTGGACATCCAATCCCGCTAAGGTCTGTTTCCCCGACATAAACTCTCCGGCATTCGATACGTTTGAAAAAGTTTGTGGATTACTCGGCTGCGTCGACTTTGTCGTTCCAGTAATTACGATTGGTGAACATCGAATCCCAGGTGTCGTCGTTTGCCTTCACCGCTTTCCAATCGGGCGCATCCAGCATTTCCTTCCAGAATCGATAGAAGCCGCGATGGGATGTTTCGCCGATGAAGCTGGATCCAACAATCCCCGGAAAAACCGGATGTGGACCTTCGAAGCCGACACCCATGCTTGAGCTGATCCGACCGTTACGGGTGATGGTTCCGCGGTTGACAAAGGTGGACGACGACATGTTCTCGCCATCGTCGCTTTCCAGCGTTCCGGCAGTGCCGAAACTCCGGGTGGCTTCGCGCTGGATCATGCTCTTCGTTTCCGCGTCGGCGTCACGCGGCACCATCGTGTAGGTCCACACTTCAATCTCGTGCGGGCCACGCGGATGCCAGACCTTGAACGTATTGGTTCCGTAAAGAAACGAGCAGCTCGGGAAGAGCGAGCAGTTCCAGTGGCCAACATAAAGTTCTTCACGCTCCGGTCCGAACTTTCGGCCAACTTCAGCGCGGGTGTCGGCAAGGTATTTTGCCCAGCCATCGCGCTTGACGTGGATCGCCGGGGCGGCGTTGTTGATCACTCCGAAGCCATGCCCGTGCCGGGTCGTGAACTGAAAGCCGAGTTTTTCGAAGGGCATGTCTGCGCGGTTACCCGCCAGTCCCGCAAGTTCGCCGCCGACCTGCATCAAGGCGCCGGCGTGGGTCCAGCCGACATGGTAGCCATCGCCTACGAAATTCTCTGCCGGCACCTTCCAATTGCAGGCCAGAATGCTCTTCATCGGCGGGCCCAGTAGCTCCAGCCCGCCACCGGCACCTTCCCAGATCGTATCGAGGTACCAACGGAACTCGCCCAGATATTCCTCCAGACTTGGCGCGTCGGCATCGCCGCAGCCGAAAATGAAGCCTTTGTACGTCTCTACCCGAATGTGCTTGGCACCCAGCTTCGCCTTGTCGAGCTGGCCATGATAGCACCGCGTTTCGAGCGGGACATCAACCAGACTGCCGTCCTGACCGTAAACCCAGCCGTGGTAGTTGCAGACGAACGCCTTGGCATTGCCGCTATCGGCATGGCAAATCTGGTTGCCCCGGTGCGTACACGAATTGATGAACGCCCGGAACGAGCCATCTTGCTGATGCGACAGGATGACCTTGTCTTCAGCCATATAGGTGGTGATGAAATCGCCGGGCTTGGGAAGGAGCGACTCGTGCCCCAGAAACAGCCACGAGCGAGCAAAAATACGCTCCAACTCAAGGTTGTATACGTCTTTATCCCAGAAAATCTCGCGCGACTGATTAGATGCGACATTGTCGACAAGGTTGGGGATTCCAAGCATAATTCTCTCCGTACTGCTGTCTATGGCTTGAATCGGGCAAGCTCTGAAACGATAGGCAATGCGATGCACTATATGCAAAAAATTGCCATTGCGCAACCCTAGATGCCGTAATGGGCCGGCGTTTCAAGAGTAGCCAAGTTGGGTGGCTGTCCCTCAGAATGATGGTGTTGGAAACAGGGTCCGAGTGATCGGCCCCAAACATCATGAGAGGAACAGCCATGGAGTATTATGCCGGAATCGATGTCTCTCTGAAAGAGAGGTGGCCTGGCAAAACTGCACATCGGGATAAGTGGATTTTCTGCCTGACGGCGGCCAGGATGGCCGCGTGACAGGAGTAGAGATGAGCAAACGACCACGCCGGAATCACAGCCCGGCATTCAAAGCGAAGGTGGCATTGGCCGCCGTGAAGGGCGAGAAGACGCTGGCGGAGCTGGCGCAGCAGTTTGACGTGCATCCGAACCAGATCACGCAATGGCGCGGGCAGCTTCTGGAAGGGGCTGCCGGTGTATTTGGCAGCGAGACGCGGAGCGAGGCTGCGGCGCCGGTGATCGACGTAAAGACGCTGCACGCCAAGATCGGTGAACTGACGCTGGTGAACGATTTTTTGTCAGGGGCGCTCGGGGAGGCGGGACTGTTGCCGAGCGCAAAACGATGATCGACCGTTCGCACGCACTGCCGTTGGCGCGGCAAGCCCGGGAGCTGGGGATCAGCCGGGGCAGCATTTATTATCTGCCCAGACCGGTGCCGCCTGCCGATCTCGCCATCATGCGGCGGATCGACGAGTTGCACCTGGAATTTCCGTTCGCGGGTAGTCGGATGCTGCGTGATCTTCTGCGGCAGGAAGGCATCGAGATCGGCCGCCAGCATGTCGCCACGCTGATGAAGAAGATGGCGATCGAGGCAATCTACCGTCGCCCGAACACATCGAAGCCGACCCCTGGGCACAAGATCTACCCTTACTTGTTGCGTAAACTGCCGATCGTGCGGCCCAATCAGGTCTGGGCAACGGACATCAGCTACATCCCGATGGCGAGGGGGTTCGTCTATCTCGTGGCCATCGTCGACTGGTTCAGCCGCAAAGTCCTGGCTTGGCGGGTGTCGATCACGATGGAGGCCGACTTCTGCGTCGAAGCGCTGGAGGAAGCGTTGACGCGCTTCGGGAAACCGGAGATATTCAACACCGATCAGGGCAGATGGGGTGGTTGCCGCCCTCCCCAGACGGCATCGCAATGTGCCAGGTTAGGGTGTTGAGACCACTTAGCCCGTATAATTCATCGCGTTGTTGATCGGGCGTCAGGATTTCGGTTTTTGGTTGGAGGCAGGCGCGGTGCATCACTCCCGGGGATGAGCCGAAGGTCGGGTATGTTGAGGCTTGCGGGTTGAAGGGACGGGTTTGGTTTTTGGGGCCAGGCCCGTTGTTCAGGTAACGAGGCGAGGGATACGATCGAGGGCGACCCGGACGATCTGCTGGTTGGGACAGGCGGTGGGCCATTGGACGCGGATCAAGGTCTTCATTTCGACGACACGGGCAGCGATCTTGATGAGGTGCAGGCGCAAGGTATCGAACTGGACAGTGCGCCATATTGAGCGTTTCGGCATGGCGGTGCGCAGACCCCACATAAGCCAGTAGGCACCGGCATGAAGGAACAGCCGCAACTGGTTGGCCGTGGCCTTTGTGCAGGATGTACGGTCTGCGGCGAGATGGGTTTTCCACGACTTGATGTGATTTTCCGCCTGCCCCCGCCGGCAATAGACCTGCTCGTAGAGCCAGCGGGGCGAGCCCTTTTTGAGATTGGTGACGACGAAGCGGGTGTCGGCCCCCTGATCGCCGACTTCGACGCGGGCGATGATCCGCTCGACGCGGCTCCAGCTTTTAGCGCCGTCGTGGAATGCCTTGAAGCGGCGCACCTTGCCATCGTCGGTTGCGGCCTCGAAGCGCGCTTTGGTGCTGGTTTCGAGATCGGTGACATGGCGGCGCAATGTCGAGGTCGGCGCGACGCCCAGGATGAAGTCGTGTCCGCCCGCCCGGCACCAGTCGATGACCTCGGGACAGCAATAATGACTGTCGCCGCGCAGCATGATCTGCGTTCTTGGCCAGTTGGCGCGGATTGCACGCATCAGGCGGCGCAGGAAAGCCCTGATTTCCTTGCCGCCGGGTCGTTTGGCCGGGCGTAGCACGGCAGTGATGAAGCGGCCCTCGCCATCGAACACGACGATGGGTTGGAAGCCATATTCGTCATGATGGGCATTGAATAATCGCAACTGCTGGCCGCCATGCACGGCATCGAATGTGTCATCAATGTCGAGGACAATACGCTTGGGCACGGTGCGGAAGGAATCGCAATACAGATCAACCATCGCCCGGCCCATGCCCAGCAACGCACGCGTATCAGGCAGGTTCTCCAGTCGCGAGATCGTCGGCTGCGAACATAGCGCGCGATCCGAAGGTGCCAGATCAAGGGCCAGCTTGAACATCGGGTCGACGCGCAGACTGGAGGCGTCATTGCCATCCTCGTAACCCGCCGCAATCATCATCAGCCGGAAGCGGATAATGTCGGTAAGGCTGTGGGTGATCAGATCCGGCGCGCGGGGATCTTTGATGCAGGCCGCCATGCGATCCGCAACGCCAAGGCGCTGCTCCACCTCGCGCAACAGCAAAATCCCGCCGTCTGACGATAGCAGACCGCCGTCAAATCTGACGTCCAACCGCTTGCCCGAAACAGGTGACAGACCAGGTAGCGGCAGCGTAGGATCGTCCATGGCGGGTGTAGCTTTCTTGAAATGACGTTGATCGGATTAGACAACCAAATCATACGTTAAATCAGATGCTTACGCTACATCCGCCAACCCCCGATGAATTATACGGGTTAGCGGAAAGGACGGCAACCGTGACAAAGGATACGATGATCGGCGTGGATTTGGCAAAATCTGTTTTTCAGCTGCACGGTGCATCGATGACGGGGCAGCCGAAGTTTCGAAAGAAACTGTCGCGTGTAGCGCGACGATTACGGTGTCCGGTCGGCGTCAATTTTGATGGCCGATAGGTGGCCGCGCCGGTTGGTGAATTCTGGCTACCATTTGCTGTTGCGAGGAGCAACCGTCGAGCGACAATTACGACGCTGGGTAATTGTCGCTGGCGCTGGCCGGAAGCGAGGGTTTGAAGCGCATGGGATGGTTGGCATGTAATTGGCGCTGGCGACAATTACCCGTTGCCTCAGCAAGGGTGCTCCCGAGCGCGAAGCCAGCGACAATTATGATGGCCGGTCCGGGGCGCCATTGGGCGGGTCGTAATCGCCGGCGTTGATGCGGGCGACGGCGGAACGCTTGCGGTAGCTTTCGCCGTTCATCTCGATGATGGTCGAGTGGTGCACGAGGCGGTCGATCGCGGCGACAGTCATGGCGGGATCAGGGAAGACGTTGTCCCATGCCGAAAATGGCTGGTTGGCGGTAATGGCGAGCGAGTGGCGTTCGTAGCGGTGGGCGATGAGCTCGAACAAGGCGCTGGTCTCGACCTGGTCCTTGCGGACGTAGGACAGATCGTCGAGCACGATGAGATCGAACTTGTCGAGCTTGTCGAGCATGGCGGGCAGGCTGAGGTCGCGGCGCGCGGACTGGAGCTTCTGGACCATGTCGGTGGTGGAGCAGAACAGGACGCGCCGCCCCGTGTCGATGAGGGCATGGCCAATGGCGGCAACTGCGTGCGTCTTGCCGGTCCCGCTCTGGCCGAACAGCAGCAGGTTGCCGCCGTTCTCGATCCAGTCGTCACCGGCGGCGAGGGACAAGAGGTGCGGTTTGCGGATGCCGGGGGCGGCGTCGAAATCGAAGGTGGCGAAGGTCTTGCCTGCGGGCAAGCCGGACTGGTCGCGATGGCGCTGGATGCGCCGGGAGGAGCGATCAGCCATCTCGATCTCGAGAAGCGAGGCCAGCAGGTTGGCGGCCGGCCAGCCATCGCGATCGGCGGTGTCGGTGAGGCGCTTCCAGTTGCGGTTGATGCTCGGCAGGCGCAAGGCCTTCATCAGGGTAGGCAGTACGGCGGCGGCCTGATCCTTGGTGCGGGTCATCAGTGCACCTCCCCGCTGGCGATCAGGCTGTTGTAGCTGTGCAGATCGGGTGGCGGGATAGCGACATCGCGCTGCGATCTTGCGGTTGGCAGGAACTCGTCCCTGAGCGCATCGACATCGGGCAAGCGCCCGCTGTCGAGAGCCTCATCGATCCGCCGGGCCAGCACGTCGACACAGTCGCCCCTGGCGGCGATATCGAGCAGCGCGACGGCATCGCGGCAGGCCTGCCGTCCATCGAGTTGGGCATCGAAGGCTTGCCAGGCCCGCCGGTAGGCGTGATCGGGGAAGAGGGCTTCGCGGTAGACGAGGTTGCGCAGTGCACCGGGCTTGCGGCGCAGGTTACCGATCATGTGCCGGAAATCGATGCTATGCCCCCGGTGGGGATGACTGATCCGCACACGCGGCGTGGACATTACCCTGTCTGGACCGAGGAAGAGCTCGATGCGATCGTCAAAGAGATGCGCGTTGAGGCGCCGTCCGACGAGGCGGGAAGGCACCGAATAGGTAACCCGATCGATGGCGACGGTGCCGTTGCGGGTGACATCGACGGTGACCATGGCGAAATCGGTGGTTCGCCTTGCGGGCAGCGCCTTGAGTACCCTGCGTTCTGCATCGATGCGCGCAGCATGCCGCCGGTTCTGTCTGGCGACCTGCGCCTCAACGAACTCGCGCCAGGCCTCGATGCTGACGAAATCGCGGCTGCCCCGCCGGCGTAAGGCCTGATCGAGCCGTCGCTTGAGATGGGCATGGGGACCTTCGATCGATCCGTTCTCGTGCGCCTCGCCGCGGTTGTTGCGGGTAGCAAACATGCCGTAATGACGACACAGATCGTCATAGCTTCGGGTGAAATCCCGCTGCGCATCGGCGTCGAGGTTTTTGTAGGCGGCTGACAGGGAATCGCTGCGGTGTTCGGCCGGCGCACCGCCCAGCTTCCACAACGCATCCTGCAGGTGCTCCGAAAGGGCGGCAAAGCTCTCCCCGCCCAGCACGACAGCCGCATGCTCCCAGCCACTCGCCGCCAAGCGGAAGTGGTAGAGGCGATAGGCCAGGGTCTCGCCGGCAACAGTGACCTTGAGACTGTCGCATACCGTGAAATCCGACAGGCCCTGCCGACCGGGCTCATGATGCTGCGGGAAGAAGATCTCCTTCTCGCCGCCGTGCAGTGCCCGCCAGCGGGCGATCCGGCGTTCCAGTGTTCGTCGTATCGCATCGGGAACAGCATCCTCGCCGAACTCGTCCTGGAGCGTCTCGAAGACCGTGACGGCAATGATACCGTCGATCTGGAGCAACTCCTCTATACGTGGCCAGAATGGCTCGAGCGGATCGGCGCGGGTGCGCCAGTGGCGCTCCTTCTTCTTCTGGGACGGAAGCTGCGGATCGTTCTCGATCCGGCGTGCGCTGCGTTCGCTGATACCGGCCTTGGCAGCCGCGACGGCCTGGGTGTGTTGGCGACGATGGGTCATGAAGAGAAATACCTGCTGATCGGAAATGTGGTGGCCCGGCATCGCAAACCCATCGCTCGTTGTTCGATGAGTGTTCCGATACCACCGCCCGCCACAGCCCCGATCTGCCCCCCGAAAGAAAGGGAAAAAGATCGCCACCGGTTGTCTGGTCCGCTCTCCGGTCGGGGCTGCGCCCCTCCCTACGATCAGACCAGACAACCGATCCTACCGGCCATCATAGTCGCCGCTCAACCGGCCATCGTAGTTGTCGCCGCGCAGTCGCGGCAGGGTTTCGCTGATTTCATGGCCAAGCAGCCTCCCGCCATTGTTGTCATGGAAGCGTGCGGCAGCGCGCATTACTGGGCGCGCGAGATGAGCAGGCGCGGACACGACGTGAAGTTGATCGCTCCGCATTACGTGAAGCCGTTCGTCAAGCGGCAGAAGAACGACGCGGTGGATGCCGAAGCCATAGTGATCGCTGCACAGCGGCCAGAAATGCGTTTCGTCGAGCCTAAGTCTACGGAACAGCAAAGCCGTACCATCCTGTTTCGCGCTCGAGAGCGGCTGGTCCACCAGCGCACGGAGCTGGTGAACGCTCTTCGGGCGTGCCTCTACGAATTTGGCCATGTCGTTCCGCAGGGACTTCACCAGCTCGGCAAAATCAAAGGCATCCTGGATGAACCAAACAGCGACCTGCCCGAACTGATGCGCAACGAGTGCGATGATCTGATGAAGCAGATTGCGGAGAAGACGGTTCGCATTGATGCCCGGACGGCGAAGATCAAGGCTCTCGCAGCTAAAGCAGATATTGCACGGCGCTTGCAGACGATACCCGGAATTGGTCCATTGACCGCCTTAGCCGTTGAAGCCTTTGCTCCATCGATGGAGTGCTTCCGCTGCGGCCGCGACTTTGCCGCCTGGCTTGGCCTCGTCCCACGCCAATTTTCCTCAGGCGGTAAAGAACGGCTCGGTCGGGTATCAAAGGCGGGGCAGAGCGATATCCGCAGACTTCTGATTATTGGAGCAATGTCCCGCCTGAATTGGCTCGGCCGGAAATCGATCCCGGAAGGCTCGTGGCTAGCACGCATCGCGGCGCGAAAGCCAAGGATGCTTGTCGCGATCGCGCTGGCCAACAGGATGGCGCGGACGATATGGGCTCTGCTGACAAAGAATGAGGATTATCGAGATTCGGCGCAGGTGGCAGCAGCATGATCGACACGCTGCATAATCTATCTGACGTCGGATGAAGGGGGTGTGAGAAGGCGACGACCCGAATGGGCAAAATGATCGAACAGATCTGGATTAGGAAAACCAGTAATCGGCTAAGGGCAATAAAGCTCGGGAAGTAGATTTGGACCTGATCCGCAGATCACCATACTGGCCTGCGGCTTCTGAAAATGCCGCATAGGAAGGCCTGACAGAAGACCGCACTCGATCACACGCGCATCGGATCAAAACTTCTTGCACCACGGGCGGCAACCACAGAAGCCAGTTCACCAGCCACGCCTTCACCAGCGTGCTGCTGCGCGAGGAAATCGCCATCAGCATGGATGGCCGGGGCGCCTGGCGCGACAATGTGATGGTCGAGCGCCTGTGGCGCTCGGTGAAATATGAGGAGGTTTACCTCCGCGCCTACGGCGGGGTCAGCGAAGCCCGCGAGTCGATCGGTCGTTATCTGAGCTTCTACAATGGAAGGAGGCCACATTCGAGCCTCGCCGCCAGGACGCCGGATCAGGCGTATTTTGACAACCTGCCGGTAATGATGGCAGCATGAGCCAAAGGCCAGCGAAGCTAAGTTGGCAACCAATATGGGGCGTCACTCCAGTAGGGCTACGCCCTCCCTGCATGACGCCCCATATTGGCAAGGCAAGGAACCCGGCAGACGATCCACTTAACCGTTGCCGATCCCTGTTCAGACAAACCCGGCCACCTCTATATCTCCCCGATGCGAGTCGTGAGATCCCGATGCTGCGCCCGAAATGGGCAGCGCCGCGTGCAGCAACCTCGCCAAATCACTCAGCGCAGCGATATCGACGTAAGGTGCAACGCAGATGTGCAAGGTCGAGCAGGTCAAACGGTCGAACATCCACACCGGAATCTCAAGCCAGCGCTCCGACGCCGATCCTGCCGAACTGCAGCGGAGAACTTCCCCGCTCGCCCGTCCTATGACCTCATGAATGTGAACATGGCGCCCCGACCAAGAGTGCCAAGGATAAAGAACTTCGCGGATATCGGTATCGTGGGCGTTCCGTCGCCTTGCTGTACAACACGCGGCGATCTCACTCGGACTGGCAGGGCGAACCCCGGCCGAGGCCTATAGGCGGATCGTCGCTCCAGATCATGGGGGGGGGGCATGCCCCCCCATGATCTGGTGACCAAACTGGCGGCATAATCACACCCGGGATTAGCTTAACTTCGCCGCCAAACTATCCAAGAAGGCGGCACCATATGTGGACGGCTCCCTCTTGGAAGGGCTGAGCGGAAAAATTTGATCGGATCGCTTGCGTCCATATGTCCGGCCTTTGGGTGCAACCGCACATGGTCGCTGGCCAAGATGGTTTCCGCAGCGTGAGTTCCTAACACCTCAGCGGCTTCGAACAGCCATTGGTCCCGAAGGAATGCCACACGCCTTGGATCGATCGATCGCACCTTGGATCGATCGATCGCACCATCTGCTCTTCTCTTGCAAGATCTGGCATCAGCTCAGTACGATAGCGTCAAATTTGCTCATCGTATCAGGCCGATCTCTCACGCGGCAACCGTTGGTGCGCCTAAATCTGCTCTTCGATACCCCTCACCGCTTACCATCAGTTTCCAAGCAATGCGCGCGATCTTGTTGGCGAGCGCCACTGCGACGAGCTTCGGCTTTTTCCGTTCTAGCAATCCCAGCAGCCAAGGCGAGGCATTCCTGCCGCCGCTGCGACGGACATGCTGGACGACGGCGGTGGCTCCGACCACCAACGTGCTCCGTAAGAGTTCATCGCCAGCTCGCGTGATGCCTCCGAGCCTGACTTTGCCGGCAGTCGAGTGATCTTTAGGGGTCAAGCCGATCCAGGCCGCAAAGTCTCGCCCGGACTTGAACATGCGCGGGTCAGGAGCTTTCATCATCAGCAGGGATGCGCCGATCGGACCGATCCCGGGGATATTTGCGAGCCGCTGGCTGCATTCGTCGTTGCGATGCCATTCCATAAGCTTGGCCTCGACCCGCTCGATCTCGTGCAGAAGCTGCGCGTATTCCTGACCGTGAAGCGCGAACAGTTCGCGCGCAAGTTCGGGAAGTCGTTCGTCAGCCGCGATGCGATCGAGCAGGTGTTCGATCCGGCACATGCCCGTTGCTGCGGTGATCCCGAATTCCGCAGCGAAGCCTCGGATCGCGTTGGCAAGCTGGGTGCGTTTCTTGATGAGCCTGGTGCGCATGCCCACAAGCATGAGCGCCGCCTGCTGGTCGGCACTCTTCGTCGGCACGAACCGCATCGTCGGGCGGCTCATTGCCTCGCGCAGGGCTTCAGCATCCGCTGCATCGTTCTTGCCGCGCTTGACGTATGGTTTCACCAGTTGCGGCGCGATCAACTTTACCTCGTGGCCAAAAGAACCAAGAACACGCGCCCAGTAATGCGCGCTGCCACAAGCCTCAATGGCGACAACGGTCGGCGGCAACTCCTCGAAGAACTCGACCATTTTCCGTCGCGTCAGCCTCTTGCGCAGGATCGGCCTGTCTGCCGCATCAACGCCATGCAGCTGAAAAACGTTCTTTGACGTGTCCATGCCTATGTGGGTAATCTGTTCCATGGTCGGCTCCCTCGAATGAGTCCTCTAACAAACTCACTCTGGCACATCGCGATGCCGTTGGGAGCCGTCCAACCCAACACCTCAGTCCGTCACTCGCTTTCTCCCAATTTTCGCGCTTATCTCATTTTTCGGCTGCGAGCGCCTTGCCAAGTTCGGCCCACATTCTGCCCGAAAGGCGCGCGCCCTCGAGGTAGGGTTCGGGGCAAAGATGGTAGGGCGGGCGGACCGGACCGGCGTTCATCCAGCCGCCTGCGTTCATGCGCGCCTTTTCGAGCGCGATGTTGTAGGTCGAGAATTCCTTGAAGCTGCCGTTTGGGAACAGCGGCGCTGCCGTTGGGCCGAGTCGGCCCATAAATGCCCGCGCCGCGCTCCAATCACCGGTAGCGCGCGCTTGCGACACAAGGTCGCGCAATGTCGTGGTCACCAGCGGGTCACACACGGCACCGCTCGACCAAAAGGCGTCGATCGATTCGTCCATACGAGCTGCGCCGTAGTAGTCGAAGTCGATCGGCAGCAGCTTGATCCGTCCCCGAATGGCTGCAAGGTCCGGCAGCAAGTGAGCGACGCCAATGTATTTCGCCGTGACGACTTGGGGAATCTCCGCCACCTGAGCCCAGAACGAGCGTGGAAAATCGAACTTGAAGGCTTCGGGATTGGCATAGATGGCAATGTTCATCTCAGGCACGGCTTCAGCTAAATCCTTGTAGAACTGCACCGCAACATCAACGCTTGGCGCGCACCACATCGGAACTCCCAGCATCGTGCCATCGGCACCAATATCAAGCGCTTGACGTGTCAACGCGATAGTGTCGCGCGTGTTGAGGCAGGTGGTGCCAACGAAAATCGGCACTCGGCCGGCTGCTGCATCGACCAGCGCCTTTATGAAATCGAGCTTTTCGTCGTGGGTCATGGTCGCCGCTTCGCCAAGCGTCCCCATACTGAGAATTCCGTTGATCCCTGCATCGATCAGGCCATTAACCACACGCGCTGTCTCATCGAGGTCAACTGTCTTTGTCGCGCGCCAATCCGAGGCATCATCCTTCGCCGGAGTGGGAATAATCGCCCAGGCACCTTTGACGTCGTCTGGTTTCATGAGTGTACGGGCCACTTCGTTTCTCTCCTCAAATCCGGTCCGGTGATCGCCGCTGCAGCGCCTAATCATTTGACATTGCGCAACGCATTTCCGTTCTCGATATAGATCATGAATATAGGAAAGGCAACCTCCCAGCCTTGCGTTTCGTTGCAGGAATGTGAATAAAGGAGGAGCAACATCATGACTTCTGCCAAGCCGTTCGACAACCAGATCGCGGTTGTGACCGCTGGCGCTCAAGGCATCGGGCTAGCCCCAGCCAGGCGTATGGCTGAGGAAGGCGCCATCGTGATCATTGCCGACCGAGCGGCTGACGCTACGCAGGCTACGGTCGATCGCCTGCGGGACAATGGCTGCGATGTTCATGCCGCCATCTTCGACCTCGAGAAATGCGAGGGAGCGACCGAACTGTACCGGACGGTTGCAGATCAATTCGGCCAAATCGACGTGGCGGTCCACAATGTCTGTGGTACGATCTGGGCTAAGCCCTATTGGGATTCTACCCCCGACGAGATTTGTGCCGAAATCAACCGCTCGGTGTGGCCGACACTTTGGTGCCGCCATGCGGTGTTGCCGTACATGCTCGCGGCCGGGCGCGGTTCAGTCGTAAATATCGGTTCAGTGGCCACGCGCGGCGTGAACAAGACTCCCTATCCCGCCGCCAAGGACGGAGTCGCTGCTTTGACCGCCGCTTTGTCGCTGAACTGGAAACCAGCGGTGTCCGAATTAGCGGTTTGTGATCTGACGGTAGCGTATCCGGGATGTCGCAAGTAGTTTTTGCATTGGTGTGGCGGGAAGTCGTCGAGGAGGGAGCCGACCCGGTTCCATAACCCTTCCCGTGTGCGCTCACCGGCCTTTCGCAGCAGATGCTTGAGCTTGGCGAAGACCATCTCGATCGTGTGTTCATGATAACTCTCCAGTGCAGATTCCTGTTGAGCTGTTTTGGAAGTCGACGAGCCAGATGCGCTGGGATGGTCGAGGAACAGCGTATGTTCGGCACCGATCTGATCGGGAGCCTGGCCCATGTACCACGCGCAGCGCTGCCGCGATGGGGCCTTCCAGGCTGACCGCTGCCTCTGCGGTTCTAGTGCCTGTGCATCGTCGCGCCGCTTGGCTGCCCATCGTGCAACGGTGTTCCGGCTCTGAGGCACTAAATGAACCTGTGACGGGTCACCCCACGCGATCCCGAACCCATGAGCGATGCGTTCAAGGCGGGTTTTGCAGGAGTGATGGAGCAGACCTTGCGCGACACCCCTATGCTCCGCTTCGGCGAACCCGATGAACTGGCCGCTGCAATTTGTTTTTTCGCCTCTCAGGAGGCCTCCTACCTCACCGGGCAGACACTCTTCGTCGCGGGCGGCGGGATCGGATAAGGCCCCCCGCCGCCGACGCGCTATCGAGCAGACTGCATAAGCAATTCGCGCAGAGACACGTCTGCATCCGCAAGCCGGTCGGCGCTCGCCTTCGTCCTCCGTTCGACCAACCGCTTGCCAATGCCCATATCGGGCGCGCGGTTGACAGTCAGCAGGCCATCAATTGTATTGCCGGACAAAAACAAAGCGACGAAAGCGTTGCTTTCGATATCGCCGCGAAGGACGACCTCGGCCTGTGCCGGAATTTGCCCGCAGAACTGGATGTTCAAATCGAACTGGTCGCTCCAGTACCACATGGGCTTGCAGTAATCGACTTCGTGACCAAGCATCGCCGAGGCCGCCGCTTGGGCCTGGTCGGAAGCGTTCTGATAGGTTTCCTGCCGGAAGCGACCGCCAAAAAAACCGTCCTGCTCGGCGACGTCACCGGCGGCAAATATCGCCTTATTGCTGGTCTGGCATCGACGGTCGACGACGATCCCATTGTTTACAGTCAACCCGGCATCGACCGCGAGCGAGGTGGCAGGAATGATCCCCACCCCAACGACGACGGCATCACAAGGGATGACGGTGCCGTCGTCGATCTCGACTGCGGATACGCGGCCGTCCGCGAACTTGAAACCCGTTACGCCCCGGTTGAAATGGGTCTTGACCCCGCGCTTGCGGTGCTCCTCGCCCAGCCACTGACCGAAACGTTTGCCCAGTGCCCGTTCCATCGGACCCGCCAACGGTTCTACCGCAGTTACTTCGCAGCCAAGCTTGATCGCGCTAGCAGCCACTTCGGCTCCGATCACGCCCATGCCAACGATCACCACCCGTGCGCCTTGACGAAGGTCGAGGGCCATCCTGGCGGCATCGTCCCGGGTGCGCAGATAATGTACGTTGACGCAATCGGCTCCGGCCAGATTGAGCTTGCGGGCGTGCCCTCCAGTCGCCAGCAGAACCTTGTCGGCAGCGACCAATTGGCCACCCGAGAGGCGCACGCCGCCCGCATTCAAATCAATCGCTTCGGCACGGGTGCTGAGCAGCATGTCGATCCGGTTGTCGGAGTACCAGTTTTCATCCTGCAGGAAAAAGTTGTCCGACATTTCGGCTGGATTCCACAGGAACTCCTTGGACAGCGGCGGGCGCTCATAGGGCCTCCAGGGCTCTTCACCGATCAGAGTGATCCGACCGTCGAACCCTACTTGCCGCAGCGCTTCCGCCGCTCGCCCACCCGCTAGATTGGCGCCTACAATCGCTACCGAACGCACCCGATATCTCCCAGTTTCACGGCTTCACTCTCCCCCTGCCCTTTATGCACAGAAGCAAGTCTCTTTGCATATTATGCAAGTCATTGCAACAAAATCAAAAGCAAGGCTAGCTGTGACGACGCATCTTCGCAACCCTGAAAGCGAATTGCAGATGCGTCAGCCCCAATTCTCTGACCGCTTGTGCAACGTTACCGCCGACAGCTTCAACTGAACCACGAACGATCGCATCTTCTATCGTCGAGAGTGTTTCGCCGTTCTGGCGAAGCAAGCCGACTTGCTGGTCAATCCGAAACGACTCTTCTGACTCGGCTCCGCGCCGACCACACAGCTATCCTGCGGCAGAACCATACACCTGGGGAGAAGCTGTTCGTCGATTATGCCGGGGAAAGATCGGGATCGTGGTCGACCGGCTGACTGGCGAGATCCGTGATGCCCATATCTTCGTGGCAGTGCTCGGTGCATCCAGGACCCGCTGCAGCATCCGCGTGTTCACATAGACCAGGCAATTCTGCAGCAAATGGAGCGCCAGCACTGACAACTCCTGATCCTCCCGGCGGTTGGTGGCGATCTCACCGCCCTTGCCGAAGAAGATAACAGTCTGCGCGGCGTGTTTCGAAATCCCGTGGCAAATCGTCGTCAGGATTACGGTAGCGGCCCGCGCCCACCACCAAGATTTCCTTGCAGCGCAGACGCTCGCGTAACGCGGTCAGTACGCAGATCTCATAGTTGATGCGGTTGATCCGCGGACGCCCGTCGTCGTCCTTTTCCACGACCAGGTCGCGCCATTTGGGGGGCACGACACCGTCCAGCGGCACGCCGTCCTCAGGCCGGAGGACGCGCCGGCTGCCACTCGTCCGGCGCAGCCAGTCGACCGCATCGAGCACCAGGCGATGCACCAGGTTATTCGAACGGAATTCCAACACACCCAATACCGCCGGAAGCATGCGCCGATAATGACGCAGATACGAGACGCGCAGCACCCGGTGAACGCGCCGCTCGAAACCGTCCGACGCCTTATGCTCTCGCACGATCGCCGCCAGCACATCGGCGCCGCCCGCTGCCGGAAACACGACATCGCACACCATGCCTTCGGGCTGAAGACAGGCCGCCTCGGCAATCCGGACCAGCAGTCCCTCTTTGCCGTGAACCCGCTCGACTTCGGTCACGAACGCCTTGAGCACCCGGTTGCGAGCCCGGCTGCCGATCGTGTGGACAATTTCGATCAGCAGGTCGATCAGCCCGTCTGTGAGTTCGCGTTCCCGGTGCGCCAGGAAAAGCCCGAACAGCGCGTAGCGTCGGCCATCAGGGTGCCGGCGCATCGTCCAGACGGTCTCGTTGATCGCTCTGCGGCGCAGAATCCGCGCAATGGGATCTCCCAAATCCGGCAAAGCCTCCAAGGGCAACACATGCTGCTTCACAAAGGCAAGCCTGCGTGCCGCTATCAGTATGTTGTCAATATTGGGCTGCCCGGGATCCGCTTTCAGTCCCGAAAAACCTGTGACGCCGTCCTCATCGGCGAGCGAAGCATCAAGCCGTTCCCCGTGCTCGGACGATACAAACGAGGCAATCTTCTCCAGCACCTGATCCTCGAACCCGCGACGGGCCGTGGTGATCAGCGCCGTCAACGCTTCTTCCTCAGGCGCCGCAATCCGGTGCGCGACGAACCAGCCAAGAAGACGGTCCATCATCCCGGAAGCGGGCAAGCCCAACTGGCAAAGCTCGGAGCCAGTCCACGCAGCAGCTGCCTGCATGTCTTGTCGGCGCGCCCGGCGAAATCCCAAATGGTCGAGAATATCGGCACGATGCCGTCGCCCCGATCGGCCGAGCCAGTCATAGCCCTCAAGCACTGCAGGCGATGCTCCGATCTGCTCGGCAAGATACGTAACCACGGTATCCGGAAACTCGCCGGCATCGCGACCAAAGCGTCCCGTCATACGCCCAGAACGAATATGCGATGGAGGCCTTCAAAAAGATCCCATGATGAGAGTTGGATAGCGGTCTGAGGGAGCTCAGAGTCGGTTTGCTACCAACCACTCTGAAAGGATTTGCCATGTCAGCAGACCCCATCTCGCAGCTTGCCGCCATCCGAGTTGATCTTGGCGCAATTTTCGTTTCGCTGGAACTGTCGAAATCGACCTGGCTGGTGACCTCGCTGTCGCCGAGCACCGAGAAGATGTCCCGTCACTCCGTGCCAGGCGGCGATATGCCAGCGCTGCTCGCATGTTTGGATGCCTTGCGCGACAAGGCAGAAGCCCGCGAGGGCCAGCGCTACCCGGTGATCGCTATTCAGGAAGCGGGGCTCGATGGCTTTTGGATTCATCGCGCCCTGGCGTCGGAGGATTGGGTCACCAGCCATGTAGTCGACGCCGCTTCGATTGCGGTCTCGCGCCGGCACCGGCGGGCAAAGACCGACAGGATCGACGGCGAGACGCTGGTTCGTACCCTGATGGCCTGGATGCGCGGTGAGCCGAGGGTGTGCTCGATGGTTCGTGTGCCAACAGTCGAGGAAGAGGACCGTCGGCGGATCGGACGAGAACGCAAGACGCTGGTCAAGGAACGCACGCTTCACACGAACCGGATCAAAGGCCTGCTCTTCAGTGTCGGCATTCGGGGTTATGAGCCGAACCGACGGGATCGGCGTGAACGCCTGGAAGAACTGCGGACGGTCGACGGCAAACCCTTGCCCTTGCATCTCAAGGCGCAGCTCAATCGTGAGCTCGACCGTCTCGAGTTGCTCTGCGAACAGATCAAATGCGTTGAGGCCGAGCGTGACGACATGGCCGAGACTTCGCCACAGGCGATGCTCGCAATGCTCAAGGGCATAGGCCCAGAGTTTGCGAATGTCCTCGCCAGCGAAGGGCTGTTCCGGCATTTCGACAACCGGCGCCAGATCGCAGCTTATGCCGGCCTTGCTCCCTCGCCATGGCGCAGCGGCTCGATCGATCGCGAGCAGGGCGTCTCGAAGTCTGGCAATCCACGCTTGCGCACGACGATGGTTCAAGCCGCATGGCTGTGGCTGCGCTATCAGCCGGACTCGGCTTTGTCCCGCTGGTTCCAGGAACGCGTCAGCCGCAACGGCGGACGCGGCAAGAAGGTCGCCATCATCGCACTGGCACGCAAGCTGCTCGTGGCCTTCTGGAAGTACGCCATGAGCGGTGTCGTGATCGAGGGCGCCGTCATGACGAAGGCCTGATCAACATACTTCATGTGACCCAATCCCCGGGGCACTGATCAGCCCCAATGGATCCAGGCGAACGGACCGTGGTCGTGTCCCGGCGCGTGGTGTAGGTTTTGAGGGTAGCGAAGCTGACCGGACGCGCGCTCATCGAACAAGCGCTGTAGCGGCCGGTCAGTTTCGCGGGTGGTCACCGGCGAACTTCGGATAAGTTTGGGTTGCGAGACTCAACTTACGGAGACCACCGATGACCAATGACAAGATGGACCTGCACGCCCTGGTTGGGAAGACAGCCGACGGCGATTTTCTGCGCGATATGATCGGCTTTGCCGCGCAGCGGCTGATGGAGCTGGAAGTGGGCGACCTTACGGGCGCGGCCTATGGCGACAAGGATCCCGAGCGCCTCGCGCAGCGCAACGGCTATCGGGATCGGGACTGGGAGACGCGGGCAGGCACGGTCGAGCTGCGGATCCCCAAGCTGCGCAAGGGAACATATTTTCCAGGGTTTCTGGAGCCCCGCCGTATGGCAGAGAAGGCACTGACGGCCGTCATCCAGGAAGCTTATATCCAGGGGATCTCGACCCGCTCTGTGGACGATCTGGTCAAAGCCATGGGCATGAGTGGGATCTCAAAGAGCCAGGTCAGCCGACTGTGCGTGGAGATCGACGAGCGGGTGAAGGCCTTTCTCGATCGTCCGATCGAAGGCGACTGGCCCTATCTCTGGATGGACGCGACCTACATCAAAGTGCGGCGAGCCGGTCGCATTGTCTCTGTCGCGGTGATCATTGCCGTCGGCGTTAACAGCGATGGCCGGCGCGAAGTGCTCGGCATGACTATCGGTCATTCCGAAGCTGAGGTCTTCTGGACCGAATTTCTACGCAGTCTTGCCCGTCGGGGTCTGCGCGGCGTGAAGCTGGTGATCTCCGATTCCCACGAAGGCATAAAAGCTTCCGTCGCCAAAGTGTTCAGCGCCACCTGGCAGCGATGCCGGGTTCATTTTATGCGCAATGCGCTGGCCCATGCCGGCAAGAGCGGTCGCCGGGTCGTATCAGCATTCATCGCCACCGCCTTCGCACAGGAAACGCCCGAAGCCGCAAAGGCCCAGTGGCGCAGTGTCGCCGATCAACTACGTTCCACCGTACCCAAGCTGGCTGCTCTCATGGACAATGCCGAGGAAGATGTGCTGGCCTATATGACGTTCCCCGCCCAGCACCGTACCAAGCTGCATAGCAACAATCCAATCGAGCGCCTCAATGGCGAGATCAAACGGCGTACTGATGTCGTCGGCATCTTCCCCAACGAAGAGGCGATTACCCGTCTCGTCGGCGCTATCCTTCTGGAACAGAACGACGAATGGGCCGTCCAACGCTGCCGTTACATGACACTTGAGAGCGTCTCAGGTTTAAGCGATAATCCCATCATCACGTTGCCTGCCATGGCAGCATGATCAATCCGGCTTAGCCGGAAGTCGCTGTGGCTATCCCAGCGAACCTACACCACGCTGTGGGACACGATCCGGACCGTAAGCCCCCCTGGCCGCAACAGCCGTCTCAAAAGAATGGTCCCGTTCTCCTGAGCCCTGCCCCGAACGCGGGATTATGGTGCTGCCGTCTCGAACGGCGACCGGATGTGAGGTTGTACAGGCGAGGCGTGTTCGCCGGTACTCGTAACTCGGCTCAGCTGGATATCATTGGCAATTGGACGGACTGCTAAAATGCTTTGTCACCCCATTGACCGGAGAAACATCATGTGAGGGGGCTTTTCAGCCGAGCTGGCAAAGATCAAAGCCGCCCTACCGGGCGACACGCCCATAGAGGTATGGTTCCAGGACGAGGCCCGTATCGGCCAGAAAAACAAGATCACCCGTCGCTGGGCCAGGCGCGGCACCCGGCCTTCAGCGCCCAAGGATCAGAGGACCAAATCAGCCTACATCTTCGGCGCTATCTGCCCTGAGCTTGGCAAGGGCGCTGGCTTGGTCCTGCCCTTCTGTAATACCCAGACCATGTCGCTGCACTTGGCGGAGATATCGCTCGCTGTCGAACCAGGTGCCCACGGCGTGCTGCTGATGGATCAGGCCGGATGGCACATGACCGGGAAGCTGGAAGTACCCGATAATATCAGCATCGTTCCGCTGCCGCCAAAATGTCCTGAACTCAACCCGGTCGAAAATATCTAGCAGTTCATGCGCGATAACTGGCTATCCAACCGCATCTTCACGTCCCACGACAACATCGTAGACCTTTGCTGCGAAGCCTGGAACAGGCTGATCGATCAGCCCTGGCGCATCATGACAATTGGACGCCGCAAATGGGCACGTGGGTCGTGATCAATGCAGGTTGGTATTACACATGGCGCAGCAAGCTGCGACAGGCTCCTCACCCCGTTCAGCGATACACTCTGCCGGGACGATGCGCGGTTCGTCGATGCCGTCCGCGCCGCCTCGCCCATAATCGCGGAATCTGCCGACCTCGCGCGGCGTTTCTACGCCATACTTGCGTGTTTCGCAAATTCCCGGACACGGATTTCGGTAATTCGCGGACAGTGATTTCAGTAAATACGGGACAGCGATTCCGCTAATTCCGGGACAGTGGTTTCGGGCGGGAATGAGGTTCGTTTTTCGGGCGCGCCGGAGTGGCATTGAGTCCTTTCATCAAGGTGATGGGAGGGAAGATGCCAAGACGGAAGCAAGCGAGACGAACGAACGTGAAGGACATGCGATCGATTCTGCGCCTGACCTATGATCAGGGGCTATCAGTACGGACAGTGTCGGAGCGATTGAAGCTCAGCAAGACGACAGTATCGACCTATGTCCTGCGTGCACGCGAAGTGGGCCTTTCCAGCTGGCCACTGCCACCGGGATATGACGATGATGCGGCTCTTGAGCAGCTTCTCTTTCGCCGTGTCGGGCGGCCTCCGCAGGATCTGAGCGAGCCGGACTGGCCGGTGGTTGCGCGCGAGATCAAGCGCAAGGGTGTGACGCTGACGCTGCTTTGGCAAGAATATCGCGCCGGGCATCCCAATGGCTATGGCTATACCTGGTTCTGCGATCGCTTTGCGGCCTTCCAGAAGTGCACCCATGCAAGCTTCCGTAATCGGCATGAGGCGGGTGCTGTGATGCAGACCGATTATGCAGGTCATACAGTGCCGCTGATCGATCCATCGACCGGGGAAATACACCAGGCGCAGATCTTCGTGGCGGTTCTGGGGGCTTCGTCGCTGACGTTCGTGATGGCCAGCCTGAGTCAGAAGCTCCCCGACTGGATCGAAGGCCAGGTTCAAGCGCTGGGTTACTTCGGCGGGGTAGCCCGCGCCATTGTCTGCGACAATCTGAAAGCCGGGGTGGCGAAGGCGCTGTGGTTCGAGCCGACGCTCAACCAGACCTTTGCAGCGATGGCGGATCATTACGACACGACAATCTTGCCGACCCGCAGTCGTCGTCCACGCGACAAGGGCAAGGTCGAAGGGGCCGTGTTGATCGTCGAGCGCTGGATCCTTGCGCGACTGCGCAACCGGCGCTTCTTCACCCTTGCGGACCTGAATGCGGCGATCGCCGTGTTGCTCGAGGATCTGAATGATCGACCGATGCGCCATGTGGGGCGATCGCGCCGCGCGCTGTTCGAAGAGATCGAGCGGAGCGCCCTTGCGCCGCTCCCGGCAGCGCGGTTCGAATATGCCGAGTGGAAAAGGGCCAAGGTCCATCCCGATTATCATGTCGAGGTCGACAAGACCTTCTACTCGGTCCCGCACCGGCTGATCGGGCGGCAGGTCGATGTCCGGCTCACCCACAGGGTGGTCGAGTTGTTCCACGATCACCAGCGGGTGGCGAGCCATGTCCGGCGGTCCCAGCGCCGGGGCCATGTGACGGTGAGCGAGCATATGCCCAAGGCCCATCAGCGTTATGCCAACATGACGCCAGCCAGCCTGATCGGCAAAGCCGACCAGATCGGCGTCAACGCGGCGATCCTGGTCGAACGGCTGATGCGCGACCGGCCTCATCCTGAACAGGGCTATCGTTCGGCGATGGGCGTTCTGTCGCTGGCCCGGCGCTACGAGCGGGACCGGGTGGAAGCATCATGCGAACGCGCGCTGATCATCAACGCGGTCTCCTACTCTTCGGTCGCCGCGATCCTCAAATCCGGGCTCGACCGGATCAGGCCGGCGACCGAGCCGGCACGACCCACGCCTGCGCACACGAACATCCGTGGCCGGGGCTATTATCAATGAAGAAAGGAAACTCCCATGTTGAACAATCCCACCCTTGATCAGATGCATGCGCTTGGCCTCGCCGGAATGTCCGCCGCGTGGCGCGAGATGACCGCACAAGGCAGCGGCGAGGATCTTGCCCGCGAGGAATGGCTCGGGTTGATGCTCGACCGCGAAATGGCGGTCCGTGCGGACCGGCGTCTAGGCAACAAGCTCAGGTCCGCGCGGTTGCGCTTTGCCGATGCCTGTATCGAGGACATCGACTTTACCGCGCACCGCGGGATGGACCGCCGCGCTATCCTGTCGCTCGCGCAAGGGGCGTGGCTCAAGGCTCATGAGAATCTCATCATTACCGGCCAGACCGGAACCGGAAAAACATGGTTGGGTTGCGCCTTTGGGCGGCAAGCTGCCCGGCTCGATCATCCGGTTCTCTATATGCGCATGCCGCGCCTGTTCGACGCGCTCGCTCTTGCACGCCTCGACGGCAGCTTCCCGCGTCTGGCAGACAGGCTGGCGCGGGTCGAACTGCTTATCCTCGATGACTGGGGCACCCACTCGCTGAGCGATCAGCAGCGGCTCGATCTGCTCGAAATCTTCGAGGAACGCTATCGGCGAAAATCCACGCTGATCACCGCCCAGCTCCCTGTGACCGCCTGGCACGACATGATCGGCGAACCCACCATCGCCGATGCCATACTCGACCGGATCATCCACAATGCCCACCGCATCACCCTCGAAGGGGACAGCATGCGCAAGCAAAAACCACCTCAGGCTTGACCTCAAAGCAAAGCCGCGCGATCAGCCAACCCGACTTCAACAAGGCAAACGGAAAACACACCTCCAGCTGTCCCGGAATTAGCGAAACCGCTGTCCGCGATTTAGCGAAACGAATGTCCCGTTTTTACGAAATACGCACCATACTGATCGGACGCGAAGCCGTAGAGTTCGAGCCATGGCTCGCCCAGGCACTTGGAAGCGCCATCGCTTCGTTCGCGCGCGGCCTCCGGCGCGATATCGATGCGGTGCGCGCCGCATTGATTTTACCGTGGAGCACTGGACCGGTCGAAGGCAAGATCAACAAGCTCAAGCTGATCAAGCGTTCCATGTACGGCCGGGCTGGCCTCGACCTACTCCGGGCGCGTATCATGGCATGACACCTGCACCAAAATTGCGGGAGAGTCCCGTTCCGGGGAAAATTACAGTGCCATTGACAACACCGCCGCGTTCTGGCTGATGTGGCGCATCCCGCAGGAAATCCCCAAGGCCACCGCGCCCAATACCACCACTCTGGCCACCGCCGAGTTCACGACGCTGCGCGTGCGGCTGCTCCAGGTCGCCGCCCGCGTCATCAAGAATGCCTCACGCATCCGGGTTGCGTTCGCATCCGCCTGCCCCGACGCCGCCCTCTTCCGGTCTATCGCCCTCGCGCTCAGGCCCACTCCGGCATAGCCGACGCGGCCGCGCCGCCGAAAGCCTCAACCCCGTCCATCAACCTTGCAAGCCTCTCGACCACCAGCGATGCAACAGGCGCAGCCGACACGCTCGCCTTGATCAAGCCGACAGTGCCGTCGGGTGCCAAACGCGACCAAATACGGCACCGTCATGAATGCGAGGGGTTAAATCGCCACGCGTTCGCCTGGCGATGCTCATTGGCGCGATCTTACTGCTCACTGGTCTCCTTGACGTCCGGCGAGATCCTCGTCGCCCCCAGATATTAACACCGACATTGTCGTTTCCGGCCCGCCTGCTCACATCATTCGAACAGCGGAAAGCAACAGTCAATCGCGCAGTCCGTTCCGGATCCGTTCTACGAGTTTGCCGCTTTTCAACCTATGACGTCAATGGGCCTTTTAATGACCCTGGCTGAGTGCAGAGTACTCAACCATCAGGACGATTGCCGATTCCGCTACCGCCATCACTGAGCAGCACAGTGCCAGTCATGTACGAAGAGTCCCGGCGCGAAGCCAAAAGCGCGTAAAGACCAGCATGGTCGGCTGGTTCGGCTATCCGCCCGAGCGGGGTCATGCTGGAAATCATTTCGTCAAGCCCGGGCATCTGTTCCATCTTCATTTCTGCAAAGCCACCCGTCTGAGTACCGCTGAGTGGGGTCCGGGTCCCTCCCGGTGCAACGCCGTTAACCCGGATTTCGGGTGCCAGTTCCCAGGCCAGTTGCTTGATCAGCCCGAGTACTGCGTGCTTAGAGGCGACGTATAGCGTGCCGCCGCCTCCGGTATAATAACTCGAGGTCGAGGCCGTGAAAATGATGCTTCCCTTAACCTTCCTGAGTTCGGGGATGGCGGCGCGGGCACCAAGAAAATAACCCTTCAGGTTGACGTCGAAGATTTCGTCGAAGACCTTGCCGAGTTGCTCGGGATCCTGCTGTTCGAGCGGGACCATAAAATCCCAGATCCCAACGTTCCCGACAAATACATCGAGCTTGCCGAAAGCCGCCACGGTTTCCGCCACGGCGCGGGCATTGTCTGCATAGGAACGCACGTCTCCCGCCACGGCCACCACGCTGTCCCCATGCCGCGAACGTACGAGTTCTACCTGCTCATCGTCCTTGACCAGGACGCCAACCTTGGCGCCCTCCTCAATATAACGCGCGACCACCGCCGCCCCGATCCCGGTGGCGCCACCGGTAAGTAGCGCCACCTGTCCATCAAGCCTGTTAGACAATTTTCTCTCCTCCGCCTCCGGTTATCGATCAGTCTGGGATTAATGATCGAACATCCCGGTGCGACCTTCTTGCAAGTTCACCACGACCGACTTGGTCTGGGTGTAGTGGTTGAGCACTTCATGGCTGAACTCACGACCGAACCCGCTCTGCTTGTAGCCGCCGAGTGGCATGTTGGCCTTCAGATTGTAGTAGCGGTTGATCCACACCGTGCCGGTTTCGAGCTTGCGTGCCATGCGGTGCGCGCGCGCAATGTCGCGGGTCCAGATACCACCGGCTAGGCCGTAATTGGTATCGTTCGCCACCTTCATCATGTCGTCTTCGTCCTTCCAGCTAATCACGCTGGTAACGGGGCCGAAGATCTCTTCACGCGCAATACGCATCGAGTTGTTGACGTTGGTAAAGACCGTCGGCCTGATGAAGTTCCCATCGGCAAGCTTGTCGTTGCGGCTGCCGCCGGTCAGAACGTTGGCGCCTTCTTCCGTCGCCAGTTCGAGGTAGCTTACGACCTTGTCCATCTGCATCTGGGACGCCTGCGCGCCGAGCTGTGTGGCGAAGTCGAGCGGGTCGCCCTGGCGAATGCCTTCGAGTGCGACCTTGAACTTGGCGAGGAATTCATCCTGGATCGACTCGTGCAGGAACAGTCGCGATCCGGCCAGGCAAACCTCGCCCTTGTTGAGCACGGTCGACATCGTGGCGCTTTCGACCGCGGCATCGATATCGGCATCGGCGCAGACGATGTGCGCGGACTTGCCGCCCAGTTCCAGCGTCTGCGGGATGATATTGGTGGATGCATACTGCATGATCCGACGGGCTGTCCCCACCGAACCGGTGAAGGCGACCTTGCGGACGTCCTCATGAGTCACAAGCGCCTCTCCGACGTCGGCACCATAGCCGGTGACCACGTTGATCACGCCGGGGGGCAGAAGATCGGCCATTTCCACGAAGAATTCGATCACCGAAAGGCAGACCGTCTCGGCGGGTTTAAGCACAACCGTGTTACCCGAAGCGAGCGCGGGCGCGATCTTGCAGGCCATCATCAGCATCGGAACGTTCCACGGGATAATCTGCGCGCAGACCCCCAACGGCTCGCGATGAACGATGCCGACGGCATCGGGATAATCCATGGTCTGGCCATGGAGGCCGTACGCAGCGCCCGCGAACAATTCGAACTGGCCGATTGCCTGGGGCATGTCGAAATGCATCGATTCGCGGATCGGTTTGCCGTTGTTCAACGTTTCGAGCGTCGCGTAATGCTGATGCCGTGCCTTGAGTCGGCGCGCGACCTCGATCAAAATTTCCTGGCGTTCGGCGGCCGAACTATCCGCCCACTTCGGGAAAGCAGCCTTCGCGGCGGCCACTGCGCGCTGGATATCCTTGGCATTGCCAGCCTGGATTTTGGTCAGCACCGCCCCGGTGGCAGGGTTAATCAGGTCGATCGTCTTTCCGCTATCACTGGAAATCCACTCGCCGCCGATAAAGTGACCGTATTCACTCTTAATTCCGTACTCGTTAGTACCACTTTTCAACTGTGTAGCCATTGCATCTCTCCTTAGAATTCATCCAACTTCGATCAAAAGGTCGCTCACCGGAAACACTCTGCAGGCTAGGGCAAAGCCCGCCGCACGCTCGGTCTCCGAAATCTTCGCCACGCTCATCTTACCGGTCGTGTAATCTCCGCCGACCACCCTGACCCTGCAAATTCCGCACCCGCCGCCACGGCAACCAACGCCGATATCGCTCGATCCGCATCGCTCCATGGCAAGCAAGATCCGCTCGTCCTCACCGCAGCTGAACTCTCCGCCGCCGACGATCCGGATCCGGTGCAGCCCGGTTGTCACGCTATACCTTCTCAGCTGCCTTTGCAGCCGCTTTCGCCGCAAAGGACTGTCCGCCGACCGCGAAGTGGCCGCTCGGCATCTCGCGCAAGATAATGCGAACTGATTCACGCGGCGCCCCAATCGAAGTGATGGCAGCATCGGTCAGGGCTTGGATCAGCCGTTCTTTGTCGTCCGTCGATCTACCCTCGAGCATGTTGACCTCGATGATTGGCATTCACGCCTCCACCTGAAACATTACGGCACCAAGCCCCTGGATACTCGTGCGGACGGTTTGACCGGGCGCGAGATTGGGAGCGGCGGTGATGCCACCTGCCATCACGATGTCGCCTGCTGAGATTTCTTCTCCGCCTTCAGCGACAAGTCGCGCTGCGGCGACCAACGACCGCAAGGGATGGCCGAGAATAGCTGCAGTCGAACCGACCTCGATCACATGGCCGTCGATTTCGAGAATAACCCCGAGGTTCGAGAAATCCTTGGCCGGATCGTTCCATTGTCCGATCACAAGGCCAGAGGACGAGGTGTTGTCGGCAATAACATCGGACAAAGCGAACTTGAAGTTCTCGTACCGGCTATCAATGATTTCCATTGCCGGAGCAATCGCTTCGACCGCCGCCAGCGCCTCCATCGCTGTGACCTTTCCGGAAAGCGGTGCCTTCATAAGGAAGGCCACTTCCGGTTCAACCCGTGGGTGAACGAAACGTGCGCGAGACATCGACGCGCCTTCCTCGATCAGCATCGCGTCGGTCAGGCGGCCCCATGCCACCTCGTCGACCCCGACCTGCAGCATCTTGGCCCGGCTCGTCAGACCCATCTTGACTCCGATTCGGCGTTCACCGCGGCTGAGGCGACGATCGACCGACAGCTTCTGCACCAGATAGGCATCTGCCACACTCAGATCGGGTTCGGTATCCGTGAGTTGGGGCGTTGCGCGCGCATGAAGCGCCGCGCTGTCCAGAATTTCCGCGTAACGTTCAATCTTGTTCATTGCCATCGCCTATGCTGCCCGCACAGAAACGAGATCGAGCGCAACATCGACAATCATGTCTTCCTGCCCGCCAACCATACGCCGCTTACCCAGCTCGATCAGAATTTCGCGGGTGTCGAGGCCGTATTGTTCGGCCGCCTTTTCCGCGTGACGAAGGAAGCTTGAATAGACACCGGCATAACCCAGGCTCAGCGTCTCGCGGTCGACCCGCACCGGGCGATCCTGAAGTGGACGGACCAGATCTTCCGCTGCGTCCATTAGTGCCATCACGTCGCATCCATGCTTCCAGCCCTTTCGGTCGGCCGCAGCAACGAACACTTCGAGCGGGGCGTTGCCCGCCCCTGCCCCCATGCCTGCAAGGCTGGCATCGATCCGTACGGCGCCTTCCTGAGCGGCAACGATCGAATTCGCGACTCCGAGCGACAAATTGTGGTGAGCATGCATGCCGCGCTGGGTTTCTGGCTTGAGAACGCGTTCGTAAGCCCGCAGCCGATCGCGCACACCGTCCATGTCGAGCGCCCCGCCGCTGTCGGTGACATAGACGCAGTGTGCGCCATAGCTTTCCATCAGCAAGGCCTGCTGGGCCAGCGCCTCGGCGTCGATCATGTGGCTCATCATCAAAAAGCCCGATACATCCATACCAAGATCGCGGGCGATACCGATATGCTGCTTGGCAACGTCTGCTTCGGTGCAATGGGTTGCGACTCGTACCGAGCGAACACCCAATGCGTAAGCGCGACGAAGCTCTTCGACAGTGCCGATGCCAGGCACCAGCAGCGTGGTCAGCACCGCCCGTTTGATCACGTCGGCTGCCGCCTCGATCCATTCCCAGTCGGTGTGGGAGCCAAAGCCATAATTGAATGACGTGCCGTTGAGACCATCGCCGTGCGACACTTCAATGGCGTCGACACCGGCATCGTCCAGGGCCTTGGCGATCGTGCGGACACTGTCGGTGCCGTACATGTGGAGGATGGCGTGCATCCCGTCACGCAGCGTGACGTCCTGGATGTAAAGCTTGTCGGTTTCAGGGTTGAAGGTCATGCTGCCACCTCTTCTAGGTTCTGCATTGCAAGCCGCTCGCCGGCCGCCTTGGCCGCAGCGGTCATAATGTCGAGGTTGCCGGAATATTTTGGCAGGTAATCGCCCGCCCCCTCTACCTCGAGGAAAACACTGGTCTTGAGACCGTCGAACTCGCCATAGCCAGGAATCTTGAGGGGCCGGTTCGAGCCGAACCGTTCGAACTGCACTTCCTGCTTGAGGCGATAGCCGGGGACGTAGGACTGAACGGTCTCCACCATGTCCAGAACCGACTGGCGGATAAGGTCCTCATCGACCTGATCGGTCAGCGTGAAGATCGTGTCGCGCATGATCATCGGCGGCTCTGCCGGATTGAGGATGATGATCGCACGCCCGCGGCCCGCACCGCCGACGATCTCGATCGCCTTGGCCGTGGTCCGGGTGAATTCGTCGATATTGGCGCGTGTTCCCGGTCCCGCCGAGCGCGATGAAACCGATGCGACAATCTCAGCGTAATGGACCGGAGTAACGCGCGCGACGGCGGCTACGATCGGGATGGTAGCCTGGCCTCCGCAGGTGACCATGTTCACGTTGCGGACGCTGCTGTCGAGCACATTTCCTACCGGGGGCACGAAAAACGGCCCCAAAGCAGCCGGCGTCAGGTCGACGACCAGCTTCCCGTCCTGCTGCAGCGCGGCATCATGCTCCTTGTGGGCGTAAGCCGAGGTTGCATCGAAGACGATTCCGATCTCCGGATAAACCGGCAGCTTACGCAGCCCGTCCATCCCCTCATGGGTGGTCGTCACACCGCGCTCGCGGGCCATCGCCAGCCCCTCCGATGCTGGGTCGATGCCGACCACCGCAGCGAGTTCGAGCACATCCGAACCCTTGAGCATCTTGATCATCAGGTCAGTACCAATATTGCCTGAGCCGATGATCGCACATTTCATCTTGGGCATACGCTTGCCTTTCATCCAATCCTCAGTTGCCGTCCGCGGCGAATTCTGCGCGAACTGTTCCAACTCCATTGATTCTCGCCTCGACGACATCGCCGCGGTTTACCCCGGCCATCGGACCGAGCGCACCAGACAGGATCACGTCGCCTTCAAGCATCGGCCGACCGACCCGCGCCATGACCCGTGCCAGCCACAATGCTGCGGTGATCGGGCTGCCCAGGCAGGCGATACCAGCGCCGACCGAAATGGGTTCGCCCTTGATCTCCATCACCATGCCGCATTCACGCAGATCGAGCCCATCGAGCTTGCGCGGAACCGCGCCCAGCACGAACAGCCCGCTCGAGGCGTTATCGGCCACGGTGTCCCAGATGCGGATGTCCCAATTGGCCACCCGGCTGTCGACGATCTCGATGGCCGGCACGACATATTCAACCGCGCGGATCATTTCTGCGGTCGTCAGATCGGGATGCGGCAGGTCGCGACCGATGACAATCGCGATCTCGGCTTCGACCTTGGGCTGGATCACCTGATTGAGCGAGATCGGTATGCCTTCGGGCACGTCCATATCGGCAAACAGCATGCCGTAATCGGGCTGGTCGACGCCAAGCTGCCGCTGGACCGCAAGCGAAGTGAGGCCGATCTTGCGGCCTACCAGTCTTCGTCCGCTGTCGACATAGTGCCGGGTATTGACCTCCTGCACGGCATAGGCAGCATCAACCCCGCCCGCCGAAATGAGATCGCGAACCGGCGCCACGGGTGTTCCGCTTGTCGCAGCTCCACGCAGCATTTCGGCGGCTTGTTGAATGACCCGAGGGTCTATCGTGGTTTCCATGGTCATAATCTCAGAGCTTCACGCAAATGTTTGCGGTTTCGGTGTAGAATTCGAGGCTGTGGACACCACCCTCCCGGCCGATCCCGGAATGGCCAGACCCGCCAAACGCCGTGCGCAGATCGCGCAGGAACCAGCAATTGACCCAGCACACACCGACCTGCATCGCCGCTGCCACCCGGTGCGCGCGCGAAACGTTTTCGGTCCACACGGTCGCGCACAATCCGTAGTCGGTGTCGTTGGCCAGCGCGATAACCTCGTCTTCGGAGTCGAACGGGATTACCCCGCAGCACGGACCGAAGATTTCCTCGCGGATCACCGTGGCATCGTGCGCAAGTCCGGTCCACAGCGTCGGCTCCACGTAGAAGCCGCCCGCCTGATCGCCTTCGACTTTCGGAACGCCGCCGCCGGTGACAACCGTCGCCCCTTCTTCGACCGCTTTCGCGTAATAGCCTAGCACCTTATCGCGGTGCTCTGCGCTGCTCAACGGCCCAAGGTAGGCCGGATCGCCCATGGAACCGGGCTTGAATGCCTGCGCCGCCAGCGTCATCCGCCGGACAAACTCATCGAACAGCGGCCGCTCGACATAGACCCTCTCTGTGCCGAGACAGACCTGCCCGGTGTTGAGGAAGACCGAGCGTGACAGGCCCTCAATCGCCTTGTCGAGATCAGCGTCGGCGAAGACGATCGCCGCATTCTTGCCGCCGAGCTCGAAAGAAACGTCGCGGACCCCGACTGCAGCCTTTTGCATGATCGCCTGCCCGGTTCCGGTCTCGCCGGTAAAAGTGATCGCATCGACATCCTTGTTGGAGGTCAGAAACTCGCCTGCCGAGCCGCCGCCGAAACCATGGACGACGTTGTAGACGCCTTGGGGCATCCCCACCGCGTTCATGACTTCGCCTAGTAGCGCTGCTGTTCGGGGGGTTTCCTCCGAAGGCTTGACCACCACTGTGTTTCCGCAGGCTAGCGCCGGTCCGACCTTCCAGGTCATCAGCAGCAACGGGAAGTTCCACGGGCAGATCACCGCGATCACGCCCTTGGCCTTGCGCACGGCATAATTGATCGCCTGCCCACCATCGGGCGTCGGCGTGGTGAAGGATTCACCTGGCATCGTCGCGATAACGTCCGCGAACATGCGGAAATTCGCCGCGCCGCGAGGAATGTCGATGTGCGAAGCCACGTGACGGGGCTTGCCCGTATCGGCCACTTCGGCATCGAGAAAATCATCCGCACGGCGCTCGATTTCGGCGGCCACCGCGACGATCAACTTAACCCTCTCGGCAGTCGTCATCTTGCCCCAAGGACCATCAAGAGCCGCTTTAGCGGCCGCCACTGCATCGGCGACATCGGCTTCGCTTGCCTCATAAACCGTGCCGATTGTTTGGCCCGTTGCCGGATTGACGTTGTCAAAGGTCTTTCCTTGGCTGCCCTTGCGATAGGAACCCCCAATGAAATTGAGTATGTGGTCGGCTACAGGTCGAGGCGAATTGGTAGTCATTTGATTTCTATCGTCCCAATGTATTATTGCACTGGCCGCTCACTGCTGCTCTGCGCCGATTGCGGAGAGGCCAGCGTTGGCGCAGGCAATGTCGAGTTCTTCAGATCCACCAGAGACGCCGATTGCACCGACGAATTCGCCATCGATAACGATGGGAAGTCCCCCGCCAAACATCACGATCCCCGGCTGAACGGTTATCCCGTCGCTCAGCGCCGGATTGCCCGAAACCATCTTGTACACGTCAGGCGTCGCAACCCGAAAGCTGGCGGCGGTATAGGCCTTGTCCTGGGCAATTTGTGACGAGGGAAAGGGTGTACCGCTCGCGCGCAGCAGAGCCGCCAGTTCGCCTCCTCCACCGATGATGGCGGCAACGACCGGGTAACCGGCTTCCTCGCCCTTGGCGACGGCGGCCGAAACCGCTTGTGCGGCCAAGCCGTGTCCGATTGTCCGGATTGTCACCAAACCGTCCATGATCAGGTGTTTACCGTCATGAAGCGTTCGTTCAGCGCCTTCTCGTAATAGAAGATCGCCTTACCCGCGTTTTCTGCCTGCCACATACGGCGCGGGTTGTCGGGGTAATAGATATAGCCGCCGCTGAACGTCTCGTTGCGGTTGCCCGACGGATCGAAGAAATAGATCGTCTGGCCGCGAGTGATCCCGTGGCGCGTCGGGCCGATGTCGAGCGAAATATCGTAGCGACTGATAATGTCAGCCGCGTGCCCAACATCGTTCCAGGATTCGAGGTTGAACGAAGTGTGGTGGATCCGGCCATCTTCCGGATAACCCAGAAAAGCGACATCATGGGCCTTGTTGCTGCATGAAAGGAAGATACCGAGACGTGCCCCGGTACTTTCGTCGACCAGTTCCTCGGTTACTGAGAAGTCGAGAACTTCCACGAAGATCTTGGCGCTCGCCGAGATGTCCACGCCGTTGAGCGCGCAGTGATCAAAGCGGGTTGCCCGCATGCCACGCGGTTCGGCTATCCAGACATCAGGATTGCGGACCGCCGGCCCGGTTTCGGACAGCTCCATTTCTGCGTATAGGTCAAACACATGCGCGGTCGGCGCGTTGAAGCGGATTTTGCGTCCGACACCCGGATCTTCGCCAGCGGGAATGACATCGACGTTCACTCCCGCATCGAGCAGGCGTTCGGCAAAATGATCAAGATCGGAGTCTTTCGCGACCTTGAACGCCATGCGGTCAAGCCCAGCGGTATCGGCTTCGCGCAGGATAATGCTGTGGCGGTCGAATTCGTCGAACGCCTGGAAGAAGGCACGCCCATCCTCGACGCTGACGAGATTGAGACCAATCCGGTCACGATAATGAACAATAGCCTCATCGAGATCGAGGACCCGCAGTTGCACATATCCAGGGCGAATTACACCGGTCAAAGCCATTTCAGTTCTCCTTGCATGCGTCAGCCCTTGAGGCCGTTGCTGAAAAATTCAGACACAACTCGGTTAAAGCTGACCATGCGCTCAATCTGGACCCAGTGCCCGCATTCGCCGAACACGTTCAAGTCAGCACGAGGCAGCAGCGTTGCCAAGCGCACGCTCGACTCCAGTGGAATAACCTCATCGAACCGGCCATGCAGCACCAGCATTTCGTGTTGCAGCGCCGCAATGTCTTCTTCGCGGCTTGCCAGCATCGCGATATTGGCTTGACGGTCCGCGCCGCCAAAGGTCGCATGATACGGTTCCTGTGCACCAGGACGCATACTTGCTTCGTATCGCGACTTGATCAGATCGTCGGTCAGCCTGCTGTGATCCCAGGCAAGATATTCGAGCGACGAGCGCATGGCCTCGACCGAGGGAACATAGCCCCAGACCTCATCGAGCGCTGGCGTGATCGGGAACTCAAGACCGGCCGGTCCCATAAGGACCGCCCGCTCGACTCGATGAGGATGCGCGATCGTGAAAGCCAGCGCAATGCCGCCACCGAACGAATTGCCCACCATTGACACCTTGTCGATGCCAAGCCCGTCAAGCAGGGCGGCAATCTGGTCGACCCAGATCTGCTTGTCTTCGATACGGCCCTTGGAATCGGAATAACCAAATCCGTACATGTCCGGCGCAATCACCCGGAACTGTTTTGCAAGAGCTGGCATATTGAGCCGCCAGTTAGCCCATGCCGTGACACCTGGTCCCGATCCATGGATAAGCACGACTGGCGGCCCTTCGCCCACATCATGGTAGTTGGTAACACTGCCATCGACTACCAGCGACTTGCCAATCTCGGGGCGTGGATCTTCTTTCGTTGCGGTGACCATATCTCTCCCGATCGCGCCTTTACCGCCTTCAAGCCTAAGCGCCTCCCGTCGTCTTGACGGAAAACATTATAGGCGGGCGCTAGAATCATTTTCAGATTTATTGCACAAAACAGAACGCGTTGGCAATTAGCGAATGCATTATACTCGCCGTATACCTGCGAGCGGTGCGCGAGCTACCTCATGCTAGGCCTTCGGCCTTTAGCGCTGCACCCACAGCGGGACGCTGCGCGATCTTGCCGGCATAAGTGCCGAGCGCGGGATATGCAGACATATCGATGCCCACATGTCCGGGCCATCCAAGCATCACGAATAGGTAGATATCGGCGACGCTGAACGAATCTCCGACGTAGTGATCGCGTCCGTCCAGCTCCTTGTCGAGCGCTGCCAGGTGATTCTTGACCAACACCGCGGCCGCCGCCTTGACCTCATCGGACGTTCCGGGAGTGAACAGGGGCACAAAGGCCTTGTGGAATTCCGAGCCGAGAAAGCTGAGGCGGCTCAACAGCTGATAGCGCTCAATGCTGCCCTCGGCTGGCGCCAAGCCGACTCCGGGATTTTGATCGGCGATATAGAGCAGAATTGCTGGGTTCTCGGTCAGGCTCTGACCGTTGTCCAGGGTCAGCGCCGGTACCTTCCCGGATGGATTAACGGCCAGAAAATCGTCGCCTGCTTCGGTTTTGCGGGTTGAGAGATCGACCTTGACCGCCTCGAAATCCGCGCCGGCTTCGCGCAGGGCAATATGCGGTGCAAGCGAACAGGCGCCCGGACTGATGAACAACTGCATTGTGTTTCTCCTCTTGTCTTTTGTCGGTAAAAATTACGGCCGTCAGATCGGGGTCGCCAGCAGGGTCGCGATCCGATGGGTGTCGTAGACGCACGTCCGGCTAATCAACCTTGCCGCGCCATCCTTGACCAGCAACCTGTCGATATACTTCCCGGCATTATAGATGCGCGTTTCACCGTCATTGCGGGTTTGCAGCACAGCATAGCTGGCCTCCGCCGTCACCGTGTTCCCGTCGCTCCCGGTCACCACCGCCCGAGAGATTAGATGACGACTGAAATGTTCGGGGAACACGTTGGCATGGCGCAGGGCCACCACGCGATCAACCAGCATCCCCTTGCTATCACAATACATCACTGCGGCAGGCAGGCCATTGTCGACATTCTCGCGAGCGATCACCTGGTAGAGGCAATCTTCAACAAAGAACTCGGGCCAATCTTCAAGGCGCCCGTCATCGAGGCATAGGCCGTAAGCGGCGTTCAGGGAATCGATCAGACCTTGCAGAACGGGATCGGCGATTGTCATGCTGGCACCCCCACTGTCGAGGCCGACAAGGCATCACCCATCAATTCCAGATACCCTTTCCAGAATCCACGCACGGCGTTCTCATCCATGCCCATCGGCGCGTAATATTCGCGCACATCGTCGCCACCCATTTCGATGAAATTAAACTTGCCTTCCGCCCCGATGGTACCCTGCTGGCAAAGCTCGACCGCTTCGCCGTCCTCCATCGATATCAGCCCGGAGGGCCCAACAAGATTCAGGTTGCGCAGGCGGTGCCGCGTTGTTTCCTCATCATCGTCGGCATAGCCAAAGTAAGTCCAGACCAGCTCTGTCTTGTCAGGGCCAAGCGTCACGATCTGACGGGTCGCCAGCGTGTTCTGGATTTGCTGCAACACCACGTTGGGGAACAGCGACTGGATGTGCAGCCCCACATCGTCGTCAATTTCGGGCCGGAATTGCAACAGTCTTTCATCCTGCAATTTCGTAGCTCCTTGCATCTCCCGATTGGCTTCGTCGCCGAACGACGTGTAATCGATGTCGCCCTTGGGCTTGGACACGGTAAAGACGTTATGGAAGCCCTGCTCGGTAAGTTCCCCCGCGCTGTCCTGGCTTTGGCGGTAAATGCCGAAGGTCGGGTAGAAAAGATGTAGCAAGGCTCCGTGATAGCTATCACGGCTGTTTTCGGAATAGAGCTTCCAGTTGCCAGACATATACTGACGCGCGTAGCCCAAAACCTTGATCGGGCGATGAAAAACCCGGTCGATATATTTGCGCATCACGGGGCCTAGAAAATCTTCGAGCGGCTCTATCTCGGACGAAAACGTGCCGAAAACCATGCCCTTGTAGCTCTCAACCCGCAGCTTCTCGAGCGAGTGATTGGCCGGATCGAAATCCTTGTCATAGCCGCCGACGCCCTTCATGCCGCGCCGGAACGGCACGCCAACCAGCGTTCCTTCGGAATCGTAAGCCCACTGGTGATAGACGCAGACGAAAGCGCCATCGGCCTGGTTACCGCGCAGCGAGCGGCACACGGTTGCCCCCTTGTGTGCGCAGCGGTTGACCCAGGCGAAAATCTTGCCGTCCTGACCGCGCACCAGGACCACTGGTGTTTCACCGACATGGCTCGTCCGAAAATCGCCTGCATTGGCAATTTCGGCTTCTAGTCCAAGGTAACACCAGGTGCGCCCTTTGAAGACGTTGCTCTGTTCCGCAGCGAAGATTTCGGGGTCGTGATAGACCTTATAGTCGATCGCCGTGGGGATTGATCGCTGGGCCTCAACCCGTGCTTGAGTGTTCATTCCATCTCTCCTTCACGTTCAAATCCCTGCCCAGATGCGAGCCGCCCACAGGTGCGCATCGCGCTGAGCATCATCGCCGCGTCCGCCTTGCCTGAACCGACAATGTCGTAGGCGGTGCCATGGGCGACCGACATGTGGAGATAGGGCGGCCCCATTATGATTACGCAGTTGCCCGAAAATCCCCAGGTCTTGACCGCAATATGGCCCTGATCGTGGAACATCGCGAGAACCATGTCGTAACGGCCCTCGATGCACTGGCGAAAGACTGAATCCGGCGCGACCGGTCCTTCGACGGCAATCCCCATGGCCTTGGCCCGCTCGACACCCGGTGCGATGGCCAGCCGCTCCTCATCGCCCATGGCGTGCGGATTGAGCCCGGCAACCGCAATACGCGGCTTGGCAATTCCCCAGGACCGCATGGCATCATTCACCTGACCGATGGCCTTGGCCACCAGATCAGCGGAAATGACATCGATCACCTGACGCAAGGACATATGATCAGTCAGATGCGCAACCCGCAAGGGGCCGGTCAGCAAAACGAGATAGCTTTCGCCGGGCGTGGGGCTGATAACCTTGTCCAGCTTGCCGGCCATCTTCAGCGAACCGCTACTGATCGGTCCCATGATCGTCGCCGCAAAGGATCCGTCTCGCGCCAGCGCATCAAGCTCATCAAGCCATTGCGCCGTCGCGTGCCCCGCCGCCTCAGTGTCTTCGCCCAGCGGCAGAACCCCGGCAAGCAAGGCACCCGTGTCGATCACGTCAATCACGCCCGGATCGTCACTGGGCGTCTCGAGCGACTTCATGGCACGCACGCGCGCTTTGACCCCAGTCATGTCGATGGCCCGTTCGACGGCGGCAGACGACCCGACCAGAACCGGGACCGACACCTCGTGAACCTGCCCGCTCGCAAGCGCCTTGACCGCAACCTGCGGACCGATCCCGGCAGGGTCGCCGATCAGCGTTCCAACGACCGGCCGTGCGCCAAGCGAACCCATTGGCCGGTCAGATACTGTAGACATCGAGCATCGTCCTTGCGACGTCGTTGATCACGATCGTCTTCTTGCGTTTGATCACAAAGGAATTTCCTGCTGGCGCAAGGTCGTAGTGCGCGGATCCGCTGTAAACGGTGACATCTCCCTCAAGCACCGAAGTGACGGTCCATGAGGTTCGCACCTGCAAACCAGCAGCGGTATCCTCGACCGACAGCAGCGTGAACATATGCTGCGTCCGTGGAGCAGGCGTACTGGATGAAGACCGACCGGTCCGGATGCGAAACACCCGATCTTCCAGCCCGCCCCGGTTATGATAATAGATCAGCGAGATTTCACGCTTCGGATCGGCGGTCAGGCGTTCACTATCATCCCAGGCAGGCACCCAATATTCAGCCTCCTCGTCGTAGAGCGACAACCAGGAATCCCAGTCCTTCTCGTCCAGCGCCTGGGCTTCTCGCCCAAGGAAGCGCAACACCGACAGCCATTTTGCATCGACGTCATTCACAAAACCGGCTCCTTGTCCCCAAACGCCATCAGTTCAGCGCCTTCGCGATCGATCGCCGAATTCATACGGTTCACCCACTCATCATGGATCGCGACATAAAGGCCTTCGTCAGCCACGGAGGGACTGCTGAGGACGGCGTCCACACCCAAGCCTGCACCAAAATGTCCAGCGTCCTTCTCCCACCTTGTGGCGCCACGCGACATGTCGTTCATCCGGCCTTCACCGGCAGCGAAACCGGCCTGGCAGTTGTTGAACTCGGTCAGGTCATCGGGCGTCGCCATGCCGCTGGCGTTGAAGAAGTCTTCATACTGCCGAAGCCGCAAGGCCCGGGCCTCAGCACTCTCACCAACAGGCGCGATGCAATAGGTCGTGACTTCCGTTTCATCGACCGAAATCGGGTGAATGATTCTGATCTGGCTACTGCTCTGGTCCATCAAGAACACATTGGGGAAAAGTTGGAGATTGCGGATCCGCTTGTTCATCCACAACGACTTCTCCTCTCCGTGATTGGCAGTCAGCCAGTCAAGAATTTCAAAGTTCGGCCGGTCAATGAAGTTGGCGTAGTCCATCCACAGGACTGCATGACCATTCTCGAAAGAGAATGACCCACCATCCTGTCGATTGTAATTGGCCAAATCGATAGCTTTCGTATCGTTCTTAGATACGCCCAGCACACGCCTTTGAACGGTCATGAAGTAGTTCGCATGCACAGTGCTGACGTGGTATCCGTCCAGACCGTTTTCAACCTGCAACTTCCAGTTGCCCCGATAACGATATCGGGTCGCGCCAGGGATTACCTCAAGCTCTCCGGTCTTGGATTGATCGACCAGCAGATCGATGAACTTTTTCGACCCTGCAAGATAATCCTCAAGCGGCAAGACGTCGTCGGAAAGGCTGGCGAAGATGAAGCCGCGATAGCTTTCAAGGCGCGCAATTTGCGGCAGACCAAGATCAGCCTTGTCGAATCCAGGCGCGTAGCCACCAGCCGCCTCTTCCGTCACATCAAGCAAATCGCCTGCCGATGAATAGGTCCATCCATGGAACGGGCACATGAAATTCTTTTTATTTCCGGCCTTTTCACGGCAGACGCGCGCGCCCCGATGCGCGCAAGCATTCACCATTCCGCGAAGCACCCCCGTCTTATCACGGGTTATAATGACAGGCACTCTGCCAATTTTGGTTGTGATAAAATCGTTGGGCTTAGCGACCTGACTTTCATGCGAAACGAACACCCAGTTGCGTTCGAAGACATACTTAAGCTCAAGCTCGAAAATCTCGGGGTCGGTAAAAGCTGCACGATCTACTTTATAGACGCCGCGCGTTTCATCCTTGGCCAACCAGGATTGGAGCCGTCCCCGCAGGACCTGCAGGTTGGCGATACGCCCAACCAATCGTTCTTTCGCGTTCATTACCTGTCTCTCCCGCATCGTCCTTTTGACCCGACGTCGCTTCTGCGATCACTTGGCCCCGGCGCCATTGCAAATGCCGGTCGCTGAACAGTTACCAGTTCGCCAATCACCTGTCGGCGAATCAACCAGCCAATGCCAGGCCGCTATCCTACCGCTAAAAATTATTCAGTGCAACGTATTGCACCCAGCGAAACATTCGCCTAATAGATTTTCCAGATTAGGTGCCGAAGCCGCATGTTTAGCGTCGTCGAGCATGCTGGACACAGCGCCAAAAAAGGCGGCAATTTTGGGAGAGCAGTCAATGTCATCGGTCAGCGAACTTGGATATCTCGGCATGTCAGTGACAGATCTCGATGCGTGGCGAGCCTACGCAGCAGAGGTTGCCGGAATGGAAGTCGTCGACGAAGGTGAGAGTGATCGCATCTATCTCCGGATGGATCTGTGGCATCATCGCATAGCACTTATCAAAGGCGACACTGACGATCTCGCCTACATGGGCTGGCGGCTTGGTGATCCGACCGAGTTCGAGGCAATGGTTGAAAAGCTGACCAACGCCGGGATAGCAGTGACTGTGGCGAGCGATGCCGAAGCCCGCGAGCGCCGCGTGCTCGGCCTGGCCAAGTTGACCGATCCCGGTGGAAACCCCACCGAAATCTTCTACGGCCCGCAAGTGGATGCCCACAAGCCTTTCCATCCCGGACGCCCCATGTTCGGCAAATTCGTCACCGGGTCGGAGGGGATCGGTCACTGCATCCTGCGCCAAGACGATGTCGAAGCCGCAGCCGCGTTTTACCGCCTGTTGGGGCTGCGCGGATCGGTTGAATACCAGTTGCATCTGCCCAACGGCATGGTGGCCATGCCGTACTTCATGCATTGCAATGAACGGCAGCACTCGGTCGCCTTCGGCCTCGGCCCGATGGAAAAGCGCATTAACCATCTGATGTTTGAATATACCGAACTGGACGACCTCGGGCTCGCCCACGACATCGTGCGCGAGCGTCAGATTGATGTCGCGCTTCAGCTCGGCAAGCATGCCAACGATTTGGCCCTCACCTTCTACTGCGCCAACCCTTCTGGCTGGCTGTGGGAATTTGGTTGGGGTGCTCGTAAGGCGCCTGCCCAGCAGGAATTCTACACCCGCGACATTTTCGGTCACGGCAATGAGGCCCAGGGGTACGGCATGGATGTTCCTCTCCAGTAAGCCGCCTCCAGACTGGCTGCTATATCAAATACATCAAAGGATTACGAAGCACGATGACAAGTAAGGTACGTCTTTGCCCGGTTGCTGACGTCAAGGATGGCGAACCGGTCGGAGTGTTTCTGGAGCAACTGCCCGCGCTGGCTGTCTACAACGTCGATGGTGATATCTTCGTGACCAACAACATGTGCACCCATGGAAACGCAATGCTGACTGATGGGTACCAAGATGGCGGCATCATCGAATGCCCATTTCATGGTGGATCGTTCGATATCGCCACTGGGGCGGCGAAGGCCTTTCCTTGCCAGGTTGCGATCAAGACTTACCCCGTCAGGATCGAAGACGGGTGGGTCTGCATCGATCAACTGGAAGGAGTGGCCTGAGATGCATCCGAACATTTCCGAGCGCCTTCGCTTGCAGTATCTTGCAACCGAAATCAACGCCATCCATGCCGAGTGGATAGATGATGATCGACTTGAGGAATGGCCAGAGCTGTTCGCGGACGACTGCATTTACAAGGTTATCGCGCGCGAGAACCATGACCGCAATCTGACCGTCTCGGCGATATTCTGCGATAGCAAAGGCATGCTGGTCGACCGCATCGTATCCTTGCGCAAAGCAAATATCTTTCCGGTGCACAGCTATCGTCATATTCTTGGGCCTACTCGCATCGTGTCAGAACACGAATTAAAGATCACGGCTCAAACAAATTACACCGTATTCATGACTCGAGCGGACGGTCGTACGGAAATATACAATTCCGGCAAATATATCGATGAAATCGACTGTAGCGGAGAGAAACCGCTCTTTACATCGAAAGTCGCTGTATTTGACACGAATGTCATAGATACAATGATGGTACGTCCAATATAAGCCGATTGTGAGATTTTACTTATGCCAGAAACAGTGCTTAAGGGTAGTCAAGATTCGGATGCATCGGACGTTGCCGGGTGCCGTGTACCGTATCGCGTATTCACCGATCCGGAATATTATCGGCGAGAGCAAGAGAATATCTTCCAGGGTGAAACATGGTCTTTCGTTGCCCTGGAAGCGGAAGTGCCCGAACCGGGAGACTTCAAATCAACCTTCGTGGGCGAGACTCCGGTCATAGTGACCCGTGCCAGTGACGGTAAAGTGCATGCCGTGGTCAATCGTTGCGCGCACCGCGGTGCACTGGTTTGCCGCGAAGTGCGCGGCAACCGCCCAAATCTGGAATGCGTATACCATCAGTGGGCCTATGATCTGGAAGGCAATCTGATCGGAGTCCCATTCCGGCGTGGCCTCAAGGGTCAGGGCGGCATGCCCGGTGACTTCGACATGAAGCAACACGGCCTGAGAAAGCTCCGTGCGGAAAGCATTGGCGGTCTGGTTTTCGCCAGTTTCTCTGAAACCGTTGAACCGCTGCGTGACTTTTTGGGGCCGATCGTGATCGAGCACATCGAGCGCATCATGTGCAAGCCAATCAAGGTGCTGGGCGACCAGCGCCAGCATGTGCATGGCAACTGGAAGCTCTACGCCGAAAACACGCGCGACCCATATCACGCAAGCCTACTCCACCTGTTCCACAACACATTCGGATTATACCGATCGACACAGACGGGCAAAAGCGTGATGGACGCGAACAAGCGTCATTCGCTGCTTTACTCGATCGCTGCCAGCAACGACGATGCCGCGGATAAGCAGGCCTATGGGGATTCTCGCACCTTTAACACCGATTTCAAGCTGCAGGACATGTCGCTCCTTAAAGGTCGGCAGGAATTCGATGATGGCATAACCCTCGTTATCCTCGCAGTGTTCCCCAATCTGGTGCTCCAGCAGATTCAGAACACCCTGGCGGTGCGGCAGATACTAACCAAGGGCACCGACGGCTTCGAGCTTGTCTGGACCCATTTCGGCTACGCTGATGATGATGCCGAGATGCAGGCTATCCGGCAAAAGCAAACCAACCTGATCGGTCCGGCCGGGCTGATCTCCATGGAAGATGGTGAAGCTGTCGAAATCGTCCAAAGGGCCGTCATTGGCGAAATGGAAGCAGAATCTTACATCGCCATGGGCGGAGGCCGTGCGGACGATGCAGATCACCTGGTCACCGAGGGCTCAATCGTTGGATTCTGGGAAAACTACGAAAAGCTAGTGGGTTACGGAGCCGCGTCATGACCAAAAAGATCGATTTCTATTTCGATTTCATCAGTCCGTTCAGCTACCTCGCGCAGGCGAAACTGCCTGATTTGGCCCGCAGGACCGGCTGCCTGATCGAATATTGGCCGATCGACATTCCGGAGGCGAAGATTGCTGCCGGAAACTATGGCCCGTCCAACCGCGAAGTTGTTCCCAAGATAAAGGTCCTGATGGCCGATTTGGAGCGCTGGGCGGTCAAGTACGGGGTACCTTTGACGTTTCCCGCGAGCTTCGCCTGTTCGGATTGGAACTGTGCAGCGCTTTATGCCCGCAGCCAAGGCCGGGCGGAAGCATTTGTTAGTGCCGCGTTCCACCGAATCTGGGGGATCGGGATTGATCCGCGCGATCGGAATGAGTTGCGCGGCTGTGCCGAAGACGTTGGATTGGACGCAGATGCATTGTGCGAATTCGTCGCTTCACCCGTGGGCCGGGGCGAATACCGCAAGGCCCGTACGCAAGCCTACCAGCGAGGCGTATTCGGCGCGCCGATGATGTTTGTCGATGATCAGATATTCTGGGGCAACGATCGCCTCGATTTTCTTGAAAGTTATCTTCTTGATTAAAATTCAAAGTATGAAGTTTATAAAAGATTAATATGGATGGGAGCTTCCGAGGTGTGGGTCCAAAAACCATCGTCGCTCTCGACAGCATGGCGTTTGGCCGCGCTCGATGCAAAGTCGCACGTATTTAGCGTCGTAAAGGCTGCTTTCAGAGAGAGGGTGTTGGGTGCAATGAAGGAAGCTTTCCTTTACAATTTTAAGAAACTCGTAGCCCCGCTTTTGGCAGCGTAGTGTGGTCGATAGGAAGCCCCCAGTTAGCATGACCGCTCTAAAAAAGAAGCTTTTGATCCCAATTCCTCTTATAATCTTATTCGTTCCAATGATTTAATTAAAACAAGTATTTAGGGAGATGGAAATGAACCAGAATAGGCACAGAATATTTCTTTTGGCTGGCAGCGGTTTAGCTATGGTCGTGTCATCCGCCCCCGCTTGGGCGCAAGATGCGGCAAATGTCCAAGCAGCCGTCGAACAGAGCAGCGGAGGTCTCGATGAAATTGTGGTGACCGCACGCAAACGTGAAGAAAATGCGCAAGACACCCCAATCGCAATTACTGCGATGAGCGGTGACATGATTGAAGGTCGGCAGATATCCAACGTCGCGCAGGTTGCATCCTACGCGCCGAACGTCGCTATCCAGCCAGTTGCGAATATCTCCGGATCAAGCGCGTCACTCACCGCTTTCATCCGTGGTGTGGGGCAAACTGACTTCAATATCACGGTAGACCCTGGCGTGGGCATCTATGTTGATGGTGTCTATGTGGCGCGGTCGGTTGGCGGTCTCTTGGAAATGGCCGACATCCAAAGTGTACAGATCCTTCGTGGGCCCCAGGGAACGCTCTTCGGCAAGAACACCATTGGCGGCGCGATCGTCGTCAACAGCCGCGAGCCTTCCAACGAGTTTGAGCTCAAGCTCGAGGCCGCTACCGGTCGGTTCAATCGGGCGGACATCAAGGGGATCATTAATATTCCCATCAGCGACACGCTCGCCATGCGAGCGGTCGCATCCTATGAAACGCGCGACGGCTACCAGTTGCGGCTGGTTGACGGTGACCGGCAGGGCGACAAGGACAGTTTCTCAGGACGCGTAGCCTTCAAGTGGGAACCAAGTGATGTTTTCACAGCGACCTTGGCAGGCGACGTTAACATTCGTCGCGAAGGGACCGCCTCAAATACTCTTATCGAAAACCGGGATTCCCCCGATCTGTTGCAGTTCGTCACCACTCCCAACGGTACGTTCGCTTTCCCAAGTGCGAATTTTGGATACAACAAGCTCGGCGGCGGGGCCGGTCAGTGCGGTGCGCCCGGCGAACTGGCACCCCTTGATAATCCCAACTGTGTCTCCTCTCGCTGGGTTACCGGTGACATCGACACGACATGGGCTGGCAGCAACAACCAGTCCGATTTCGACCTTTGGGGTACAAACCTCACGCTGGAGTATAATTTAGGGAATCTGACCCTGAAATCGATCAGCGCCTATCGCGAACAAAATTCAATCATTGAGTCAGACTTTGACGCAACGCCACACGTGGTACTCCAGAATACCAACAAGCTCGACCTGTGGCAGGCCTCCCAGGAACTTCAACTGAACGGAAGTGTGCTGGACGACCGGTTGAAATTTACTCTCGGCGCGTATTACCTTAAGGAGAAGGGGTTCGGCGACGAGCTGCTGCAGTTTGGCTTCGCCGATTTCTTTAGCGGCGGCGGGATCGACAATGACAGTTACGCCGCCTTCGCTCAGGCGACATTTGAGGTTACGGACCGGCTTTCGATCACCCCGGGCATTCGCTACACTGACGAAACAAAGCGCTTCGATCCGTCTGTGCAAGTCATCACCGTCGATCGGACGGCCGGTTTGCCTGGCCCATATCCAGATGGTGTGTTCATCCAGTTTGCTCGCTGTATCACCGGACAGGCTGCGCCAGTGCTCGGGCCTGATGGGTTCCCCGATCCAACCTGCGTTCCCTCGGCAACCAATCCGGGCGGCAACCACGTTGTCCCCGCTGTCGAAGTTGCCGCCAAGGCCAAGGAGTGGACCCCGGCAGTGTCGGCAAACTACGAGTTCAGTGATGATGTCATGGGCTATGTCTCTTATTCGAAGGGATTCAAGAACGGCGGTTTCACCCAGCGTATCTTCCCGGGCGAACTGGTAACCCCCTCCTTCACGCCCGAATTCGTCGAAACCTACGAGGTCGGCCTCAAGACCGAGTTGTTCGATCGCCGCCTGCGGTTGAACATGGCGGTGTTCCAGTCTGATTATACCGACATCCAGATCGTCGTCAGCGAGGGCATTGCACCCAAGGCACGCAACGGTGGTGTCGGACGGATCAGAGGCTTTGAAATCGAGGGACAGGCTGCCCCGACCGATTGGTTGCGGATTGACTACGGCCTGGGCTATCTGGACGCTGGCTATCGCTCGGTGCTTGCGAGCGCGTTTCCTGTGAACATCGACTCCAAGTTCGCTATGGTGCCTGAATGGACAGGAACCGTTGCAGCGAATGCGACTGTGCTCGACAATGAAAACGGCAAGCTGGTACTCCGTGGTGATTGGTATCATCAGAGTTCAACTTTCAAGGACGCTATCAACAACCCGCAACTTTTCCAACCCGCTTACAGCGTGTTCGGTGCGAACGCTTCATACACCCTCCCTGGAGATCATTTCACGATCACCGGAGGCGTTACCAATCTGACTGATAAGCGGTACATCCAAGGTGGCTTTGTCGATCTTGATGTGGCTGGTCTGGCAACTGCCAACTTTTCCCGCCCACGGGAATGGTTCCTCAGGGTCGGTTATGAATTCTAAAACTTAGGATCGGGGGGCGGCTTAACTTGCCGCCCCCTTTTGTCTCAGACGAAGCGGAAGGGTGACAGATTGTTGACAAGTGTATCTTGTCCATTCGTTGAAGTTTTAGAACCAACCTTTGTTGGCGCTGTGCGCTCGTGAAACGGATGGTCGTTGCCATAACCGGAGCAACCGGTGCGATCTACGGGTTGCGTCTGTTGACAATGCTGAAAGATCAAGCTGGCTGGGAAACGCATTTGGTCATGTCGCAGGCCGCCTTGCTCAACATCCGCGAAGAGCTTGTCGATGGGCGGCAGCAATTCGAGGATGCTGCAAACGTCGTGCACAGCAGCCGCAATGTAGGGGCGAGCATCGCGAGCGGTTCGTTCCTGTGCGAAGGCATGGTGATCGCGCCATGCTCAATGCGGACATTGGCTGCAGTCGCCAATGGCCTGTCCGACAATCTGATTACACGCGCGGCGGACGTCATGCTTAAGGAACGGCGCAAACTGGTGCTGATGACGAGAGAAACGCCGCTTAATCTGGCACACCTTCGCAACATGACTGCGTGCACAGAAATGGGCGCGGTGATCTTCCCCCCCGTACCAGCGTTTTACAATCGCCCACTCGAAATCGACGAAATTATCGATCACAGCTGCATGCGGGTGCTTGATCAATTCGGACTTCATCGCAACCTGGAGAATCGTTGGCAGGGATTGACTGGCGAAAACCCCGATCCGGCATTGCCAGTCAAGAAAATCGAAAGGCAGGCATGATGACTTGGTATCTAAGGCGTAGGGATGTTTTGGGAGCCGGAGCGCTCGGCACCGCTGCCGTTGGGCTGGATACACTTGCGCGGTTTGAACCGGGCCGGAGCCGCACTGTCACCGTGGTTGAGGAAAGTGGCGTGCCTGAAAGCCGCCAGTTCGCTTCCGCTCTGATCGACAGCGGCTTTGCAGGTGAAGTGATCCGCATCGACCAATCGCTCAATGGCTTACTGCACGAACTTGAAGCAACGACGGGGACGGTTATCGGAATGACATCTGATCCCGTCGCGATGATCGCAGGGCAGCTGCTGGGCGAACGCGGCGCGCATGCGCGGCAGTTCTGGCAGCATCACTATGCGGGCGGCAGATGGGGTCATCGCACCGAAGGAAGCGTACGCCTGATTGAGAACACGACACACGCTTGGCCGGTGGCAATTGCTCACCAGTTGCAGAGCGCCATTGGTAGCAGATCACGTCAATTCCCAAACGCCTGCACTTCCGGGGCCTGCGCGTTAGTTGTCAGCAGCCCTGGTATGCTGGTGTCATGGGTTCATGAATTTGAAGGATATCAATCGTGAGCAGCATTGTTCCCCAAGGAGTTGCCGCCTCCGATTTCTCCAATGCGCTCGACGAGTTCGCAGGAGTCGTCGGCAAGGACCGTGTGTACGTCGATGAACAACCGCTGTCGAGCTACAGGGACGCTTATTCACCCCTCGCCGACGGTGAGTTTCTGCCTTCAGCGGCTGTTGCTCCTGAAGGCGTCGAACAGATTAAGAAGATCCTGAAGATCGCCAACGCCTATAAGATACCCATTTGGACAATCGGCACCGGGCGCAACTTCGCTTATGGCGGCCCTGCCCCGCGCAAGTCCGGCTATGTGATGCTTGACCTGCGTCGGATGAACCGGATTATCGAAGTCAACGAGAAATACGGTTATGCCCTTGTCGAACCAGGCGTTTCGTACATGCAGCTTTACCGCCATTTGCGCGCGATCGGCAGCAAGCTCTGGATCGATCCCGCAGCGCCAGCATGGGGCGGTGTGATGGGCAATGCGCTGGAACATGGCGCAGGCTACACCCCTTATGGCGACCATTTCACCATGCAGTGCGGCATGGAGGTGGTGCTGGCCGACGGCGAAGTAATACGGACCGGCCAGGGCGCACTCGCGGGGTCGAAACACTGGCAGGTGACCAAGCACGCCGCCGGTCCGCAGTTCGACGGCATGTTTACCCAGTCGAATTTCGGCGTTGTTACGAAAATGGGCATCTGGCTGATGCCTGAACCTCCCGGCTACAAGCCGTTCATGATAACCTACGAGCGCGAGGAAGATCTCGAGGCGATCTTCGAGATCACCCGGCCGCTGAAGGTCAACCAGATCATCCCGAACGCCGCCGTGGCGGTCGATCTTCTGTGGGAAGTCTCGGCCAAGACCACACGTCGCCATTACTTCGACGGCAAGGGCCCGCTGCCGCAGTCGATCCGCAAACAGATCGCCTCGGACCACAAACTGGGGATGTGGAACTATTACGGCGCACTCTACGGCCCGCCGCCTATTATCGAGAACAACTGGAAGATCGTCGAGGATGCCCTGATGAGCATTCCCGGAGCGAAGCTGTACCTCGATCGTGAGAATGATCCCGCCTGGGACTATCGCGTACGCCTGATGCGCGGTGAACCGAACATGACCGAATTCAGCATCATGAACTGGATCGGCGGCGGTGGACACGTCAATTTCTCTCCGCTCTTGGCACCGAACGGTTCGGAAGCACTTGCCCAGTACAACCTGATCAAGAGCCGCTGCCACGACCATGGCTTCGACTATATCGGTGAATTCCTGGTCGGCTGGCGCGACATGCATCACATTCTGATGATCATGTACGACCGGGCCGACGAGGCTATGCGCAAAGGTGCCTACGACCTTTTTGGCGTGCTGGTCGCCGAAGCGGCAGAGAGTGGTTTTGGCGAGTACCGCACCCACCTCGCCTTCATGGACCAGATCGCCAAGACCTATAAGCACAACGATGGCGCACTGTGGGACCTTCACCAACGCATCAAGGACGTGATGGACCCCAACGGCATTCTCTCACCCGGCAAGCAGGGCATCTGGCCCAAGTCGATGCGCACGACATCGTGATCGAAACGGCGGCATGTCCACCTGAATCAAGGATCGTAGTACGATGAAGAATCTCGACCACTGGATAGGCGGAGCCCGGGTAGCGCCAGGCAGTGGCGTCTATTTCGACGATCTAAATCCGATCGATGACAGTGTCTACGCAAGGGCCGCCGCAGGCACCGCCGACGACGTCAACCGCGCGGTCGAGGCCGGCGTGGCAGCCTTCCGCATGCACCGCGACCTCCCTGCCGCAGTCCGTGAGGGCTGGATGTTCAAGGCGGCGGAAATCATGGAACGAGACGTCGCCAAGTTCCAGGAAGTGCTGATCGATGAGGTCGGCTCGCCGGTTGCCAAAGCAGGCTTTGAGACCCGCTTTGCCATCGGTTTCCTTCGTGCTGCCGCCGGGGTTCCGCGCCGGGTCCGCGGCGAAACCATTCCTTCGGACACACCGGGCCGCTTCAGCATGAGCCTGCGTCAGCCGGTGGGTGTCGTTGCCGGCATAACGCCGTTCAATGTTCCGCTGATCAAGGGTATCAAGCAGTCCGCCATGGCGCTTGCGACCGGCAACGGCTTCGTTCTGCTCCCATCGGAAGCCGCGCCGCGCCTGGCTGACCTGCTCGCAGATCTGTGGCGTGAGGCCGGCGTTCCTGATGGCCTGTTCAACATCGTCTACGGCAATGGTGCCGAAATCGGCGATGCACTAACCGGGCATGCCAATATCGCTGCGATCACTTTCACCGGCTCCTCGCGCGTCGGCAAGCACATTGCCGGGATCGCAGCGAGGAACCTCAAGAAATATACGCTTGAGCTCGGCGGCAAGAGCCCGCTGATCGTCTGCGCCGATGCCGACCTGGAAAAAGCGGTTGGAGCGGCACTGTTCAGCATTTTCATGTTCCAGGGCCAAGTCTGCATGGGCGCGTCGCGCATCTATGTCGAACGCTCCATGTTTGATGATTTTGCGAAGGCCTTCGCCGCCGCAGCTTCCAAAGCCAAGATGGGCGACCTGCGCGAACCCACCACCATGCTTGGCCCAATCATCTCCGAACGCCAACGCGATCGGGTGCGCAGCCACGTCGATGATGCCCGCGCAAAAGGGGCCGAAGTGCTGGCCGGTGCGGAGTGGACTGGCAACTGCTGCTCCGCCACGGTGCTGCGCGGCGTTACTGCCGACATGACCGTCTGCTACGAAGAAACCTTCGGGCCGGTCACCTCGCTCTATCCATTCGACACGCTCGACGAGGCGATCGAACTGGCGAACGATACCGAATACGGCCTATCCGCCTCGATCTTCACCCGTGATCTCGACAAGGCCTTGCGCTTTGCTCACGAGGCCGAAAGCGGCATGGTCCACATCAACGCTCCGACCCTCTATGACGAGCCGCACGTACCGTTCGGGGGGACCAAGTCTTCCGGCTTCGGACGCGAGGGCACCGAGGCCGACCTCGAGATCATGACGGAGTGGAAATGGGTTACGATCCAGTCCGCCACGGCTAATCCCAGTGGTCACTAATGCCGCCCGCGTAAGGAACCGAATATGAACGACTTGGCCAATAAAGCGCGCGGCATTTCCTCGTTGCGGGACTTTCTTGAACTCCTTGAAGGCGAAGGCCAGGCGATCACCTGGAGCGAACGGGTGCTTCCGGAACCCGACCTGCGCAATATCGCGGTCGCGGCCTCGCGCGATGCCAATGGTGCACCCGCAATCTTGTTCGACAACATCGCCGGCTATCCCGGCAAGCGGACAGTGGTGGGCGTCCACGGTTCGTGGGACAATATCGCGTTGCTGCTGGGGCGACCCAAGGGCACGACAATCCGCGAGCTGTTCTTCGAGATCGCCGGTCGTTGGGGCGATGCCGATGCTCAGATCAGTTACGTTCCCGAAGGGCAGGCTCCGGTCCACGAGTGCCGGGTCGAAAGCGGAATCAATCTCTACGATATCCTCCCGGTTTATCGCATCAACGAATATGACGGCGGCTTCTTCATGGGCAAGGCTTCGATCGCATCGCGCGATCCGGAAGATCCCGATAATTTCGGCAAGCAGAATGTCGGAATCTACCGGCTGCAGCTGCAAGGCCCGGATTGCTTCAGCCTAATGACCATTCCCTCGCACGACATGGGTCGGCAGATCATGGCCGCTGAACGTACCGGTCTGCCGCTCAAAATTGCGGTAATGCTCGGTAATCATCCTGGGCTTGCCGTCTTCGCAGCCACTCCCATAGGTTATGATGAATCCGAATACTCCTACGCATCCGCGATGATGGGTGCGCCGATCAGACTGACCAAGTCGGGAAACGGTGTCGATATTCTCGCGGACAGCGAAATCGTTATAGAAGCTGAAATGCAATTGGGCGAACGAGTCTTGGAAGGACCATTCGGCGAATTCCCTGGCTCCTATAGCGGCGTCCGGAAGGTGCCAATCTTCAAAGTCACGGCTGTCTCACATCGTCGAGACCCGATCTTCGAGAATATCTACATCGGCCGTGGCTGGACCGAGCACGACACGCTGATCGGGTTGCACACCTCCGCGCCTATATATGCCCAGTTGCGCAAGGACTTTCCCGAAGTCACTGCCGTCAACGCGCTCTACCAACACGGTTTGACCGGGATCATCTCGGTCAAAAACCGGATGGCGGGCTTCGCCAAGACCGTTGCTCTGCGTGCGCTGAGCACGCCGCACGGCGTTATGTATCTCAAGAACCTGATCATGGTTGATGCCGATGTTGATCCTTTCGACCTTAACCAAGTCATGTGGGCGCTGTCGACGCGTACCCGCGCCGACGATATAATCGTGCTTCCCAACATGCCTGCCGTGCCGATCGACCCGTCTGCGGTCGTGCCTGGCAAGGGCCACCGGCTGATCATTGACGCGACAAGCTACCTGCGGCCCGATCCCATCGGCGAGGCACATCTCGTTAGTCCACCGACTGGCCCGGACATTGACGCGTTGAGCAAGGCAATCCGGTTACTTCAGCAAGGAGTTGCAAAATGAGCGATATGCTGTGTCCACGCTGTTCGAGAGCTAACGCGATAGTAGACTATCAAGGGTGGCAGGACGACACCGTCGTTTGGACGATCTTTCGCTGTATTACATGCTGTTTCTCATGGCGCGACAGCGAGCCCGCTAGCACCATTGGGGTTGGTGCGCGTTCGGCGGACTTCGCTGTCGATGCGGCAAATCTAGATCGCTATCCCAAGATTCTTCAGCAAGTTGGCAAGTGAGGAAGACACGATGACAGATCAAGCCCGCCAGAAGGCTGCGCTTGCAGCGCTCGAAGCCGTCTTGGGTACCGCAGCGGTAGAACGATCTGCAAAAATACTGTCTCGTTACGCTACAGCGCTTGCGACTCCAATCGGTGTCGTGATGCCTAGCGATGTGGGACAGCTGACGGCGGCACTTGCCACAGCAAAAAAGGCCGGTGCTGTGCTGCAGCCCGTCTGTAATGGTGCGCACGGACTTGAAAAAGTTGGCCTGGATCAGGTCATAGTGCTTGATTTGCAGCGCATGAACCGAGTCCTCGAGGTGAATGAGTCACTGGCGTATTGCCTGGTCGAACCCGGCGTCACCTTTCGCGAGCTTGACGCCTATATCAAAGGCAAGGGAATTAAGCTGTGGATCGATTTTACCGGCAATCCCGACGCGAGCGTGGCTGCCAGCTTCGTTAGCCGTAGCGCAGGGTACACGCCCTATTCTGATCATTTCCTGATGCAGTGCGGACTTGAGGTCATGCTTGCCGATGGCAAGATCGTTCGCACCGGCATGGGTGCCATGCCCAAGAGCACCTGCTGGCAGCTGTTCAAGTTCGGCTACGGCCCTTGGATTGACGGACTGTTCACGCAATCTGATTTTGCCGTGCCGACCAAGGTTGGGACCTGGTTGATGCCAGTACCGCCAGCGTCCAAGACATTCATGGTCACTGTCTCCGACGAGGAAGGGCTAGCGCCGATGTTTGACGTGCTCGGACCGCTCAAGCTCAACATGGTCGTCGCCAATGGCGTAGCCGTAGGTAATGCCTTGCATGAAGCCGCTTTGCTCGGCAGAAAGCGTCGCGACTTTGCCGGTCAGGGTCCCATGGCGGCAAGTGCCGTCAAGGCGGCCGGCCAGTTGATGGGGCTAGGATACTGGAACCTCTATGGCGCGCTTTACGGTTTGCCGGACAACGTTTCGCTTCTGTGGGATAGCGTAAAGAGTGCCTTTGGTTCAGTTCCTGGAGCGAAAGTCATTGCAAACGGAGAGGGTGTCGATCCCAGGCTTTGGTCATGGAGGATGGGCACGATGACCGGTGCTGTGGCAAGCCCACCCACGCAGGTCGCGGGATGGAGCGGCGGCCAAGCGCTCACAGTGAATCCGGTGAGCCCGGTCGATGGGGAAGAAGTGATGCGGCTCTACGCGCTTTCACGTGACGCCTGCGCGCAACACGGTTTCGACCTCCTCAGCGAAACTGTTGCCATCTGGCGGTCCGCCAATCACCGCCAGTTTCTACCTTCCGCTGGCGGGGACAAAAATAGTGTTGAGCGCAGTCGCCAATGTGCCGAAGCTTTAATTGCGATGCAGGCGACCGCCGGGTTTGGTCAAGCGTTCACCGAACCGGGTCTGCGTGCAACCGTCGACAAGACGTTCGCTGAGGGTGGACTATCGATACTGCACGATAAGGTTAAGAAGGCTCTCGACCCCACGGGGCTATTTGCATCCGCCTGATTTGGAGGGCGATCAATCGAGTTGGAGGCATAATGAAAATAGTCTTTGCCATGTCGCTTCTAGTTACGCTGAGCGGCTGCATCGCCGAAGCGAAAGATCAGAAGGCTGACGGCGCGGAAAACTATGCGTTGATGTGCGCCGGATGCCACGATCCTGGCCCAGGACACCCGGCAACCATGTTACTTCAGCAAGCAGGGCGACCAGTGCCAGCACTGATCGGTCGGAAAGATCTTGAGCTTGAATATTTGCGCGCGGTTGTGCGGCAGGGATTAATCGAGATGCCGCCATTTCGTCCAACGGAATTAAGCGAAGCGGAAATTGATGAAATTTATGCTCACATCATGCGCGGAAAGCCCTCAAAACCAGCCACTGCGATTCAGACAACGAAAGAGCCGTAAGAGAGAGAGATTCTATGCAGGACCATAGTTTTCCCAAAGTCGGTAGCTCCAACGGGTGCAGAGCTGTCGATCCTCATCTGGTGCGGCAGATGCAAGCGATGGTAACCCATCTCACCGATGAGGCGCTCAACGCGCAGTTCGGCATAAGTTACAATACGTGGCGTAAGCTGATAGCTGGAAAGCCGGTGCGTGCATCGCTCCTCGCTCGGTTGGAGGCGCGCCTAGCGTCGCTCGGAGCAAAAATTGTGCGAGAGAGCACGTGATATGGAACATAAAAGTTAAGTCTCGGGATTTATCGGATTTAACGAACCAAGCATTACAGTTAGCACTAGCCCGTATAATTCATCGGGGGTTGGCGGATGTAGCGTAAGCATCTGATTTAACGTATGATTTGGTTGTCTAATCCGATCAACGTCATTTCAAGAAAGCTACACCCGCCATGGACGATCCTACGCTGCCGCTACCTGGTCTGTCACCTGTTTCGGGCAAGCGGTTGGACGTCAGATTTGACGGCGGTCTGCTATCGTCAGACGGCGGGATTTTGCTGTTGCGCGAGGTGGAGCAGCGCCTTGGCGTTGCGGATCGCATGGCGGCCTGCATCAAAGATCCCCGCGCGCCGGATCTGATCACCCACAGCCTTACCGACATTATCCGCTTCCGGCTGATGATGATTGCGGCGGGTTACGAGGATGGCAATGACGCCTCCAGTCTGCGCGTCGACCCGATGTTCAAGCTGGCCCTTGATCTGGCACCTTCGGATCGCGCGCTATGTTCGCAGCCGACGATCTCGCGACTGGAGAACCTGCCTGATACGCGTGCGTTGCTGGGCATGGGCCGGGCGATGGTTGATCTGTATTGCGATTCCTTCCGCACCGTGCCCAAGCGTATTGTCCTCGACATTGATGACACATTCGATGCCGTGCATGGCGGCCAGCAGTTGCGATTATTCAATGCCCATCATGACGAATATGGCTTCCAACCCATCGTCGTGTTCGATGGCGAGGGCCGCTTCATCACTGCCGTGCTACGCCCGGCCAAACGACCCGGCGGCAAGGAAATCAGGGCTTTCCTGCGCCGCCTGATGCGTGCAATCCGCGCCAACTGGCCAAGAACGCAGATCATGCTGCGCGGCGACAGTCATTATTGCTGTCCCGAGGTCATCGACTGGTGCCGGGCGGGCGGACACGACTTCATCCTGGGCGTCGCGCCGACCTCGACATTGCGCCGCCATGTCACCGATCTCGAAACCAGCACCAAAGCGCGCTTCGAGGCCGCAACCGACGATGGCAAGGTGCGCCGCTTCAAGGCATTCCACGACGGCGCTAAAAGCTGGAGCCGCGTCGAGCGGATCATCGCCCGCGTCGAAGTCGGCGATCAGGGGGCCGACACCCGCTTCGTCGTCACCAATCTCAAAAAGGGCTCGCCCCGCTGGCTCTACGAGCAGGTCTATTGCCGGCGGGGGCAGGCGGAAAATCACATCAAGTCGTGGAAAACCCATCTCGCCGCAGACCGTACATCCTGCACAAAGGCCACGGCCAACCAGTTGCGGCTGTTCCTTCATGCCGGTGCCTACTGGCTTATGTGGGGTCTGCGCACCGCCATGCCGAAACGCTCAATATGGCGCACTGTCCAGTTCGATACCTTGCGCCTGCACCTCATCAAGATCGCTGCCCGTGTCGTCGAAATGAAGACCTTGATCCGCGTCCAATGGCCCACCGCCTGTCCCAACCAGCAGATCGTCCGGGTCGCCCTCGATCGTATCCCTCGCCTCGTTACCTGAACAACGGGCCTGGCCCCAAAAACCAAACCCGTCCCTTCAACCCGCAAGCCTCAACATACCCGACCTTCGGCTCATCCCCGGGAGTGATGCACCGCGCCTGCCTCCAACCAAAAACCGAAATCCTGACGCCCGATCAACAACGCGATGAATTATACGGGCTAGTAGGTGAACTGCGCATTGCCTCACCTGATTTGCTCCTCATGACCATGCCGTTGCCTCATCTCAACAGGAATCTCAGATTACCCTTCTGCGACCGGGCTAGCCCTGCCAGCCGAGCGCCCTGCTTGCGCCTTGCGCTGCCTCGATAAATTTTGCCATCTTGGCCTCGCTGAAAACCGCTTTATGTTGAGAGCGGGCTAGGACACTTACCGTCGCAACCAAGCGATTTTGCGAGTCTAGGATCGGCGCTGACACGGCTGATAGTCCCGGCACGAAAGTTCCGAAAGTACGCGCGAAACCAAGTTGCCTCGCCTCGTCAATCAGGGCCTCAAGCCTGAGGTCATCAACAATAATGCCTTCCGCCCGTTCCAGTTTGACCCGTTCCCAAGTCTGTGCTCGGGGACAATACGCCAAGAAGAGGATGCCGGTCGATGACGTCTGCAACGGAAGGACTGACCCCGTGTGCAGCGATGTAGACAGCGGCATTCCTCCATCGACCCACCGAATGACCGTCGGACCGTAGTCGCCCCAAACGCAGAGCAAGCCCGTGGCCTTCAATTCTGCCAGCACATTCTCCAAATGCATGTTAGCTATCCGTACGGTGTCCAGTCGGGCCATCGCCGCCAAGCCCAGACGTACTGCGAAGCTCCCTAGCGAATATCGTCCGCTCTTTTGGTCCTGCTCGACCACTTCGGTATTGACAAAAGACAGCAAATAACGATGAGCTTGGCTACGAGATAGGCCGGAATTCTCAGCGACTTCTCGGAGATACGCCCCCTCCCCCTTCTTCATCAAAGCCAGGAGGACTCTTACTCCAATTTCAACCGATTGAATCGACTTTCTCGGACTATCATTGTCTTCGAATTTATCTTCAGTCGAATCTATTACTTTTTTTTGGTGGTCCATGATAATCCGATTTGAGTTATGTAGCGATCTGAACATCATCTGACATGGCTCCAGCATACCCAAGCTGGAATTACAGCAGGGCCGTATTATTGCGCATGATCGCGGGTGAAGCAACACGCATACTCATCCGCTCGGTCCCCGCTTGGTCAACGAGTTGAAAGACCAGTCTTATGAGACCTGTGCGCGGGTGGGTGTAGAAGACCGAAAAGCCATCGGTTTTGGTCTTTAGTGCGGGTTGCGCCGCTTCGCGACCATTCAGGCGACAGGCTGTAGTTTCCATTATGAGTTTGTCGCAACGGATGTTATCTGAATTGCGCTTGACCTGCCCCCCGAGAGTTCCCTCATTCTAATGTAGAGTCTGCCGACAGAGGAGCAGACGTATGAGGAAGAGCCGTTTTACCGAAGCGCAGATTATCGGGATGATCAAGGAACAGGAGGCCGGGCTGCCGACGGTCGAGATTTGCCGGAAGCACGGGCTGAGCACGGCGACGTTTTACAAGTTGAAGGGCAAGTATGGCGGCATGGAGGTGTCCGATGCCCGCCGACTGCGTCAGCTTGAGGACGAGAACGGCAAGCTGAAACGCTTGCTGGCGGACAGTATGCTCGACAACGTCATCCTGAAGGACCTGCTGGGAAAAGCCTGACGACGCCAAGCCAGCGGCGTGATGCTGTGCTCAAAGTGCTGGGAGGTTTTCAGATCTCCCAGCGCCGGGCCTGCGTGCTGATTGGTGTCGATCCCAAGACGGTCCGGCGCGAACGCCCGCCAGACCATGGTGCCATCCGTGTTGCCATGCGTGAGGTCGCGGGCAAGCGCCGCCGCTTTGGCTATCGCCGGATCGGCGTCATGCTCGAACGCCAGGGGCTGATCATGAATCACAAGAAGCTCTATCGGATTTACAGGGAGGAAGGTCTGTCGGTTCGTCGCCGTCGCGGTCGGAAACGGGCGCGTGGTAGTCGCACCCCCATGCCCGTGCCGTTGATCCCGGGCGCACGCTGGTCGATGGACTTTGTGTCGGACACCTTCGGTGCGTCGCGCAAATTCCGGATATTGGCCATCAATGACGATTGCTGCCGGGAGAACCTGTGCCTGGTCGGCGATACCAGCATCTCGGGTGCCCGAGTGGCGCGTGAACTTGATACGCTGGTGCGGCTCTATGGCAAACCGGCTTGCATTGTCAGCGATAACGGCACCGAGTTCACCAGTCGGGCGATCCTGGAATGGGCTGGCAAGAACAAGGTCGAGTGGCATTACATCGATCCGGGCAAGCCCCAGCAGAACGGGTTCATCGAGTCCTTCAACGGATCGCTGCGCGATGAACTGCTCAACGAGGAGTTGTTCGACAGCCTGGCCGATGCCCGCCGGAAGCTGGCCATCTGGCGCTATGATTACAACAATGTCCGGCCCCACTCGTCGTTGGGAAATCGAACGCCTGCACAAGCGCGTCGGGCGTTCGAGCAGGACGAGAGCATCACGCCCGACGCGCTTGTGCAGGCGCAGGGGCCATCGTATTTAACCGCAAGACTCTCGTTATGATCGAGGGACTGACGGGGGGCAGGTCAGGGTGCACTTCTGGAAGGCCGCAAAGCGATCGCAGAACCAGGTATAGCCATAGCCATTGGGATGCCCGGCGCGATATTCTTGCCAAAGCAGCGTCAGCGTCACACCCTTGCGCTTGATCTCGCGCGCAACCACCGGCCAGTCCGGCTCGCTCAGATCCTGCGGAGGCCGCCCGACACGGCGAAAGAGAAGCTGCTCAAGAGCCGCATCATCGTCATATCCCGGTGGCAGTGGCCAGCTGGAAAGGCCCACTTCGCGTGCACGCAGGACATAGGTCGATACTGTCGTCTTGCTGAGCTTCAATCGCTCCGACACTGTCCGTACTGATAGCCCCTGATCATAGGTCAGGCGCAGAATCGATCGCATGTCCTTCACGTTCGTTCGTCTCGCTTGCTTCCGTCTTGGCATCTTCCCTCCCATCACCTTGATGAAAGGACTCAATGCCACTCCGGCGCGCCCGAAAAACGAACCTCATTCCCGCCCGAAACCACTGTCCCGGAATTAGCGGAATCGCTGTCCCGTATTTACTGAAATCACTGTCCGCGAATTACCGAAATCCGTGTCCGGGAATTTGCGAAACACGCACCATAGTTTGCCGTGGCGGCGTCTCGCTGACGATTCCACGATCTCGCACCGACCGTTGAACATCTCGCGTCCGTCGCACCCAATGGGATTTGCGTGTCACCGAACGTGCGCCCGCCGATCGCCAGCGTCTCATATAATCCGAGCGGGAAAGACCCCTCTATTGCAGTTCCGGGCGATCATCATTGCGAGCCGCTACAATTATAGAACCACGAGATATTAGGGAACAACTAGCTCAAGCTCGTGAGCGGGGCTGGGCGGCCGAAATCGAGGAAACATCGCCCCACCTAATGTGCTTAGCTGTTCCGATTGTCGATCGGATAGGGAAGGCTCATGCTGCGATCTCGGTCAGTATCATAGATCCCCTGCCAACACTAACCGCGCTCCTGGAACGAATTCCCTTCTTACTACAAGCGCGGCTCCAGATTGAGGATAAGCTTTTTCTCGATAGTCGATAATCAGATTCGGCTATTACGCACTACTACCCCACCAATGGCAAATTTCTATCTCAAAAATTCATTGCTATTTTCACCTGAGTGCCTGATTCATAATTATCCGATGAGATTTCATAGCCTTGCGATGCGACGGGCGAATAGCTGGATGGAAGCTATGAACAGCCACGCGGTTGCCGATGCGATGGTGTGCTCAAAATCCTTGGCGAGGCGGCGGTTTCGGTTCAGCCAAGCCAGTGTGCGTTCGACAACCCATCTGCGTGGCAGCACTTCGAAGCCTTTGGCGGTGTCCGACCGCTTGATGATTTCGACGGTCCATTTCCCCATTCGTCGCAGAGCTTGCCTGAGTTTGTCGCCAGCATAGCCGCCATCAGCAAAGAGATGGCGCAACCACGGAAAGCGCCGGATGATTTCGCGCAGCACCATCGGCGCGCCGTCACGGTCCTGAATGTCAGCCGTGTGGATCACGGCATGCACCAGATTTCCCTCGGTGTCGGTCAAGATATGGCGTTTGCGACCCTTGACCTTCTTGCCAGCGTCATAGCCACAAGGACCGCCGCTTTCCGTGGTTTTGACGCTCTGGCTGTCGATCACACCTGCCGATGGCGATGCTTCCCGGCCCGTCATCTCGCGGCATGCCATAAGCAAAACATGGTTGATCGTCAGCCACAGGCCGGTGTCGCGCCAGAGGTAAAACCAGCGCCGCACCGTCGAGACCGGCGGAAAGCATGGAGGCAGCATCCGCCATGGCAAGCCTCCACGCAGCAGGAACAGTATCGCCTCGACAATCCGTCGCATCGGCCATTTACGCGGTCGCCCCACATGCGATGCCGGTGGCAACAGCGGTTCGAGCACCGACCACTCGGCATCCGTCAAATCACTTGGCAAATTCAGTCCGCGTCGCGCATGAAGTGCGCGAGTGGTATCGGTCCACATCGTTGATCCTTGGTAGTTTCGCAAAACCCCTGAATCAACGACAGGCCAGGCCGTCAAGCCAACCTGCTGATACCACTCAACTTAATTTCGGATCAGACACTGAGACATTTGCGGAAGCGCCGCTAGCATTATTTAAAGTTTCAGCTGCGACACAATGACCACCGGGAGGGGTTCTTGGCTGATCGCTAACGATGGCCGGACATCGAATTGTTCTGCGCGCTGAACGCCTACCTGATCCTTGCAATTGCCGCAATCATCCTCTTTTTAGCAAGAGGCGGCAATTCGACAGCCTTAGCGGCATCTACATCCGCCGACTTAACCGACCCAATCTGTATTAATGCAATCATGCCCATTCCAAAGTGGGGCAGGCATCTGATGCCATAAAGGCCTTGGAGTTTGGTAGTGAACACGATTTCCTTGTTAATCGCGCCCCTTAATGGCGTTGCACCCTTTGGATAGAATGCTGGAATGGTCTCTGCATTGTGCCCTTTATCAGTAGGCTTGAAAATAATCCGGTCGCCAGGCCGTGCCTTGATATAGGAGGGCTCAAACACCATAACGCCATCTATGCCATTATTTTTCATTTCGATAATAATGTCTTTTGCACAAACAGTTGCGGGAATACAGAAGAACACGGTTACAGCTGTAAATAAAAAACGAAACATAGTATTTCCTTTCTAAGATGCCAATTCCGATGAAATCAAAGATATGGTTGATTTTAGTCTATCTAAGACGGATAATTGGGTAGTTATGACAAGACTCTCCACGATCTTCTTTCGCCGCCGAAAACTCATACATCTTGCAAAGTCCACTATTATGACCGAACATACCATGTTAGGGCCATGTTATGCGGTCATTTGAGCGTTCATTCAATGGCGTTCAAAAAAAGTCGCCGCATTTCGAGCACGACGACGACGTGCACATTGATCGGCCAAGATCATTCGAGAACGCGCAACAGGCGACCGGCCGCCCCGGATTCAGCCGCCAAATTGCGATTGTACGCGAGCGGCATTCGCGGCGACTTCCAGCGCAAAGCATCCATGATACCGGCGAGATCCTCACCGCTCGTGAACAGGTCCTGGTTGAGCCCGACCCGCGTCGAATGCGCGCTGATCCCTTTAAGCAACTTTGCCAAATCGTCCATCGTCAGGTCTGACAACGCGCCAGCGTCGAATGCCCGTTGGATCATCGCGCGATAGATCGGCCCGACCGACGCCGGATGCAGCGCCCCCTCCCCCACATCATATTCGACCCGCGCTGGCACCGCTTTCTTGGGCAGCGTCTTGCGCAGATCCCAGCTCTCGCGCCCAGAAATGCTGTCGATCGACCGGCCCCGCACCGCTGCCTTGGCCTTGTAGCGTCGCACGTTCACACGCCGAAACACCGCCCCCGCCTCGATCCCAGCCGCCTCCAGCCAGGCCGCGATCGCCCGAACAGTCCGGGGGCTGAGATAAGAGGTCGCCCCCTCCCCCTCCTGGTCGCCCTTGCTGCGCGGAATGCTGAGCAGCCGGGCGTCCGGATCGATCGCCTCAATGATGTGCTCGACCTCGATCGCCACCAACTCGGAGGCGCGCAGCCCCGTGTCATAACCGGCAGAGAGAAGCGCCCGATCGCGAAGGCCCGGCAAATCCTCCGCGCAGCTTTCCAATAGCGCCCGGACATTCAGACCGCGGGGTTCGTCACGCTCGACGTTGCTGACCGGCCCCTTGAACCGCAGCGGCCGCGCCTGCTTCTGCGCAGTGCCGAGCCGGCGTCGGATTGCCTGCAGGCGCAACTTCACCAACGAGGCCAGTGTCGGATCCTTGAGATCGAGCAGCAGGTGGATCTTGGCGATCGACGCCTTGTAGCGTCCGAGCGACGCGGGCTTGCTCCCTTTCTCGGCGCGCGCGTCGAGATAATCCGCGACGGTTTCGGGCGTCGCCGGTAGCGCGACGCGATTGTGGCGCCTGCACCAGAGGTCGAACGCCTCCAGGTCGGACTTTAGCGCGCGGATGCTGTGCGGCGAGGATGCCGCCTGGTACGCGGCGATCAGCGGTTCGTTGACGACGATGCGCTCGACCGCGTGCATCTTCACTACCGCCCAGCAGAGATCATCGGCCGGTGCCATCTGCGCTGGCGCCGTTTCACCTGCAAAAAGGGCATTGTTGTCGGGGTGCGCGGGGTGATCCATCGGCATGATCTGTAGCCCACCTTACAAAGAGCCGTCAAATATGGATATGTGATAAGTGCAATTATCGAGTGTCCATATTAGAGTTATTTTGTCCGATTTTCAAATTATTATGGCAGTTCGCTTTCCGATTTACTTGCAACTTGGCATATTCTCTTTCGAATAAATCTGAACCAAATCTTTTAATCAATTTTCCCGCGACATTCGTCCCATAGCGCTGCTGACGCCACTTTGTCGGACTATGGTAGGCGCCAACAGCCTGCCAATAATCACCCGTCACAGCGAGCCCAGATAAAAATATCCAACGTGCGGCCCGTACATTGAAACAGGCATCGTGGATCAACCAATGCCGTACATCCGACCCGCTATGGCGGAGGACTTTGGAAATCCGTCCCACCCACCAACTATTGACCTGCATCGGTCCCAAATCATAGCTGCCGTCTGTGTTCAAAATCTCGGCACCAATCCACCCACCTTCCTGATCGCGCAGGCCCCACAGCGTCCTTTCGAGCCATTCGTGTCCCGCCGCTGCCTGCCGAATACATTGTCCAATCTTCGTTTCGTGCGAAGCAGAGAGTATTGATTTGGCTTGTGCGGGCGCAGTTTGCGTCAGCATCAACATTACGAGCAACGCGACCCCAATACGGCAAGCGCTGATTGCCAATTTAACGGTCATGACCACCTCGATGATCACGCGATTGGGGTGGCGTATTGACATCAGATTGTCGTGATGCTGCTTGATCGATACTCTGCCGATGTTGATCGTCGGACTTGCCAAGCAATGACGTCAGCCACCCATCGAGCATTTGCGCAACCGACTGCGCGCGGCTAGCAAGACCCGCCGCCAGACTATCAGGCGGCGACTGTGATCGCCGCTCTCGCTCATCAAATATCCGCATCCTGCGCGCTTCTCGATCCGCCTGCTGTAGCACCCGCAGGTCTTCCCAGCGTTGCCCATGTCTGACCCCCCTGCCCTTGACGCTGTCCTTGTCGAGCCGACCGAGCGCTTCGAGCGCAGAGGTCTTGGTGCCAGAATTGCGTTCAAGCTTTTCGATCAGGCGATCCGCACTCTCAGTCCAAAGCTTCACTCCAAATCGCGCGCGGGTGATGGCCGTGTAATAATTCTTACCAGTGACCAGCGACGAACCTACCGGCGCGAGCACATAGACACGGTCATAGGTTTTTGACTGTGCGGAATAGACTGTTTCCGCATAGCCATGGTCCCAGTTCTTATGACGTGTAAGGTCAATTTCCTGAAGTCTGCCGTCACGATCCCATAAAATCGTCGCGGTTCGACCTGTGAGCTTCTCTACGGTCCCCCGGTCAGCATTTCGGATACCGAGCGCATGATCGACCAGACGCCACTGGATCCGATCGCCTTTGGCCAGATCACGATGCTCCTCATTGAAGATATTGACCCTTGACGTCCGACCCAGGCGTGGATCCCACAGTATCGTGCGGTCGTTTTCATCGGAAAGGCGGACCCGCTGTCGGCCTTTCCCGTCCTTGGTAATCCCAGCAACCCGATATTCCCTGTCCTGGGCGACACCAAGACCAATATTGTCGCGCGAGAAAAGCACGATCTGCCCGCGCCTGTAGAAGCGGGGCAAGCGCTTTTCCTGATCCGTCATCCCGGAAGGCGTCAGAACGGAAAAACTGGTATCTTGCCCGGCGAGCGCTTCTTCGGCCTTCAAAGCTTCGCGGATTTTGCCGTTGAGGATAAGACGGGTCGCATTTTCCAGCACCAATATGTTGGTCTTGGCGCGGCTCTTTGCACCAAGGCGCGTCCACTCGCCTACAAGCGCATGTGCCAGCTTTTCGGCGGTATCGCCACTTACCACCTTGTCGAGCGATGCCAGCGAAGCCCCATAATTCTCAAGCCGGGCCTGCGTCACTGCGACCTTCATAGGGCGTGTTTCCTGCCGAACCGATGCGGTCAGTTCTGCTTTGGGCAGCCCCAGGCGCTGCATGAGCCAGAAAGCCTTACCCTGCTCGATCGCACCGGTCTGCATATTATCGCCGAGCAGGATCAGGCGCGCGCCGGTCTTGCGACTGATCTCCAGCACCCGCATCGCCTGGCGGTTGCCAAGCTGCCCAGCCTCGTCAAGGATCAGGACATGGCGGTTATCGACATTGCGGCCACCACCCGCGATCAGGCTGGCCACGGTCCGCGATTCTATTCCCGCACTGTAACCCAGATTGGCGGCGGCCGAGGAGGTGGGCGCCAGCGCGAGCAGGGTCGTTTCAGGCCCGGCGCCTGCGTTCAATACCCTGACTAGCGTCGATTTGCCCGCGCCCGCAACGCCATGGACGCCGACCACGCGGTCAACCGTCGTGCCGATCATCACCAACGCCGCAGCCTGCTCGACGTTGAGACCATTTTCGTCAGCCAGATTTTGAAGTTTCTCGCCGGTTGCGATTGGCTTTGCATCATTGAGGGCGAGCGCGAGTTGATTCGAGAGCGCCAGTTCAAGCCGCGCGGTTCGACGCGAAGTGCGCCCGCGCGTATGAATTTCGTCGCCAGTTGGGTGGCGGGTTTCAAGCAGCCTTGCGCTGGCTTCATGCGCCCGCGCGAGGGGGCGGATATCTTCCAACCGTACTTCGCCGACATGAGAGGCAAGGCCGATACGCAACAGCTTGCCCAGATTATTGACCGCCTCGCGCCCCTCCGCCTGGCGCAGGCCAAAGAGCATGGCGCGCGCAGCGGTGGCGGGTTCGATACCAAGGCGGCGCTCCCCCTTCTGCTCGGCCGCCTCCTGTACGCCTTCGATAGCATCTTGGTGGACACCCAGGCGTGCTGACCAACGGCCGTGCAGCGCGTCCAGGGCAAGTTTTTCCTTGGGACCGCGCGTCTGGTAGAAGGACATGCGTCGGGCCGCCTGGCCCGCCAGCCCATTTTCTCTCGCATGCGCCTGGATCTGCTCCGCGCGCTGGGACATATGTTTGATGAGTTCTTTGGGTACGTCACCAATCTCGAACAGTCCCTTGCGCGGATCATAGTCGATTTCATAGCCAAGTTCTTTGAGCCGATGGGCCAGATCGTTGCGATAAACCTGCCCTGCAACCATCTGTTCTGAAAACATCGCCCGGGTTTCTAGGCTGGACATGGGCGTTCCGTCCCCCCGATTGGTCATGTTCATGATCACGACATGGGTATGGAGGTGGGGGTCTAGTTCGCGCGAGGCATGTTCGGTAAACCGGGCATAGATCAGACGCCCGGTGGTTTCATGAGTGATGTTGCCATCGACCCGGTGACGCAGCGTCGCATGCTCCTCCAAATAGGATAGCGCCACGCTCACCGCTTTTTCATGCGCGGCAATGACCCGTTCGTCACCAGCAACGAGCGCCATGATCGACACCGATTTGGGGGCATTCACTGCAAAGTCCCATCCTGGATGATGCTGGATCTTGCCTTCACCACGGCGGCGACCCAGCTGCTGCTCATCGACCTTCCCATCGAGCAAAGCCTGGAATGTCGAGGGATCGACCTTACCGTTCAGTCCAAGCTCCGCAGCGATGGCGCCACCCCATTGCGAATGTTCGTCGGCGCCTTTGGTGTAATAATCACCCACCATATAATAGCGGGTGAGATTGGTCGGTGTGCCCTTCAAGCGACGAGGATGGATCATGCCGGCGTCGCCCTGTTGCGAGCACCATCATGGCGCGCATGTTGGGAAAGGCGGAAGCCCGCGGGCTTACCAAAAAGCTCGAGCGGCGGCGGTACAGGCGGTGCGTGGCTTTCACCATCACTGACGCTCGCTATCACGGCTTTTGGCGCTGGCGTATCTACGCCGTTTCCCCCAAGATTTTCCTGTTCGGACGGAACTTGTGCAGTCGCATGGGGTCCCGATGACGCCTTGCGACGGGTCGGCCTAGCCCCTCGTTTCGGTGCAGTTTTTGTCAGTGCCCCTTCCCCATCCAGCTGCGGTGACAGCCGGACAGGCGGGGCGATCCGCTCTGCAAACGCGACAGCAATTGAGGGCAACTTATTATAGCTGTCGATAAAGCGCACCACCGGAAGACTGCGACCAAAACGCAGATAGCCGACGAGATTGGGAAGATTGGTAACCTCGGTATGCATGACCAGCGGCCGGGTCACTTGCATGCGCGACAGGTTTACCCCATCGCGCATATCGTTGACGCCGTAGGACATGCCCTCATTGGCTTCGACCTGTTCAACCTGTCCCAGATTTTCGCTGACATGTTTGGCGGTCGGGGTGTCATTGGCGCGCAGCGCTACCCAGGTCGAGCAATAGCCGGTGATGGCGGCTGCATCCTGGATACCATAGGTGGCTTCAAGCTGCGGATAGCTTTGAAACCCCAATATACCACATCCACCATATTTGCGGGCGCGCGCCAGAAAGTCGGAGAGCGAGGGCAGTTTCTGGAGTGATGGCAGTTCGTCGATCACACAGTAAAGACGCCGATCCTGGTCCGGCTCCAGGCTCATGATGGCGCTGATCGCGATGTCCAGCCAGACCGTTATCAGCGGACGAAGCGAGGGCAACTGGTCAGCCTTTACGGTAATGAACAGCCAGCTATCATCCTTTTCATTGGCGACCCAATCGCGGATCGACAGGCCATCATCTGTATCATCCAGATAGGAGAAGCTGCGCATAACCGAAGCGAGTTCCGCCTGGATGCCCGCTGAGGTTCGTTCCCCTTCGGTGGAAATAAAGGCCGACGCATCGGTTCCAGCTGCGAAAGCGGCCAGATCCTTGAGCTTGGACCGAAGCAGGGTGTCCAGCAGGATGGAAACCAGGGTCCGTTCCTGCCGCGCCAGCTTGCGCATGACGGCGACCAGCGTGCCGCGCGCCGCTTTCGCCCAGAAGGGATCGCCGGTCTTGTCGGGGATGGTCGATTCCGCAATCTGGTCATAATGATAGTCGCGCGGCACATCGACCCAGGGGGCCCAGGCATCAGCACGGGCATCGAGCGGGTTGAGGAGGATGTCGGTGCCTGGCCGGTAGAATTTCTCCACAAACGTACCCGCAGTGTCATATACGATAGCCCGGCGCTTCTTCTTGCGTACCCCGTCGAGCATCTTGATGATGAGGTTGGTCTTGCCTGTGCCAGGCGCGCCGCAGATGAGGATATGCTCTGGCTCGAATGCGTGAGGCACGGGAACGCCGCCGATGGCCAGGCTGCCGCGCTTCTGCCAGCGCAACGCCCGGCGTATCTGCCGCACGGTTCCAAAGCGCGCGCCGCGCAGGAACTGGTTCGACCCGAGCCCCCTGCCCATGCGGGTAAAATAGAACCAAGCCCAGAACAGCATAGCGAGGGCAAATAGACCCGAAAGCGCCGCCCCGTGCAGGAGATAGGTTTCGAAAGCGGCAAGCGTCTTATGGGCAATGCCGGAGTCCAGTATATCTCTGGGCGTCGTCCAATATTCGCGGCCAGCGGGTGTCTTGAACAATATGGGCGTGACGTTGCCAGGGACGGTATCGCCCATCACCATTGCCTGGCCGAGCTTCATCAGAACGAAGCGTTCATAGTCGGATGACTTCTCCAGCGCATACCAGATGATGCCGCCAATCCAGATGATGACACTGGCAAAAAAGGTCTGGTAGAAGACCTGCGTGGTCATGCGGACATTGTGGACGATCGCCTGTCCGCCACGCGTCCAGGACCCCAATGTATCATGCCGGAAAATGCTCATGGCCGATCCTGCTCAGGATCGAGCAGCCCCCTTTCCTTTAGCAGGCGTCGGGCATCAGCCAGTCCTGCTGCCAATATGTCAGGTGTGCGCGCGCCGATTGACTTGGCGAGAATCGCAAGGGTTTGAATAGCAGTCGCGTGCAGCTCATCCAGACGGGCATGATAGCCCGATGGATCGTCCCCTTCAAAGCGGTGCAGAATATCACGCAGATAGGCAGACGGGGTGCTGCCACTGCTATGAGCCTGATCGACCAGTCGGTCGAACAGAGTGTCATCGAGACGGATAGTTATTCTGGCCATGCGCAGATCCTGTTTCTGCGCCGACGGGTAGTGAAGCGTAGCTGTTATAGCAGATTCGTCGTCTTATCTCAATGCTATCGAGGTATGTTCGATGTCTGCCATGTCGGACAAATGATGACATGGGCGATCAAAGACTTAGCGTAGATCGACTGATCAGGCGTCATACCGGTATGACGATCAGTGACAAACTGTCCGACCGGTGTGACAGATATAAGCTACGGAAATTAGGGCGATTCGCGTTCGCAGCACCCGTGCGTACGGTGCATTACAAAACGGCCTCGTGCCGTGCGTCCTTCCTTCGCAGCGCGCTTGCCACTGCGCTGCCTCGTGCCGGAAGGCGCGGGGCTCCCCGCAGGGGTTTTTGTTCTTTTCTGCGGCACATCGCGCCACAGGCAAACGCACCCCAGCTGCAACATTTCCATTGCGATCATGATGCACTCCATCGATAAGAAACAGGTGGCGGGCAGGCCATCTGAAAGGAAGATGCCATGCCCAGAATGACCGAACGCGAACGCCTCGCTGACCTTGAAGCGCGACAGAGGAAAGTTGCGCAGGAGATCGGCCAGACCCGCCGCGCATTGCGCGGCAAATATGCCGCTATCGTCTCCGAACTGCCGATCGAATTTTTGACCGAACGCGAATTGCGCGACATTCTCACCCACGCGATTCGCGCTGGTGGCACAGCTTCTGTCGCTACGCTCAAGGCCCTGCCGCCCGCCACAATCGCACATAACCAACAACCCGACCCGCGCCCGCAGGGCGTCCCTGCGACGAGCACGGCGGAGCCGCGCGCAGGAGGCCGGGGTCGCTCAAAGGGCGACACCGCATCGCTCCGCGACGGACCCCTTGCGGGTCCCTGAGCGGGGCGACATATCCCGACGGTAAAAAACAGGAGGACCGGTCCGACAAACCCGAACCGATCCTCCTCACCCCTTCCCGTCAGGCCGCGCTGTGACGCTGCCCTGCTGAGCCGCTCCGCTGATCTGCAAGCCGGAAGAAGTGCGCGGGCACGCCTTTTGCGCGGACCAATCGTGCCAGATGGGACTGAAGCCCTGAGCCTTCGCACACCACCGCCTCGACCGGCTGCAGTGACAGGAGTTGCTCATTGCGGGCGAACCCGGCCCTTTGTCCCAGCTTGCGGTTGAGGGTGAACGCAATGAGTGGTGTACCGCTGCGTGCCGCCCAGGATGCCGCGATCGCATCGCATCCCTTGTCCTGCGCGCTCGTCGCCAGCACCATTGTCGGAATGCGCTCACGTATCGCATCAAGGGTCGTAGTGATCTGGTCATGATCCTCCCAGGCTTGCCCACCGGAGAATATGACGATCGGTCCCTTTGGGGAATGGCTTGCGGCCTTTTTCTCCCTGCGAGCGGCCAGGAAGTCCTGGGCGGCAACCACCGAGGCTGTGCGCTTGCTCGACACCAGCGATCCCCGCGGTGAAGACCAGGGTCGCCCGGTTTCGTTATGATAACTTCCTGCGGCATGGTCGCGCATGCAAGCCACCGCATCGCGCGCTTGGTCGAGGGACTGGCAGATGGTTTGCGCTTCCTCCAGCTGCGCCATCAGCACCTCGCTGCCGTCGGCATCGCGGATCAGATCCCGGACCTTGAGCGCTGCCTTGTCCGCCTCGCCATCGAGCTGTCCTGCAACCTTGTGGAAGCTGTGCACGATCCCCCAGGCGATCCGCCCAGCCATGCTTTCAAGCCTTGTGTCTCGCAGGACGTCAAACAGGGTACAGATCATCAGTTCGGTCGCCTGCTGCACCTGCCAGGGATCGGGCATCCCGGCATCGCTCTCCTCTTCTACATGCCCCATGCGGAAACCGTCGATCGTCTCGGTAAAAGCCTGGCTGAAGCGGTCGGACACCTGCCCTGTTTCGAGCGCCAGCAGGTCGGCAATTTCGGGGAAAGAACGGATGGTACGGAAAATCCTTGTCATGAAAACCTCCTCTTTACAGTTTGAGATTTTCTCTTCGGCACGGGCTCCGAGCACCGGGGTCAAGGATCGGGCGTAGCCCGACCGCGCAGCGGCGGTGGGGGTCACGATTTTTTCTGGCGGCCACTCAGGCTGGATCTACAGACACAGGTCAGACCCGCCGGAAAAAATGGTGGGGCCCCGCCGTCCTTGAGGCCGGTGCTGACCCCGTGCCACACTAAAAAGAGTTGAGAGAAGAGAGGAGGCTCCCGAATCTGGGGCTCGATGCCCCTGATTCGGGAATGGATCCTGGGATGACCTGGCGATATTACGCCATCAGCAAACCCCGTTTGAACATAAACACTGCCGGGGCATCGCGCCTAAATATGCCAAAGTTCAGGCCGCCGCCGCGGTGATAGCAAAGGGATCGACCAGGCTATGGATAGGCTGCGCTCGTCCCATCCATGGTTCGGGCTTGATGGCGCGAACCCAATCGGCAAAGGAAGGAATAAATCCCAGATCCTCGATGACATGCTGTTCGGCGATCAGGCGCACGGGAACAATGCGGCCGGTTGAAAGGGTGATCGTTGGTCCGAAAAAATGCTCCGCCATGAAAATGCCTTCGGCATGATGGCGCAGGCTTCGGTGCCGATAGTCAGCGATGATGAGTTTGGACGGCTCGTCGAACCATTGGTGAAGAGGCAGGAAATCTTCGGCCTCGCCGCCCCATTTGCGTACGCTCGAAAGCGCATGATGATAGCAATGTCCCATGATCCGCTCCTTTAGAAATGGTGGGTAAATTCTTCCGTGGCGGTATAGCGGTCATAATGGTCGAGCCGGATCGTTCCTGCGGCAACATCGAAGGTAAATTCACCAAAGGCCCCGTCTCCATTTTCCCAGCCCGGATGGGCTGAACCCAGTAAATGATAAGTGACATTTTCCAGGGCCTGGCCCAGCGGGACCGTTTCGGATTTGGGGATATGCTCGCCCCAAGGCAGGACCAGCATGTTCACCGGCGTATCGGTTATCGGAAGGCTGATGCCCTGTGCATCGCGCGCTTCCATCTCTTCGATCTGGCCGCTATCGCCCGATCCATCGAAACGGATCAGCACCATGGCCATGCCAGCAGCCGCCAATATTGCGAAAATATTGGTCTTGTTCACCGGCAGAAGCTGCGCCTCCTGCGCCTCCCGACGCGCCCATCTGGCCATGATGTCGTCTACCTCTACAGGCGACACAGACGCATCGCCCCGTTCTGATCCTTCTTCCATGCGCAGGCTCCTTCACAGCTACGCGATGATCCTGTCATCGCGCCACATCCCCCCTCCTCCGCTCCTATCCTGGGGCCGCAAGCTTGCAGTCGCGCACTTGAGAGCAATGCCCCAACACTCGCCTTAGACGCCTGCCCGCCACGCGCGCAGATCTGCGATCAGAATGTTTCAGGATTTCCCGGTGGCACATAGGCGAGGTAGGGATCGCCTTCACACAGATGCCCGAAAGGCGTCATGATATAAGCCTCTCCATCCCGTCCAACCGCGCACAGAACATATTTTGGTTCGCCCGTGACGGAATCGGTACATTCCATCAGCGCAAGATTGCCGTCTTCCGCTGCCCGCAGCAGCATTTGAAAATTGCGACTATGATAATCTGGTATCGCCATACTGGCCTCCCCAAAAAAGGGGACGGTCGCTCATGCGCCGTCCCCGGTTTAGTAGATTGGACGATCAGGCAGCGGCGCTGCGCCGGCGCATAGCGCCAGGCCTGCCCACGGCCTCAGCCGGGGCCTGATCCGCCTTGCGGAAGGCATGGATCGGAATGCCCGCCTTGCGCAGCGCCTGGTAGAGATTGGCCTGAATGCCCGATCCTTCGCCCAGCACCGCTTCGACGGGTTTCAGTTCCACCATCTTGCGGTTGCGCAGGAACGGGGCTTTGCGACCGGACCCCGCCAGAGTGTAGGCGACCAGCGGCACGCCGCGGTCACCCGCCCAGGCCGCGACTATCGCGTCGAACCCCTTGCGCTGCGCGGTCGTCACCAGCGTCATGTGCGGCACCCGCTTGCGAACCAGATCGAGCCGGTCCCATATCGGTTGCCAGTCATGCCAGTCGGCATGGCCGGAGGCGACCACAATCGGGCCTTTGGGCAGATAACGCTCACGCGCAGCCAGATCGCGGGCGCGCATGAAATCCTGCACTGCGATCTGGGTGGCGCTGGATGCAGGCGACGCCCGCGTCCCCCGGGAGGGCGACCAGGGCCAGCCCGACTGGGCGCTATACATATGGGCGGCATAGTCGCGCATACATTCGATCGCTTCGCGCTGTTCGGTGGTCGACTGGCACAGCAACTGCCGTTCTTCCAGCTCGCTGTTGAAGACTTCGGAAAGATCGGGCCGCCGCAGCATGTCGCGTAGTTCATCGACCAGCGCGTCCTCGCGCCGCTCTAGTCTGGACGCCACGAAATGGAAGCTGTTGACGAACCCCCAGGCGATCTCGGCGGCCAGCGGTTCGAGCCGGGTACCAGAAAACAGGTCGAAGATGGTGGCAATGACGGCCCCGCATTCGGCCTGCGCGGCAAGCGGTTCGGGCATGTCATGTTCGCCTGGGCTTTCGCCCGGCTCAATGATGCTGAGCGGAATCGGATCGCCAAAGGCCCGCTGAAAGTCGGGACTGGCGGTGATGGCGGCATAGAGTGTTTTAAGATCAGCAAAGCTGTCGACGCTGCGGGCATTATCCTGGGACATGGATTGTCTCCTGGGTGATGGCATGACAAAAAAATGGCCGGAGAAGCGAATGCTTCCCCGGCCACAGTGCGGATGATCAGCCGTTCAGCCGTTCAAAGTCGGCTTGCCTGTCGAACCCCGCGTCGGTACCGGCCAGCGATCCGTCCATGTCAGCGGTGCTACCGCCAAAGCCGCTATCCTCTGCCCGATCATAGCCAGCGTCACCGCCACCCATCCGGTCATAATTGGCGGCGCCAAAGCCAGTCCCGCCAAAGTCCGAACGCAGCGTGTCACGCCGCCAGGCGATCGAATAGCCGCCATTGTCGGTCGGGAAAAAGGCCACCGGCAGCGGTTCGGGCAGGCTGGGATCATCGATATTGCCGGCGAGGAATATTTCGCCCGACTTTTTGGCCACCGCTTCCCACAACGCACCGACCTGCACCCAGCGCCGTGCGACGTTGAGCGCGAGGATTTCATAGACCGGCGCACGGGGGTTCTGGCTGTCGACCTTGCGCAGGCCGATGCGGGGGAGATCGATGGTGCGGGTGGCGACACGGCCTTCCAGACGACCATTGACGATACGAACTTCTCCGATGTTCATTGACTTAACCTTTCCAGATAATCGCTCGAAACCCATTTCCGGCGACAATCTTTTCAGATCCTCCTCTCCTCTGATCCTGCCCTCGCCCCCTGCGCCACTGGTAGCGGCGACCCGCTGCCTTTCCGCCTTATGCCCCCAAGGCCCCACGCCCCACCGCGCCTTCTTTTTGGTCAAACCCCCTCCCCACGCGGCAGGGATGTGCGCCCGTCAGGGCCAAGACCCGCGCAGCGGGGCTTGGGGCGCAAGCCCGCCAGCCCGGTGCCCGCGCACCGCGCGGGCAGCCGCCCGTTCCCAGTTCCGATATCATTCCACTCTTGACGCCCATCGTTCCGGGACGACAGAAATGGCGCATGGCCACATCCAAAACCCTCAATCAGACCAACCTTGAAGCGCTTGGTGCCCAGCGCCTGGCGCAGTTGCTGCTGGAGCTTGTGACGGGGGACGCGCAGGCCAAGCGGCGGTTGCGGCTGGAGCTGGCCAGCGTGCGTGGCAGCGGGGATGTTGCCGGCGAGATCGGCAAGCGGCTTGCGACCATCGCCAAGGCGAAAGCCTTTGTCGACTGGCACAAGGTCAAGCTGCTGGCAGCGGACATAGAGACGCAACGGAGAGCGATCATGGATCATGTTGCCCCCCATGATCCGGCGACGGCGTTGGATCTGCTCTGGAAGCTGGTTGCCCTGGCAAGGCCGGTGTTCGATCGCTGTGATGATAGCAGCGGCCAGATCGGCACGATATTCGCCACTGCGTTACCCGATCTTGCGCCCTTGGCCGCGGCAGCGAAAATGCCAACCGCCCGGCTAGCGGACAGGGTATTCGATAGCGTCTGCGACAATGGCTATGGCCAGTTTGACCGACTCATCTTCCTGATGGCGCCTGTTCTGGCGGAAGGCGGCCTCCGCTTGCTCAAGACCAGGTTCGAGGCGATGGCGACAAACCCTCCGAAACGCCAGGCGCAGGCCGAGCGGCAGGTCATCGGCTATGGGTCAGGCGGCGTCCTCTACGAGGATGATATGGAGATCCGGCGTCACGCCCGCACGGTCCAGACTGCGCTGCTGGACATTGCCGATGCGCTGGGTGATGTGGATGCTTTCATAGCCCAATATCCCGTCGAACAGCGCGACAATCCCGCCATCGCCGCGGCGATAGCCGAGCGCTTGGGCGACGCGGGCCGGACGGACGAGGCGATGGCGGCTATCGAGCACGCGCAGGCCGTACGGCAGAAAGGTGGCCACTGGCCGGATTGGGACCGGGTGCGGATCGCTATCCTCGATTCCCTGGGCCGCACCGACGAGGCGCAGACCGAACGATGGGATAGGTTCGCCAAGGCGCTCGACGCGCAATATCTGCGGGCCTATCTCAAACGCCTGCCCGATTTTGACGATCTCGACGCGGAGAAGAAGGCGCTGGCCCATGTCCGCGCTTTCCCGTCCTTATCCCATGCCCTGCATTTCCTGCTCGCCTGGCCTGATATCGAGGGCGCGGCAGCTATGGTGCTGGCGCGCGCTGACGAGCTGGATGGCGATCCGTATGAACTGCTCAACCATGCTGCCGAAGCACTGGAAAGCCGCCATCCGCTGGCGGCCACATTGGCGCTTCGCGCGATGGTCGATTTCGCGCTGGAACGGGCGCGGGTCAAACGGTATCCGCATGCCGCCCGCCATCTGGAAAGCTGCGCGCATCTTGCCCGCAGGATCGACGATTATGGCGACCATCCCAACCATGAAACATATGTGGCCTCGCTCCAGGCGCAGCATGGACGCAAACGGGGTTTCTGGGAGGGCTGAACGCAGACCATTTCTGTTCAAGCGACCAGCGCGACAATATATTCCTGCAATCTGGGCGCACGACTGGTCGTGCGAAAGGGCTGCAGAGGGTTCGCCGTGCGAAGGATGAACTGGCTGACGCCGGTCTGCCGCTGGCGTTGCAAGGCGACGGCGTAAGAATTTTCGAACGAGGACAGTCGCTGGCGGCGCGGCGACAGCGATGCCGCAGGATCGGCGTTGGACATTGGGACGTCTCCATCAGGGGCTTTTTATGCCGATGGCTTTCCACCAAAATCACTTTGGTCTTTCATGCTATCGGCCGGTCGGTTCCCCGCACGCCAGGAACAGCCAGGCACATCATGTTCGGCAGCAACATCGGCAACGCGCGCCCTTGCCTTTGCAAAGGCCTGTTCTGCGGGAATGCCAGGCCCGCTGGTCGCGCCAAGATCTAGTTCAGCGCGCAATATGTCGAGACGCGTATGCCCTATGAAAGCTTGCCCTTCTGGCAGGCGCGTTTCCAAGCTGGAACGGTCAGGCATGATAAAACTCCTTCGACGACGTCCAATATCATTATTGATATAATCCCGCATGGCCCGGGCTTGTCAAAAATGCAGACTCGCCAGCTTATGGCGGGGACGAGTATGCGCGATCATCCGACATCGAATATCGGCCAGCAAGAGGATGGAGGTTCATCCCGGTCGAACAGCAGCCAGGATGCTCCGCTCGCATCGGCTGCCGAAAGAAGCGCCCAAAGTTGAGGCGAGATGTCCGGCGGATCGGCGGCCTGCCAGGCGGCGATGCCACAATGAACGAAGAAGCCGTAGAGATGGGGTTCGATGACCAGATCATCATGCGCGACATGCAATCGGCCATCGTCGCCGCGCTGATCAGCATTTCGATCTTCTGTCGCTCGGCGAGCGGAATATGCATAGTGGACAGGGTGAACATCGCGGATCGTCGCATATCAGGCCTCCCCCAGAGCAGGACTTTTTGGATGGTCTAAAGGCGTCATGGCGCCGGTTCCAATGTCAGTTCGACGCCCGTACGGGTCGCTGTAACCGTGAGAGTGCGGTCCGGCGGTATCAGCCATTGCACTTTATCGGTAAGCCTGTCGCGGATTTGCCGCAGCAGAGCCTCCTCCTCGCTCAGCAGCAACGCATAAGCGTTGTTACGCGCGCTTCGTTGAAAATTATCCTGTTGGGTTTCCCAACTGTCGCAATCGCTGTCATCCGATGCCCTAAAAAGGCTCTGTTCCATTTGCCAGGCCAGATCATCGGGTGAAACGACGGCGTTGCCTCCAATAAGGATGATCGCATCATCGAGATCATAGCCTTCATTGCGACACACCAGTAGTTCAAGCGGGAAGCATCGCTTCGTAAGCGTCGCACCAGGCAATGCGCAATCGGCGATCCCCAGTTCGAGCGTGATTGCGTCGGCCCGTCCCGATGTGCAGGACGGATCCAGTTCGGTGTCGGCCTCATAGATATGTTCGAGGCCATTTTGTTCGATCACAAAGGCAAGAGTCTGCAGGCGGGGCAGCCTGTCATACCAGTCATAGCCGGAAAATTCCGGCGCGATCCGTACCGTGCGCATGCCGAGCTTTTCCGGCGCATCCAATATCGGCGCAGCGCCTTGCTGAAGATCTATCTCCATTGCGGGCACGACCAGCATATCAGGAGACGATATGGGTTCGCCCTGATCGCACCCCATGCTGTCGGCGGTCATTGGTGCCCAGCATGGAAGCCAGGGCGCTGCATGCGGCAGCATGATGCCCAATGCCCTGGCGCGCGTCCATTCCGTAAAGCCCAGTCGATGGTCGCCATTGTCGCAGATCATCCGATAAATAGCGGCTTCTGCCGCGATCTTGAGCGCGTCGAGCCCTGCATTGCGGATCATTTCCTTGCGCGCAGGCAGGACCAGTTGCAGATCGGGCGCGTCGATAATGTCGACCTTCACGCACCATTTGTCGATTTTGCCCACCTCCGACACGAACGGCAAATCGCAAGGCACGGTAAGCCCATGAAAATTGATGCGGGCCATGTCGATCGGCTGGTAGCCGCGCCAGCTGAAAATGCCGATGCGGCAGCCCTGCCAGTTTTCGACCCGCACAGCCTCGGCGAGGAAATCCTCCCGTGGCAGAGGCGTGCCTGACAATGTCACCGGCAGCGGAAAATAGCGGGCGGCGTTGCGGGCGGCGGCCAACAAATTCTTGGTCCATGCGTCCGGCAAAGCGATGCGCAACTGCGTACCGCCGGTTATGGCGCAGGGCTGGATCGCGAGCGGCTCTGGGCTCTGCCAGCCCTGTTCGGGGATCTCGACCATCCAGCCCCTGCCCGCGCCGCACGACCAGGATCGTACTTCAACTTGACGTCCTGCAAGACTGAACATGCCCATGCCGGCCGGATCTTCGCGGTGGGCAACCGCATCATTCCAGCCAGAATAGCCAAGAGTCAGCAGCGCAACCGGGTCATCGATGCCCGAACCGTCATCACTCACGACAAGGATGGGGGCACCATCAGAGCCTTCAAGATCCAGGGTTACAGCGCTGGCGCCAGCGCGGCGGCTGTTTTGCAGAAGTTCGTTCAGCACATCGTGGATCGTGCCATTGAACAGGCGCGTGACGCGCGTGATGAGGGACGCGCCCACCTGTGGGGTGATCCTGAGAGGTAAAGCCATGATATGTGTCTCCTTGGACAGGCGGTCATTTTCCGCCCCTTGTCAAAGTCCCCCTCCCCTCCGATCGCAAATGCGCCGCTGCCAGGCCGATCCACGCAAAGCGATTTGCCGCCGCGTGCTTCATGTTCACCAGTCATGCACGAGCAATTGCGGCAGCGTTGGACCATCGCAGTCGAAATGCAGCAGATCGATGCCGCGCCGCCGCGCAAAGAGGATGGCCGCCATCAGATCGGCAGGCAGGGCGCGCTCGCAATCGGCTGACATAGAGCGGGTCGACAGAAACCAGCCATGAGCGTTGCGCGCCACGATGGTTGGCGCTTCATGGGCGTGGCCATTGCACCAGCTGTCAAGCAACAGCGCCGTGTTCATTGAGAGATGCGCGGTGGAAAGCAGCTGATATTTGCCGATCACGCCAATTGCGGGCGTAGGCGACTGTTCTGCAGGTCGGCTGCGCAATTCAGGATGGGTGCGTGCGGGCATGGACGATCCCGCCAGTAGCGAGGCAAGGCCGCGCATTGCAGAGGAAGGCATAGGAAAACTCCTGAAATATATGGTGTAGGAGATGTGTCTGCGCGGCGACATGGCGCGGTAGACGCACGGTCAGGCCAGCGATGATGTCGCCGTGCGCCGAAGATCCGGCACTCGACTATTGTCGTAAGCGCTCTCGCCCGACAATTGCAGCGCCTGCTGCTCGGCGCGATACCAATCGGGTGCATCGATCTGGTATGTTTCACAGGCATAAAGGTCAGATCCGCTGAAGAAGTGGATATCGACGCGAAAGCTTTGGAGCGAATGCTGGGACGAGGTCCGCATGATGGCGTCCTTTCAAGGGCGAGCGTGACGATCGCCTTCCAACGACCGTCACTGGTGGGGGAATGGGGGATTGGGCGACGCGGTGCCGGGATCAGCCGGGTTTAATGCGCCCGTTCGAGTAAGCGGCGTCCCTTCGCCTCAACGTCGAGACGGCTGTCCTGGTTGGATTTGGACCGGGCATGGGCGGTGATGCCCTGGACAAAGTCGAAAATGCTGGCAGGCGGATGACCTTCTTCGGCCAGCACGGTGGCGATGATCTTGCCGGTTTCGGCTTTGGAAAAACCCTGACCTCGCAGGAATGTCTGGCGATCTTCGTCGCTGCGGGCAACGATGCGCTCGCGCGCGGCGCGGATGCCCTGGATGAAGCCGCTGGCGGAGGAATCAGCGAAGTTTTCAAGTGCAGGCGCGGCTTCATGGGCGAAGCGATTGGCGGCAAACTTGGAGTGGCGGATCGAGATTTCCTCGAAATTCTCCACACCCCATAGATTGCGATTCATGCAGACGGCGCGCAGGTAGAAAGTGGCAATGCCCAGCGTCTTTGACCCGACTTCCGAATTCCAGCAGTAAAAACCGCGGAAGAACAGGTCCGGATCGCCATTGGCAAGACGTCCGGCCTCAATCGGGTGGGTATCATCCACAAGGAAGAGGAAGACATCGCGATCGGATGCATAGAGCGTCGTGGTATCGCGGGTTACATCGACAAAGGGGTTATAGTGCATCGAAGACCAGTCGAGGACGCCGGGCACTTTCCAGCGCGTATCGCCCACGCCGTCGCCCGCGATCTTCATGACTGCGGCGACCAGCTCATGATCCCAGATGCGTCCATAATCAGGACCTGTGACCGCGCGCAATTCAGCGCGGCCATTGTGCGTCTGAAGCAGCTTCACCTGTTCGCCGCGATGGGAGAGCAGGCCATGCTGGAGATTGATGCCAGCAAGCGCTGCGGGCAGTGAGCGCAGATAGGAAGCGGGTGCACCGACCAGGCTGGAGAGCTGGCCAAAGGACCAGTTGGTGGGCGCGATAGGCATATCCTCGCCTGGCAAGAACAGGGTCAGGCGTTCCGGATTATCGGCACGCGCTTCAACCCGGAGCGATCGGCTTTCGACGATCCGTGTCGTCGCTCGCGCGGCCCTTGTGCGGACATTGTCGTAAAGGTCTGTCAGCGACAGGAATTTCTCGTCATCGGGACGCGAAAACCATTCTGACGAGACACGGCTGACATTATGGCCGCGGGAAATATCGACGCGATAGGCCCCTGTTACCGGCGCACTGTCGACAGGTATTGCAAGACTGGACATGGGAGGCTCTCCTCATAGGGTCATGAAGCCAGGGCAGCGCCACTGATCCTCGCAAATCCCTTCCCCCCTCCCCTCCGCATGTGGGGCCACGGACTTGTGTCCCACAAACAGCGTGTCACCGTTCAGATCACGTCACCGCTCAGGGCGGCCGACAAGGCGTGATGCGTGCTTTCAAATTCGAGGCGATCAGAAAAGATGGGCGCACCACCCGCCGCGAAAATGTCCGACGCGCGGTCTGGAACAGACTTCCGCCCATTCAAAACCGATCGGTGCCTGTGCCAGGCTTTGGGCGCAGGAGCGCTGGATCAGCTTTTCGATCGGCGCAGGCTGAAAATCCGTCATCCCGCAAATCACCACTATTCGCATGTCCCGATTATCGCGGTCGACGTCGATCTGGAGATCAGCACCAAAGTCGGGGAAATCGCGATCGTCGAAGATGCTGAGCAGGCCTGACCATGGATCGTCTTCATCAAGAGGGGGAAACAATGTAGTGAGTGCGGCGGAGGGCGTGTCTGGCTCGACGTCATCGCGCAACGACATTACGGCGTACCAGGCTTGGTCCAATGTTTCGGCCTCTTCCACATGACATATGAACGCAAAACTCCCCTGAATATATATGTCCGCCACTGTCCATATGCTCCTGTACCGGTTTACCTGCCCAATCTGTTTGCCTGCACAGACATGGCTCCCCCTCCCCTTTGACAAATCACGGCCCGGATGGCTAAAGTCCTGTTTTTGAGCTGCGGCTCCTGCAGCGCCGACATTCTTACCATGCCTTGGACAGGATATTCCCATGACCGATGCCGACCAGCCCGACTACACGGTTCTGACCGTTCAGTTGCTCAGCGCCTATGTCACCAATAATATGGTGCCAAGCGCAGATCTGGCAGGGTTGATCCAGTCGACTCGCGCAGCGCTGGTGGCGCAAACATCGGCAGCGGAGGCAGAGCCCGTACCGGAATACACGCCTGCAGTCAGTGTTCGCAAAAGTCTCGCCTCCCGCGAGCATCTCATCAGCCTCATCGACGGCCGGCCTTATAAAACGCTCAAACGGCATCTGGCCTCGCATGGCCTGACGCCCGCGCAATATCGTGAGCGCTATGGTCTTGCTTCAACCTATCCCATGGTTGCACCGGGCTATTCCGCGCAGCGCCGGGAAGTGGCGCAAAGGCTCGGCCTTGGACAGCGTGGAACTGCAGCAAAAGCCGCCTCAGCGAGCGCTGCTAAAGCGTCGCCGGCGACGAGCGAGACGACCGCCGCCGATGTCTCTACCGAACAAGCGTCTGCGCCTGTGACGGGCAAGGAGCGGAAGGTAAAGACGCCTAAAACGACGGTCGCAACAAGCCGGGCCAGGCCCACAAGCAAGGCTGTATCTGCGCTCATAGCATCAACCGCCGATGAGAAGATGTCCGCAACCGACGCTCCAAAAGATCCAGTCATAACGACATCTGCCGACATTTTACCACCCAAGGCATCGCGCAAGGTGAAGGCAGCAGGAGACCAGCCTGTCGCCAAGCCTGCGCGAAAAACGCCTTCCAAAGTCAGCATATCGGCGACATCTAGTGATGCGATCGCCCCACCTGTTGACACCGTCAAAGCCTCGAAGCCTGCGAAAGCGAAACGTCAATCGAGCGTCACCGCGAAAAAGACGCCAGTGCAACCCGCACCCAAAGCTCGCTCTGCAAAGGCCGTAAAATCCCCTCGAAAGACCCTCGGTATCAAAACGCCCGACGCGCAGCCCGCGCCGGAAATGGCGGAAAGCTGACCTAGTCCGAGACATCGAGATAAGCAGGACAGCCGCCGGGGTGCTTGGGTTCCATAAGCTTCGGCGGCCAATGTCTGACCATAGGATTGCTACCTACAAGTCCAGATATTCAGGCTGTCTGCATCTTTTCAATCGCAGCGGCAACATCCTGGATGTTTCCAATCGCCATCGCCATTCTGCGCAGTGCTTCTTCGCGCGTGTCGCAATCCTCGGGGGTGCCCAACTCAATCATCAGAAATGTGAAGAGCGTATCGCTTACTGCGCGAACCTGCTCGATATCTTCGACATGGGCGAAGTCACCCTCGCAATAGGCGTCGGCGCATGTACGCTGAAACGGATTGAACATAAGTTTCCCCTGTCAGATGAGCGGGTTTGGGTATTGCCATGTCACACGTGGCCGTCTCAGCGTCGCTCCGCGATGATCGCGTCGAGTATTTCGACAGCCCTGTCGACGGGAACGAAAAGCCGCGTGCGATACTGGATGATCTCGCTGAACACACCGCGCGCTTTCAGCCAGGCGCGGTCATCAGCATCATAGTCACGGATTTCAAGGCGACGGGCACTGTTGACGAGAACATAGGCAAGACGCGCTTTACCAAGACCCGGTATGGCGACTTCGTCCCCAGCTTTTACGGCAGTAAGCAGGTCTCTGGCACCGAGCCTTATGCCCTGTTCCAGTCCAAAGGCTGCCTGCAGTTTTTCGACCGCGCCCGGACGAATGATCCGGCCTAAGATGGATGTGCCCGCGCCATTATCGATACGCCACACGCGCACATCGTCCTGTGGTAGCCTGTTCCAAACAGGCAGAAGAAGGCCCGTCGCGACCCAGATGGTCTCGAGGTCGAGCCGTCCCTCCGCGGCGGCTACCTCCTCGTCCCAGAAAGCCTTGAATGTCTGGGCATCGATGCAGGCCCAGTGACTATGCGCGAGCGATGCCCGGTCGATCCGCGTCGATCCAGTGGGCCGGACAAGCTGGCACATGAGAATGGGTCGCCCTTCTTCATCGGTGATCGACCAGGAGGGCAATTGCAAGGCGACGCGCCCGGAGCGGCTGTTGCGCAACCAAGCCATGTCATCGATGCCCTGATACCGCTGGTTCAGGATGTGCCATGTGGTAACGCGGGGCCGGATGTGAAGCTCGAGGCGCAACAGACGGGTCTGCGCGCCGGTCACCGGATCTGTGCGCAAAATCTGCTCAAACAAGGTCTCGATCCGCTCGGCGCGAATAGTCTCGACTCCAAGGTCCAGCGTGCCCGCCGCGCGTGCTGCGTCCACCCTCGCCTGGATAAGACCCATATATTCCTCAAAGATCGCATTCTGGATCGTGATCCGCAGCGCCAGGATGCGATTGAGCCAGCGCTGGATGGGCGGGAGGGTTTCAAGCAGGTTACCGCCCTCATCGACGAGCTTGAGACCAGTCAGTGTGACGAAGTCGCCCATCGTCACGCTGGAAAGCTTGCCTGCGAAAAGCAGCCGATACCATTGCCCAAGCGCTTCACGCGCATAGTCGCTTTCAAGATTGTCGGCCGGATCGAACATATTTTGGCCGCCCGTCTGCCGTTGTCCGCGAGTTAGGGCTCCAAGGCCATCCAGCCTTCGCGCAATCGTGCTGATGAAGCGGCGTTCGCCCTTGCAGTTAGTGGTCACAGGCCGGAACACCGGGGGGCAGGCCTGGTTGGTACGATGGGTGCGTCCAAGCCCCTGGATCGCGACGTCGGCACGCCAACCTGGTTCGAGCAGGAAATGGATGCGGCGTTTGTCTGCGCTTTTGCTGGCAAGATCGGCATGGTAGGAGCGCCCGGTGGATCCGGCGTCGCTGAATATCAATATGGGCTTGACCCCTTCCATAAACGCTCGTGTTTCGCTGATATTGGCATGTGTGCCGCGCCGCTCGACCTGCTGCCGCCCGCTGCTATCAACGACGATCCGGCGTGAGCGCCCGGTAACCTCGGCGACCTTGTCCGCACCAAAATGCGCGATGAGCGCGTCCAGGGCAGCAGGGATGGGAGGGAGCGCGCACAGATCCTCGATCATCGTGTCGCGCGCATCGAGCGCTTCCTGGCAATGGACGGGCTGCCCGTCGGCATCGATCATCGGTTCAGAGCGTAGTTCGCCGTCGCTGGCGCGGTACACCCGCATCTGCCGGGTGGGAAAGGCCGATGTGAGATAATCAATCAGGATTTGAAGCGGCGACAGGTCAAGATTTAAGCTGGCACGATCTTCCGCACATAAATCGGCAAGACGGCGTTCCAATATCGCCTCGGCTGTCGTGACGAGTTGCACGACAGCAACATGGCCGACGGCTATCTCTGCCTCTATGGACTTGATCAGGCTCGGCACCTTCATCGCAATCAACAATTGCGAGAAGAAGCGCTGCTTGGCACTTTCAAATCGACTGAGCGCCGCGCCTTTGGCCTGGCCGTTCAGCGTCTGACCCGACATGGCATCGACGACGCCGGAAGTGCCCAATATCTGGTGCAGATTGGCATGGATCACCGCCCACCCATCCGCGAAGGCATCATAGATGGCGATCTGGTCAGGGCTCAATCGATGTTCGAGCGGATCATATTCTACTCCGGCAAAGCTCAGCGCCCGCGCGGTGTAGAGGCCGGTGGCCTTGAGATCCCGCGCCACGATCTCCATCGCGGCGATCCCGCCCCCGTCCATCGCCGCCATGAAAGCACTGCGGTCGGTAAAGCCTGTGCCCGGCCCCCACAGGCCAAGGCGCGAGGCATAGCTGAGGTTTTCAGGCTTGGTGGCACCCGTCGCGGACACATAGGCTATCCGCGCGCGGGGCAGGGCATTTTGGAGGCGAACGCCCGCCAGGCCTTGCTCTGACCCCTTCGCCGTTCCAAAATCGCCTTGCGTGCCCGCAGCGTTGCCCATCGCGTGGGATTCATCAAACAGGATGACGCCCTCAAATTCAGCATCGGTCCAGCCCAATATCTGCTGCAGGCGTGAGATGTTGTCCTGACGGACCGAGCGCAGCGTTGCATAGGTGAGGAAGAGAATGCCAGACGTCATGGCGATCGGCTCACCGAGCGGGAACGCATCGAGCGGCTGGATATCGATCGGCAGGCCGCCAAGGGCGCTCCAGTCCCTTCGGGCGTCTTCGAGCAGGGCAGCACTGCGCGAAATCCAGATGGCACGGCGATTACCCCTGTTCCACTGGTCAAGGATCAGGCCCGCCCCTTCCCGGCCCTTGCCAACGCCTGTGCCATCGCCAATGAAATAGCCCGTCCGATAGGCGCGCCCTGCAGGATCTTCATGGAGTTGATCCCCTGCTGCATTGGGCGTGAACGTACCGGGCAGATCGCGTGAAAAGGCTTCGCCTGCATGGATGATGGTTTCCAGTTGCGCCTCGGACAGGGCAGCGAGCGCCCTTGGTTGTAATAATGGCTGCCAGCGCGGTACGGGCGGCAATACTGATCCCATGGCCAGGGATTCCACCAGATTGTCGGGATGAGGTGTCGCACCTTCGATCGCAATCCGCGCAAGCCGCCAGGGCGCATAGATGCCAACAGGCTCGCCTACCGGCAGAGGCGTGTCGCGAACGGCGTAGGAAAGCGGAACAGCATTGGCATTGTTTGCTGCTATACGCGCCGGCGCGGCGAGCGGCGTGGCGGACAAAGTGCGAAACAGCGATGCCGCCTCATCCTTTGCCTTTGGGCGAGGGAGATGGAACGCGACGGCAGGACTTGGTGGCTTTGGCAACGGCGGGGGTGGCAACAAGGCAGGTGGATCGAGCCGGTCAGGCAGTGCCAGGACGAGATCAAGCGCTGCGTCCAGATTATCGGCGACATGACTTTGTCCCTGACCATGCCATCCCTTGTCGAATAACAGCAGTCGTACAGCGATACCGGTGCCATGTTTGGCAAAGGGGCTGCCCAGGATGGTGATTTCAACGCGAGGAGGGATCAATTGCGCGATCGTCGCATAGGCTTTTGCGCCGCTGCCATCAGCAGCAAAGCCAGGTGGCATGATGGCGACACAGCGACCGTGCTGGCGCAGTCGTAGCAAGGCCGAGCGCAAATGCCGCGCCCCGGCCTGCCGGTCATTGCCGCGTCCCTCGCTGCGACCGAAGGGCGGATTGATCAGGACCACAGAAGGATCATCGCCCAGGGGCAACAGGTCATGGATATATTCCGCGTCATGGCAGGTGACAGCCTGCCCGATGGCAAGCGTGAGCAGCGCCGCGCGGTCGGGATCGCGTTCATTGAGCGTGAAGGTGCAGCGTCCAGGCGGAATGGGTCCGAGCAACATTCCCGTGCCTGCCGATGGTTCGAGAATATGATCCTCTGGCCCAAGGCGTGCTGCCTGAACCGCCAGCCAGGCGAGGGTCAGCGGCGTGCTGAACTGCTGCATCTCGATCTGCTGTTCGCTGCGATAGCTGTGCGTGGGCAGGCTGGTTTCAAGACGGCGCAAAGCGGCGTAACAGGCAGTCGGATCTCCGGATCTGGCGATGCCACTATTCCCCCGCCGCAGGAACAGTATCAGGGCGATTTCAAGCGCGTCATAGGCCTGGCGCATCGACCATGCGCCTTGTGCATCGCTCGCGCCAAAGCTTGCTGTCATCAGCTTTCGTAGGGCATGTCGGGTCGGTATCTGCGATTGCGTCAGACTGCCGGCGAGTATTGTCGCGACATCGAATAGGCGTTGCGCGCATGAACGCGTTGCGACGGGATCAGGCTGCTGCGTAGCGAACAAAGGAAGAGTCATAAAAATCTCCAGGGCTCGGACCCGATCGGTCCACACCTCGTCCGCTCCCCTTCCCTCCCAGGACGGCGGACAGAAAAAGGGACCATGACGACACATCATGGTCCCCAGCATTATACCCCGGGCTCAGGCCGCCTGCGCGACGCGGTCCTCTCCAGAATCTTCGTCAGGCGCCTCAGCAAGCGCTTCCGCCGCAGCATCTCCATCGACACTGACCCGCCCGACGCCACAATCGGCATCGCCATCTCCGGTGAGACTGGCTTCAGCTTCACCAACCGGCACAAAGCGCATGGCGTCCGGCAACCATTGCAGCGCGCGTTCCTTGACCTCTGCCTCGACGATGAGATCGCCGCTGAACAGTCGCTCGGCCGAGAGCGCAAGATCATGCTTCTTCGACGCCGCGTAGCGGGAACTCAGTTCCAGGCCGCCGACCGTTTCGAACGCCTGGAGGATCATCGCCTTGCTGACCCGGTCGAAATAGTTGCGCGCGGTCGGTCGCCACCAGGCGGTAACATCGATCCCGAACTTGACCCCCAGATGGTCGAGAAACACGCTGCCGGTCCGCCCGGCAGGCACCGCCTGGACCGTCCGGGCAATTGCCCAGCTGAACCAGGCAGCCCGTGCCTCATGGCTCAAAGCGCAAAAGGCGTCATAGCGTGTCCGCACATCGGCATGATTGATCCAGCATCGATCAAGATCTTTTTCCAGCTTGAGCCACTGTCCGGCGGCAGGCGTATCGCTCTCATAGCCATGAAGCGGCGATGCGGGGGCATTGGCGCGCAGGTCGGTGGCCCGTTCCGCGCTGCCATAGGTGCGCGTTGCCGCGTCAGCCATGAAGAAGGTGGCGAGATCGAGCGCGAACCGCGGATCGCTGGCGATATGGACGCGCAGAAGTTCAGCCTTCATTTCAGCGAGCTCATCGGCAAGGCGCTGGCTGATCTTTGGCTGGGCCGGCGCCACCTGTGCTGGCGCGCAATCCGCATCCGCATCGCCTTCATCATCACCGGTCGAATCCTGCGCATCGTCGGCCTGTTCAGCCGGAACATGATAAAGCTGTTCGTGGACGCGCGGCTGACCGTCGGAACCGATCACCACATAGGCCAGTGCGGACGCCTTTTGCTCCTCGGTCAGAATCGGTGCCCGTTGCCGGATTGCCTCATATTCAGCATTCAGCCGATCATAGCGCGCTTCGACCTCCTCCTCGGTCTCGTCGGTTTCAACCGGGTTCTCGAACGCTTCCAGTTCCACTTCGATATCAGCAAGCCGCTGTTCCTGCTCTGGCGTCAGCGGTGGCTGTTCGCCCTCAAGGGGCTTGAGATCCCAGGTTGCGCTATAGGCAATATGGGTGGTCGGCACGATGCGGACATCGCCAAAGCCTTCCCGTTCCCGGATCGCTTGCGCCGCCTGCGCCAGCCTGTCGGTCGCCAGTTGATCGAGCAGGTCGCCATCGATCCACATCTCGCTCGCATCGTCGGTGAACAGGTCGCTGTCGATCCGGCCACCGGCGGCCACATAGGCCTCGCGGCCGACAAGCAGGGCTTTAGGGTCATTGCCACTATAGCTGCCTTGGGCAAGCTGGCGCCGGATCTCGTTTAAATTATTGCGGTAATAGCTCTGCCCCAGAGTTTCGAATATCTGCGCCTGCCGGACGGTATCGGGACTGCTGGCATAAGCCGTGGCGATCTCGAGGCTGATCTCACCGTCGCGCAGGGCATCAAAAATGCAGGGCGTCAGATCCGCGAGGCGCAGCCGTCCCAGCACGAAGCGCTCGGACAGGCCAAAGCGTTTGGCGATCTCGGCCGGAGTCTTGCCTTCGGTTTCGACAATATCCTGGAAAGCCCGGCAGGTGTCGGCAGGGTTCATGCTGAGTTTGAAGAAATTTTCCTCAAGGCTGGTGGCGATCGCATCTTTCGCGTCGCGCAGGACCAGTACAGGCACCTGATAGTCTGGCGCAAAGACGCCCTTTTCGATGAGACGATGCACCGCATCGAGGCGCCGTCCGCCCGCGGCGATACGATAATGGCCTTTCTTGCGCGCGACCGGCACGCCGATCAGATTCTGCCTTACGCCCTTGGCGGCGATATTGGCCTCAAGCTGGGCGTCGGCGACAGCATCGCTGGACTTGCGGACATTGGATGGCGACTTGCTGAGGTTCGCCGCGGCAACGAGAATGGGAAGCTGGTTCATCGACTTAGATCTCCAGGCGCCAAAGACCCGACCATCGGGTCTTCCTGCGCCACATCATCCAATCCCCCTCCCTCCCTTGCCTGCTGGACATCGTTCCAGTCATTATAGCCTGATGGCGGCCAGATATGCCTGACTGGCCTGCCGGCGCCGCGATACGCCGCCAGCGCACGCATTGCGGCGATTTTGCCCGCACGATCGTTGTCGGGCAGGATAATTAGCCGCTTAACCGACGCGGGAATGGCAATGCTGTGCAAGCGCTCGCTGCCGAGCGTGGCCCAGACCGGAATGTCGAGAAAGGACATGGCCGACAGGGCCGTCTCGATGCCCTCGGCAAGGCCAAGAATATTGGTAACTGGAGCCAGCATGACGGCACCATGGCCGGGTCGGCCCAGCAAACGACGGGCCGGTTGTACCTCGGTAGCGAGACGGGAATAGCGAGGATCAAGGAATGTCCGGTGGATGGCGACAATTTCTTCTCTGTCGCGCACGGCAGCAATCATGGCAGGGCGAAACTCAAGCCCCGTGTCGGTTCGCAAGGGCGTTCGCGGATGAAAACGCAGCCATTCTCCCAGATTGGTGATGGACCGCGACTGCAGATAGGCCTGCGCCAGCGTGTCAGCGATCGGTCGGCTCGCACGCCAGATGTCCCTCGCCTGGCGCCGGAAACCGGATTGGAAATCGCGCGTCGAATGATCTGGCTCATGACAAGCTGCCAGCGCCTGATGGTCGATCCGTGCGATTGCGCGCAGGACATCGCTGGCATGGCAGCCTGCAAAGCATTTGAAGAGCAGAGCTGTCTTGCCCAGTCGGACAGAAAGGCTGGGATCATGATCGTCATGGGCCGGACAAAGGCACAGACCGCCAGACGAGGCCCAGCGGCCGCCCAGACGGTTGACCAGCAGCTTTGCGCGCGCTTCCATGACAAGCCGGTCGATGGGAACCGTCATTTCGTCAAAGCCTGTTGCGCGCAACGATCGCTACGGCTCGCCGTAAATGGCGACGAACCCGGCGGGGGCGGATCTCGAAGGTTCGCGCAATGTCGTCAATCTCCATGGCATAACGTACGCGCAGCAAGAGAAAGAGCCGGGTCAGGGTTGGCATATGTTCAGCGCAGCGTGCGGTCATATCGGTTTTGTCGGAAGGCAAAGCAGATTGCTCGCGAGGCCATGCGGATCGGTCCTGCGACCGCTGCTTGGTTAGAAGATCATGCCGATCCGCTTGTTCCTGGTCATCGAGCCAGACAAATATAGTGCCTATGAGAGCCTCATCACTGCGACAACGCAGGCAGGCGAATATATGGCGCGCGAGGCGGACGATAAGTGCGTTCATGGTGGATATCCGTTGGGACGTTCTGGCCGAAACCGGCCACGATCATCCCCTGTCCATCCCCTCCCCTCTATGCCCGGAGGTCTGGATGGCGGCATCCCGCACTAGGTCAGTCGCGACATCGCTATGCAAATTTTCTTCAATTCGTCTCAATTGCTCGGCCCAATGGTTGCGTTTGCGTTGCAATTTCATGACATTGTGAGCGGGGCCGCAGAGGAGATATCAGGCGCGACCGATCTGCCCCGATGCGTCGCAAGGCTGGAGACAGTGCGCGATGATGAACAAACCACCCGTTCCGCCCGACATTGCGGTATTCAGGACAAGGCTTGCCAGCCTTACGGGTCGGCAACGACAATGCCTTGTCCTGGTGGCGCAGGGCTATTCCAGCAAGGAAATTGCTACGCGACTGGGCAATAGTTCCGGCCGTGTTGACAAGCATATATATGAAGCGCGCGGGAAGCTGGGCGGCATTGGTCGGCAGCAGGCGGCACGCCTCGTGGCTGCCTATGAAGCGGATCGCACCGAGACGTCTTCGGGGGCCCAAAAAATAGGCGCCCAATCTTTGGTTCTGCCATTCCCGGCTGCGTCTGGCCAATCTGATTCCACTGACGATCAAGTGGACGCAGATATTGCCGATGCCGATTTATTGGCCACGCAGCAGGAGGGCTACCATGGTTTGGTGCGCTTTCCCCTTATGGGCAATTTTCTGCCGTTCCGCACAAGCGGGAGGCCCGACAATGACCTGACTTCGAACATGACGTTGATCGCTCTTGCGATCATGGCGACGCTTGCTCTTGTGATGGCTGGATCGGCCGCTTCACTGCTCTCGGCGCTAGACGCCCTGGCTCGCCAATAAAACCAACATTTTTATGTTTTCCCTGTTCACCCGCTTTTGCGGGAAGGAGATTCTATGCGTATTAAACGACAGACCATCGCCAAATCGGTTGCCGAGCGGCTGTTTGCTGCCGAAGCTGCGCTCGATATTGCTGCTGCCCGGATTGCCGAACTCAACGCCTCGCTACCTCTGGCCCGTCTTGATGCCCGTTTTGCGGCCGCGATCGGCCAGGAGGCTATCGCGACATCTGCCGCTGCTGTCATGCTGATTGCGCAGACACGCGAGCAGATGGTCATAACCCACGCCCATCTCAAACGGGCCAGCGATGATGTTGGCCTGGGCGAAACCGCCTATGGCGACCTTTTCAAAGTTGTCTCGCATGATCAGCCTGCCCATCTGCGCGTCGTTTGACGCGCACGAGACGATTGACGCAATGCGGTCATCTGGGTTCAATCATGGTCATGACCCGGCAAATCGCGTTCCTGACCCTGCTCATTGTCAGCACCCTCTATGCCGCATCGCGGGGCGGCACGCCCGAAAGGATCGGCGCTGCAGCCCTGCTGGGCGCTGCCTGTCTGTCCGTAGGGCTTGTCGATCCGTTCGGCGACCGGTTCCATCATATCGAGATCGCCATTCTCCTGGTCGATTTTGCCTTATTGAGTGTGTTTATATGGCTTTCTCTACAAAGCACACGGTTCTGGCCGCTCTGGGTCGCGGCGATGCTAGGCGCAGAGGTAGCCGTGCATCTGATGCGGATCCTAATGCCGGCGATTGTACCGCGTGCCTATGTCGATGCGCTGGCGGTGTGGAGTTGGGTGGCACAAACCATGCTCATCAGCGCGACCTTTCGACATCGCAGCCGGATAAAACAGCGCGGTGTCGACAGGCCCTGGAAGAGCTGATCGCGCTCACCTGTCCGGCGCGCGCGCCCGAACTGGCGCAGCGGCTGGTCGACAGGTTCGGTTCTTTTGCGGCAACCCTCTCTGCGCGGCGCCAGGACCGTATGCGCCTTCTGGATGGCGCGCCATGTGTCGAGCGGACATTTGAGTGCCTGCAAAGGTCGATCCAGCATATTCTGCGCGGAAAACTCGCCGGTAAATCGATACTCTCGAACGAACAGGCACTGCTGGACTATCTGCGCGCCACCATGGCATTCGCGCCGGTCGAACAGTTGCGGGTGCTTTTCCTCAACGCCGTCAATGAGATATTGGCAGATGAGGTGCTGGCGACCGGCACCATCTCTCATGTCCACGCCTATCCACGTGAAATCATGAAGCGATGCGTCGAGATAGGCGCGACCGCAATTTTTCTCATTCATAACCATCCATCGGGCCAACCTCAGCCTTCACGGGCTGACCGGGCTTTCACCAGAAAGATTGTCGATGCCGCACGCTGCCTGGATGTCGCGGTCCATGATCATTTGGTCATCGCCCGTGCCGGACATGTGAGCTTCCGCCAGGCGGGGTATCTTTAGCCCCACGCCCCGCCGCGCCGCACAGCAGGCGTAGCCAGAAAGGCGGCAACCACTTCAGGCGAGCCACAATGATCAATGTGGCTGTCAAACATGGCCCGCACGTCCATGGGCCGAAGAGAGGAGCGAAGGGTCAGTATCCAAAAAAGGAGACATGACATGACGCAGATATATCCCCCCGACAGACGTATCGATATGTGCCGCAGGCTGGTGGCCATGCGGCGGACGATTGGTGAGGCTATTGGCTATCGTCTATGCCCGAGCCCTGTCTGGGACATGCTGCTCGATCTTTACCTGGCGCAATATGAGAAGCGGGAGGTCTATCTCTTCTCCCTGTATACGGCCGCCTCCGACATTCCGCAATCGACCGCCCACCGCAAGATCGCCGAGATGGAAAAACGGGGGTTGGTGACGCGGGACATTCCTCGTCCTGATGGGCGACGCGTCGCGATTTCGATGACGGCCCAAGGCCTTGCCATCGTCGACCATCTGCTCGATCGGATTATCGTATTATGGGAGGGCTAGAAATCATAAGTGCAACGCCCTTAAACCATTAGCTGGGCGATCATTGACGAGGGGTAGCCACGGAATGATCGATAGAGTGAATTTCTATAGATCATTTTATAGCAATATCGTGACCGGTAGAACGGGATGCAATCGTTCATGCTCTGGAATTGGCAAAGCTCCGACTGGCCGGCGTTTGACTATGCTACCGCATCTCTGATTGACGCAAATGAGCGCTCTTTTACCAATGCAAGAGTTATGAACCGATGGTCATCCACGAAAGCCATCGTCAACTACAGGCCGTCCTGTTGCACCGCGTACCGCGGCGCGGGGCGCTTTGAGGGTCGCAGCCTTCTGTTCGAGCGGCGCCATCAGTCCATCAACCGCTCGATCACGTCACCGGAAAAGCCAGTACCGACCTTCCCTGCATAACGCAGCTTGTCTTTCTCATGGACGCCAAGCAGCAGGGCGCGAAAGCCCCGCTGCTTGTCCGAAGGGGTCCAGCCGACGATGACGAACTCCTGGCGGCGGATACATTTGATCTTGACCCAGGAACCCGATCGCACCCCTATATAGCGCGCGTCAACGCGCTTCGAGATGACGCCTTCAAGCTATTTTTCCTGTGCAGATCCGGGCTCCGCCATCTTACGATGTTGTTCTGCCAGGACAGCAGCCGGCGTAACATGCGCAACGGCTGCCTGCAGCTTGTTCTTCCATCCCGACACGATATGCGCCTCGCCCTTCATCAGAGCATTCCAGCCGTCGCGCGCAACGTCGGCATCGCTTTTGCTCTCCGAAGCGCCGACACTGGTGTCGAGCATGTCTGCACGGTAGAAAAATTTCGTCTCGACAGGCCCTGGCATCAATGTCGTGACAGTCACGCCCTTGCTATCCTTGATTTCGTTCCGGATCGCATCGGCAAAGCTGTCCACGAACGCCTTACTGCCATTGTAGACAGCCTGGAAGCTGCCCGGGATGAAGCCTGCGATTGATCCTGTGATCAGGACTTTACCCTCGTCACGTGCAACCATCGCCTTCAGGATGTGCTGGAGCAGATACAGCGTGCCGGTGATGTTCGTGTCTACCACCCGCCGCCAATCGCTCACATCCTGGTCGAGAAAAGCGTGACCCAGGCCGCGCCCGGCATTGGCGCATAGCAGATCGACCTGCCGGCCATCGGCCGCGGCGAGGAGCGTGTCCACGCCTTGCAATGTCGACAGATCGGCCTCGACCGCAATAACCTCGACGCCATGCCCCTTGAATTCCTGCGCGGCGGCATCAATCAACGGTTCGTCAGCCACGACCAACAAGTCATACCCATTTTCCGCGGCGATGGAGGCGAGTTCGAAGCCAATGCCGGTGGAGGCGCCGGTGACAATCGCGAATTTATTGGCCATATACGTCTCTCCTATTGCGCAGCGACGGGAAGACCGGGCTTCAGCACGATCTTGGTCACTTCATTCTGATTGTCGTGGAACATCTTGTAGCCCTTGGGCGCATCTTCCAGGCCCATGCGATGCGATATCAGGAAGGTCGTATCGATCTTGCCCTCCAGAATCGCATTGAGCAGAGCGGGCATATAATGTTGTACGCTCGTCTGGCCGGTCTTGAGGGTCAGCCCCTTCTCCATGAAGGCGCCCAACGGAAACTTGTCCACGAAACCGCCATAGACGGCTGGCATCGACACCCGCCCGCCCTTGCGACAGGCATGGATCGCTTGCCGGATCGAATGGGTGCGATCGGTCCCAAGGAATAGCGACGCCTTGATCTGATCGACCACATTGTCGACAAAGAAGCCATGGGCTTCAAGGCCCACCGCGTCGATCACCGCATCAGGCCCGATGCCGCCGGTCATCTCCATCAACGCTTCGTAAGTCTTCGATTCCTCGAAGTTGATCGTCTCGGCCCCGAATTTTTTGGCCAGTTCAAGGCGATGCGGAAAATGGTCGATTGCGATGACGCGGTGCGCGCCCATCAGGAAAGCGGACTGGACCGCGAACAGCCCGACCGGACCGCAGCCCCATACCGCCACCGTATCGCCCGGTTCGATGTCCGCATTCTCCGCCGCCTGCCATCCGGTGGGCAGGATGTCCGACAGGAACAGAACCTCATCATCATCCAGCCCGTCAGGCACCACGATCGGCCCCACATCGCTAAATGGTACGCGGACATATTCCGCCTGACCGCCTGCATAGCCGCCGGTCAGATGGCTGTAACCGAACAGGCCCGACATGGGCTGACCGTACATTTCCTGGCCGATGTCCTGATTGTCGGCCGGATTGCCATTGTCGCAGGCGGAATATTGATGCTTGCCGCAATGATAGCAACTGCCGCAGGCGATGGTGAAGGGCACCACGACCCGCTGCCCCTTTAACAATGTGGATTTGGGACCGGTTTCGACCACTTCGCCCATGAATTCATGGCCAAGTATGTCGCCCGCCTGCATGGTCGGGATATAACCGTCGTAAAGATGCAGGTCGGACCCGCAGATCGCCGTCGACGTGATCCTGATGATCGCATCGCGCGGGTTGAGGATTTCGGGATCTTCCACGGTATCGACGCGGACGTCATGCTTGCCGTGCCATGTCAGCGCGCGCATCAGACTTTCTCCTCGTCACGTTGCTTTTGGGTCCAAGCTGCGGTCGCAACCTCGCCCGTTTCCATCAATTGCTTGAAACGGCGCAGATCGCGTCGCGCCTGGATGGCGGGTTCGCGCTGGAAGAGCTTGGCGATCACCTTGCCCACCACGCCTGCGGGCGGATCATACGCGATGGTCGCCGTGACGATGGTGCCACGCGCGCCCGCATCGCGAAATTCGATGCGGCCGCTATTGGGGACATCGGCGCCTTCGGCAGAGGTCCAGGCGATCCATTCGCCAGCCTTCTCCTCCGTGATGGTCGCGTCCCATTCCACGGTGCGTCCAGCCGGCGCCTTCACCACCCAATGCGATGTCGTGTCCGACAATATATCGATCCGTTCGACATTATCCATGAACGAGGGCAGATTGGAAAAATCGCGCCAATAGGCGAAGAGTTCGTCGCGAGGACGGTTGATCGTGACCGAGCGCCCGATCAGATCATCACCCTTTGATTGGGTCACGGCCGCGATTCCGTTTGCGCGTTCTTCTTTCAATTTCGATGTCGTCGGTGGGGCATCGTCTGTCGCCATCGTCATGGGCATTCTCCAGCCATTCTTATGATGTCCACGTGGAGCAGTCCGATCGTTCGGAGGCTGCGTCTCGGTATGAGCGGACAACGCCTGAATGTCGGATGGGTCCAATTGTCTGTTGGAAAATCTGTCTGATCGACATTAGTTTGGGTGGATTGGACGTGACGCTGTGGCAGGCCCGGCCCCTTCCATCAAAATTAGATCATGTGGTGCGATTTCCGGCATGAACCATCACAAATGGTTCGAACCACAAGTCCGTCAGGCGCGCCCAAGCTTCGCTTTCATCTCATCGATCTGACGCGATGCATCTGCTTTCGTCAGATCTCCGGTTGGCAGTTCCACACCCGCTTCTTCGCATAAGGTCGCTAGATAGGACGCCTGCGCGCCGGTGATGGGTTCGTTGCCCGACACCCAATCTGCTGGATCTTTCTCAGCGTTCGAAGCCGGGTGCTCATCGAGTTTGGGATTATGGAAACGGTCGGTCATGACAGCCTCATTGTTCTTGATATGTTCCACCGATAACGGTCCATGCGGCTTGTGGTTCCTACAATAAAGGGGGGAGCCAGAATGCAACCGATCGCCCGATCAGCGCTTCATACCAAGGCCGGGCATCGCTTCCGGCCACTGCGTTGCGGAAGGATCAAGAACATGCCTGGAAACGAAAATGGTTTCGACCCTGAAAAGGGCCGATCGGACGGGTTGCCACGACGCGGGCCTGCAGGCGATGTCCGACCCAATGGCGATGATCCCGATCCACGAACACGCGGCGGCAAGTCGCAGGAGGATGTCGAGGACCGCCCCTCTGTCGGCACCGTGAAACCGGAAGATTATCCAGAGACTGATCGGGCCGATTCCAAGCCTTGATGAAAGGATCACCATGAGCACCACATTGACAGGCACATTCGATAGACGGGACCAGGCGGACATGGCCGTGGAACGACTGGTCCAGGAAATTGGCATTGAGCGAACCGATATTTTCGTGACTGCATCCGGACCGGACAACAGCGCAGGCAATCGGATTGGAGGCGCAGATAGCGAGACGTTCGATCAGGACGAAAGGGATGATGTTCCTCTTGCTGGCGGCATCATGGTTTCGATCGATTTGCAGGATGACGCGAAGGTCGAAGTCGTTACGGCCGCTTTGGAAGAATTTGGGGCGCAACTATGATTGGTATTTTGGCGACGCGATCTAGGTTGAATGGCAGATATTTCGGGTGAAGGCGCTACTGGTCCATAGCCCCAATGCGGGAACAAAGCCCGAGCCGATCCGGTCGCTCATCGGTCAATTGGAAGAGGCCGGCTTCGCCATCCGCTACTGTGAACATGGCCGGGACGATATTCGATCCGGAATGAGTGGCATGGAAATGGCGATTGCCGCCGGCGGTGATGGAACCGTAGCTTCGGTCGCCATCGAGATGCCCGACCGGTCTGTACCGATTGCGATCCTGCCGATGGGCGGGTCCAATAATGTCGCAAGGGCGCTGGGCATTCGTCAATCGGTCGAAGCCGTCATTGGTGGTCTCTACAATGCGCGCGAAAAGAGGCTGACCGTAGGCAGCGTCACCGGGCTCTTCGGGCGGAAAGGCTTTCTGGAAGCGGTAGGTCTTGGCGCGCTCAATCAATCTATCGAACTTGTCGATGAATCGCCCGACACCCCGGAGGAGAAGCGCGAAAACGGCCGCGCAGCATTTCGGGAGACGTTGCGCACGGCCAAGCCGATCGCGTGCGTCGTTGATATCGATGGACGCCGTTTCGACGGGCCATGGCTGCTTGTAGAAATTCTCAACATCGGCGCGATCGGCCCACGGCTCCCGTTCGCGCCAAGGGCGGACACACAGGATAAGCTGCTCGACATCCTGCTCGTTGGCGAGGCCGATCGTGACGCCATGGTGGGATGGGCCGAACATTTCTCCGGCCCGCCACCGGCCCGCCTGGAAACAGGTTGCGTCGTCACGCTTCAGGCCAGCGGGCTGTGCCCCCGGATCGACGATCGCCCCATCGACATGCCTGACGACGCATGGACGGTCGAAATACGGCTGGATGACGAGCCGGTGACGATATTGGTGCCTGGCAGTATGACGGGACATGACGATGACAGTTGCTGAGCCGATGCCAACACCGGATTTACTTGCCCGCATGGAAGCTGTTGCGGTGGAACTGGCCACGATCGGCGGCCGGGAAATCCTGGCTGCGCTGGGCAGCCTAATGGCCGTGCAATATAAGGGGGATGATAACGCCATTGCCTTGATGCGCGATCCGGTAAGCGAAGTCGACAGCCGGGTCGAAGCGATCATCCGCAGCCATCTGGCAGATCATTTCCCCGAGCATGGCATCATCGGCGAAGAAATGGCTGTCCAGGCGGGACTGGGCAGCGATTTTGTCTGGGCGGTTGATCCGATCGATGGGACAAGCAACTTCATCAACGGCTTCCCGCTATTCGCGTCATCCGTGGGCGTGCTCTACCGCGGTGTTCCCGTCGTCGGCGCATTATGGTGCAGCACAAGCCATTTGCTTACGCCTGGTGTCTATCATAGCGGCGGCGCCGAGGGTTTGCGTTTTGAGGGCGAACAAGTCTCACGCATGCCCAACCCTGCCGTTCGCAAACGGCTCGCGGGTGATCCGCATGGTCAGTCTGGTATCGGGCCGTGGGATGGGCGCAAGACAGGATCGGCCGCAATCGAATGTGCGTTCGTGGCGGCAGGCCTTCTACAAGTCGCCAGGTTCGCGACACCCAACATCTGGGATGTTGCCGGGGGAATAGCCCTTGCGCACGCATCTGGCGCTTCGGTGTTTCAGAAGGAAGATGGAAATTGGTCGCCATTCGCCAGCTTTGGCGAACAAGTGGCGCAGATGGAGCAATGGCGTCGTCCATTGATCCTTGGGACGCCTGAGGATGCCGCGCGCATGACCGACATCCAGCGCGTTGACGCACAAGATCGAAGCGGCCGGATATAGCGATCCGTCAATGCGCGTCGATCATTTTTCGGGTCATGCCGCCATCGACGGTGATTTGCTGGCCCGTGATGAAGCCCGCACCTTCGGACGCCAGAAACAGGACGGTAGCCGCAATGTCGGACGGTTCGCTGACCCGGCCTACCGGATGCTGTTCCCGATCGATCGGGCGATGCTCGACCGCTTCGCGCACCTGTGCTTTGGCCCAGGGGCGGGTTTCTATCCAGCCGCGCAAAATGGCGTTGACGCGGATGTCGGGGCCAAGGCTGATCGCCAGCGCATGGGTCAGGGCGCAGAGCGCACCCTTGGCCGCAGCATAGGCCTCCGTATCGGGTTCCGACTGGATCGCGCGGATCGACGCCATGATGACGATCGCCCCTTTACGCTGGCGCAGGATCGGCACAGCGGCGCGCACCATCAGAAAAGCGCCGGTCACATGGCTGTCCTGCCACGCCTGCCATTTCTTAAGCTCCAGTTTTTCGATCGGACCGCTGACCGGATCGGCAAGACCTGCATTGGATACGAGCAGATCGATGCCCTCGACCTCTTCCGTCGCCTTATTCCAGGCTGCAATCTTATCGAACGCCATTTCCACGTCGCGCTCGCTGGTGACGTCGGCCCGGATCGCCATAAGCTTGTTGGTCGGCATCTCGTCGGAAAGGTCGCGGACCGCTTCGGCATCCTGGTCCAACACCGCTACTTTCCAGCTCTGCGTCAACAGGGCCTGTGTAATGCCTTTGCCGATGCCCTGAGCACCGCCTGTGACGAGCGCTATCTTCATATGGCTTCCGCTTTCTCGATGGCCCGACAATGCTAGTGCTGCGGGTCAGGCTGATCGACTCAATGCCGGAGCGTTAGTTCCGCAATGCGCCAATGCTTTCGAGCAGGTCAATCACCCTTGCGAGCTGATCAGCCTCATCGGTCTGCGCCTTCAAAAGCCAACGGCCGTCTTTTTCGAACAGCCCTGCACATTTGCTCATGTCGCGACCCGTTTCGCGCGGCGTCAGCGCCATCGCGGCCGGGCCTGCATCGACGCGTGCAATCCCGGCCGCCCGCGCGAGAATAGCAATCCTATTGGCATCGATCAGACGTTCGGCAGCGGGAGGCAGCGGACCGAACCTATCCGCCAGTTCCTCCTCCAAAGCGCTGAGCCCAGTCTCATCAACAAGCCGCCAAAGCCTGACATAGAGGCCCAGGCGGATGTCGGCGTCGGGTATCCAGTCCGATGGCAAGCCGCCCGCGCTGCCCAGATTGAGTTCAGGCGTCCACAGTCCGGCGTCCTCCCCCCGCGCCTCTTTCAACGCTGCTTCGAACAGATGTTGATAGAGGTCGATGCCGATCAGCTTCATATGACCGGCCTGCGTATCGGCCAGCGGATCGCCAGCGCCCCGTTGATCAAGATCGGCGGCGCTGATCGCGAAGCCCGCACCCAGCCGGTCGTAGGTCGCCAGCGTGCGCAGCCGCTTCATGGTGCGTTCGGCAATCTCTCCCGCTTCGGTCAGCAGAATGACCTGACCCCGGCGATTGCCGCGGCCCACCCGCCCGCGCAACTGATGAAGCTGAGCGAGGCCAAAGCGGTCGGCGCGCCAGACGATCATCGTGTTGGCGCGCGGCACGTCCAGTCCTGCCTCGATGATATTGGTCGCGAGCAGAACATCGCCTTCGCCACCGCCAAAGCGGACCATGGCGTCGTCGATGGCGACCACCGGCATCTTGCCATGCGCTTCGATCAGCGCGAGGTCCGGTACGATCCGCGCCAGCCGTTCGGCCAGAGGCGCGAGATCCTCGATACGGGGCACGACGACAAAGCTTTGTCCGCCGCGCGACCGCTCACGCAAAAGCGCCGTCCTGATCATCGCATCGTCGGGGCTGGCAAGGCTCGTCCGGATCGGCTGGCGACGGGCGGGCGGCGTTGCGATCACCGACAGCTGTTGCAGCCCGATCATCGCGCGGTGCAACGTCCTGGGGATCGGTGTCGCGCTCATCGCCAGCAGGTGAAGGTCGGTACGTCCCCGCAGCCTTGCCTTATCGGCCGCGCCGAAGCGCTGTTCTTCGTCGATGATGACAAGCCCCAATTGGGCATAGCGTACATCCTTCGCCATCACCGCAGCCGTGCCGATGACGATGCCGATTGACCCGTCGGCCAGCCCGGCCTTCGCCGCTTTCTTCTCCGCCGCACTCGAAAGGCGCGACAGGCCAGCGACGACCACGCCCGTATCGGCAAAGCGGCGCTGGAACATCTCGATATGTTGCCTAACGAGAACCGTCGTGGGCGCGGCCAAAATGACTTGATAGCCTGCAAGGGCGGCAAGCGCGGCGGCACGCAGGGCGACCTCCGTCTTGCCATAGCCCACATCGCCGATCACCAGGCGATCCATCGGCCGTCCGCTGGCCAGGTCGTCCCTTACCGCCTGGATCGCCCGCGCCTGATCCGCCGTTTCGTTGAAAGGGAAGCTGGCGACAAATCGTTCATAAGCCGCGCTATCGGGTTCGATGATCGCGGCTTTGACATCGGCCCTCTCCTGCGCCAATCGAAGGAGGTCGCGGGCGCTCTGCGCCACCGCCTCGTCAATCGCCCCGCGCCGCTTTTCCCAGGTCGATCCGTCCAGCTTGTCAAGCCGCACCGCATCGCCATCGGCGCCATAACGCCATAACAGGCCCGCCTCCTGGCAGGGAACGAGCCGCCGGGCATCATTGGCATATTCAAGCGCGATCAGTTCTGCGTCGCCATCGCCGGGAGCCGACACAAGGCCCAGCACGCGCGCGACGCCATGATCCTCATGCACGACGAGATCGCCTGCACGAATGTCGCCGCCCGCCTGGGCAAGCCCGGCGGCAACGCTGCCCTGCGTCGCGCCAATCAACGCCCGGCTACCCAGAAGATCGGCGGCCGCAATCATCACGAGCTTCGTGCCAACAGCCCCCCGATCGATCGGCGCAATCAGCGCAGCTATCGCGCCCGGCGCAAGCGTATCGACGGCCGCAATCGCGTCGATGGCCTCGACCTTAGCCTTGAACGTCTTGGCGATCTTGGGCCGGAGGAAACGGACATCCCTCTCCCTGCCAACCAGGAGCGCGCGCTTCCCCTCCTGCACATGCGGTGCCGCAAAGCGCTTCAGTGCCGATAGGGGTGAGCGCTGCTCCGCAAAGCGGGGAATGGGCGATATGGCGAAATCCGCCGGATCGCCTGAACGCCAGGCTGCAAGATCCTTCGCCCATAGTGACTGGGATGCGGCATCGATCGCCGAACCCGAATTGCCGGCGGCGTCAGTGGCCAGGCGAATGAAACGCGCGCGACGCTGCTCGGCCTTTGCCGAAACATAAAGCCGCCCCGGCCGCAGATGGGCGAGGATGGTAACTTTCCGCTCAGGCTCCGGTTCGGCAGCCCGGCCGATCTCCAGCAACTTGCACGGCGCCTGCGTGCGCTGCGTGATCGGATCATAGCGGCGGATACCGATGACGCGCCCATCGGCGACATCGATCCGGGCCGGCAGCCCGGCATCGGCCGGAAAAATGTCGATGACCTCCCCGCGGACCGCCACCTCGCCTGGTTCATCGACACGATCGTCGGCGACATAACCAAGCCTCTCCATGTCAGCGGCGAAATTGGTCGGATCGATCGGTTCGCCAACGCGCAGGCTGGGCGGCGCGGCGTCGAAGGCGGCGGGGTCTGCATAAAGCCGCGCAGCCCCTTCACCGCTCGTGATAGTGGCAAGAGGACGGCGCTTGGATCCCGCCGCCAGCCGTCGAAGGTGCCGCAGGGCAGCGACCCGTTTCCCGATGTTCGAGGGCGACGCAGGCGCGCTGTCGCCGGGCAAGATGTCGCTCGACGGCAGGAAGACGACATGATGCTCAGGCGCAAGGAACGTGAGCGCGCTGGCCACCGCTTCGGCGTCCTGCTCGTCATCGGCCAGATAGAGCAGATCGCCAGCGCCCAGGGCGTCAAGCAGCATGAGTGCGGTCTCACCAATCCCTTGGGAAACGCTCATTTGCCCACCAGGACGCGAAAATCGACCTGGTCAGGCCTGACAGTAAAACAGCTCAAAAGCCTTCTTCGCCCTGATGATCGCCATGGCCTGTCGCGCGCAATTCCGCCCGGTCGCGATCTGCGCGCGCACGCGCGGTCGCGATCATCGTCCGTTCTTTCTTGGATGGGGGATCGTTGGATGTCGGCGCGGCCTGCTCATAGAGGCCGCCCGTCGCTGCTGGCCGTTGATCCGCTTCCGGTTCCTGGCCCTTTCTCTTTTCTTCCACCGTGGCTCTCCTACAGGTGGGCAGCTAACGGCGTGACGATGTCTTGGGTTCCACCAACGGCAAAAAGTCCGGTTCAAAATGAAAAACCGGAAGACGCGCGCTAAGGCGGCCGCTTAAGGATCAGATTGGCCGGTCGCTGATCGGTTGCCTAGTTTGTCACCTTCATCGATCATCTCACGAACCTTGCTGACGATGGCCTCGATTCCGAAGGGTTTGGTGATCACGTGCATATCATGCTCCAGCAATCCGTTGCCGATGATGGCATTCTCCGCATAACCAGTGATGAACAAAATCTTGAGTTTGGGACGTCCAACTCGGCCGGCGTCTGCGACCTGACGGCCATTCATTCCGCCGGGCAAGCCCACATCCGTGATGAGAAGGTCGATGCGCAGATCAGACTGAAGCACCTTTAGGCCGCTGGGACCATCCGCAGCTTCAATGACGTGATATCCCCCGTCGGCAAGGACATCGACGATGAGCGAGCGAACGGAAGCCTCGTCATCGATGACCAGCACGGTCTCCCCGTGCCCCCCAGCATCAAGCTGCGTCGGCCGCAACTCCTGTTCGATCTCAGTTACCGGTCCCATATGCCTTGGAATGTAGAGGCACATGGTCGTGCCTCCGCCGACCTCCGAATAAATCCGTACCTGCCCGCCCGATTGCCGCACAAAGCCATAGATCATCGAGAGGCCAAGGCCCGTGCCTTCGCCCAGCGGCTTGGTCGTGAAGAACGGATCAAAAGCGCGGGCGATCACGTCGGGCGTCATGCCCGTTCCGGTGTCACTCACGCATAGCGACACATATTGACCAGGGGGTAGCTCGCGTTCGCGCGCCATGCGGTTGTCTAGCCACTTATTGGCTGTTTCGATTGTCAAGCGTCCGCCATCCGGCATCGCGTCTCGCGCATTGATGCAAAGGTTCAAAAGCGCATTTTCAAGCTGGTAGCGATCGACCAACGTCATCCACAACCCGCCCGATCCAACCACTTCGATCTCTATGGAGGGCCCGACGGTACGGCGTATGAGGTCTTCCAAGCCAGAAACTAGCCGGTTTATATTGACGGCTGTGGGATCCAATGTCTGTCGCCGGGAAAAGGCAAGCAGTCGCTGCGTCAACGCGGCAGCCCGCTTTGCCGCGCCCTGCGCGGTTTCGAGATGGCGACCGATAGCCTCCATACGACCCTGGGAAATACGCAGTTCCAGCAATTCCAGGTTGCCGAGAACCCCGGCCAGCAGATTGTTGAAATCATGCGCGATGCCACCGGTTAACTGCCCCACCGCCTCCATCTTCTGGCTTTGGCGCAAAGCCTCCTCTGTGGCGATAAGGGCATCGGCCGCTTCGGTCTCCGCGGTGATATCGCGGCCGAACAGATAGAGCATCCCGGCCTCTGGAACGGTGGTCCAGGCGAAGCGTCGGTGGCTGCCATCCTTTGCGCGAAAGACGCTTTGTGACTCGACGACAGCAGCGTTGGATTCGGAGAGTTTCGCCAACCGCTGCTGCGCGGCTTCTTGCTCCTGCGCTACAAACTCCAAAATATTGCGGCCGACCGTATCGGCTTCGCTCCACCCCAGCGTCTTCGTCCAGGATGGATTGACGGCATTGATAATGCCTTGGGTCGTCGCCACCACCTTGACGATCGGAGAGAGCGCCCAAATCCGCTTTCGGTCGCGGGCGAGTTGGCGCTCTCGGGTTATATCGCGCGCCACGGCGTGGATGCGGCCCGCGTCTGGCACAGCGTTCCAATCGAGCAATCGATAGCTGCCGTCCTGGCAGCGATAGCGGTTCTCGAACAAAAGGGTCGTAACGCCCTGAGCCAGCTTTTCAACTTCCTTGGCTGTGGCAGATAAATCGTCGGGATGGACGAAATCGGCCAGGACCTGTCCAACCATCTCATCCTCTCGCCACCCCAGAAGGCGGGTCGCAGATGGGTTCACCAAGCGAATGACGCCATCAAAGTCGCAAACCAGCATCAGGTCCTGACTAAGCGACCACAGCCGATCGCGGTCCCGTCGCTGGGCAGACACGGCATCGATGGTGGCAAGCGCCCCCGCAATCTGCGCGGCAATAAGGTTGGCGAAATCACGAGTTGCTTCGTCGAGCAGGCGGTAGGGATTCAATCCCAGAACAAGTGCACCGACGGCTTGCGCTTCGCCAGGCTGCTCGATAGCTACGATCAACGCATCGCGCGGCGGTATCTCCCACGGTCCGGTCGGCAACTTCGAAAAAGCGCCACCCAGCGCTTCCACGGCCTGTTTTTCGCCTCTTTGAATCGCAGCAACTGGCCAATCCGCAGCGTCTCCAGTGCCGGGATCAAGGCTTTCAGGCAAGTCGAACAGCTGTAGGTTCGCGAACGGAAAGTCCCGGCTCTCGCTGCCAAAATGGCCTCGCACTGCTTCGATCACGTCAGACCGACTTTTCGATCGGAGCAACGCGGCGGCCAGATCATTCAATTGCTTGATGCGCCGTTCACTGATGACCCTGTCCGTCTCCTCGCGAACGACGCACATCAGGCCTTCGACAGCACCCCCGCGACCCATCAGAGGACTGTAAGAGAATGTGTGATACGTCTCTTCGGGATAGCCGTTACGCTCAAGGAGCAGAAGCAACTGTTCGTCCCAGGTCGCAACGCCATCTCGCATGACCGAGACGATGCGATCCTTGACGTCCTCAAAGACCTCCTTCCATACCTGCGACATGGGCCGACCCAGCGCTGTGGGATGTTTGAAGCCCAAAGTAGGAATATAGGCGTCATTGTAGAAGAAGTTGAGGTCTTCTCCCCAACCAAGCCACATCTCAAACCGAGACAGGAGCATGAGCCGTAGCGACGCCTTGAGTTCTTCGGGCCATCGATCAGGCGGACCTAAGTTCGATGCCTTCCAATCATGCGCTCGCATGATTGCACTCATCTGGGAATCGCCAGGGAACACGTCAGGCCAGTCGTTTGTCACATCCCCCCCTTACAACCGCTTGGTCAGCATTACGGCGAAGCCGTAATGTTTTTAATCGTCCTCGGTTCCGTCGCGGCGTTCGCGCTGTGACACAGGGCGGTAAGGCCAGGCTTGCCCCAAGCAGCGATCTTTCTCCAGATCATCGGCGAAAATTTAATCTAAAATTCTTGCGTGTCACGTTTCAACCAATCAAGGGAACACTGACTAACTCGGCTCGTTATAAATGCAGTGTCAAATAGGAGAGACTGATGAGCATCGAAGGAAAAGCAAAAGAAGCAGCCGGCTACGTCAAGGAAGAGGCGTTCGAGCACGGCAAGTCCGTCGAAAGCCAGAAGAAAGCACAAGAAGGGCGCGATCTGCGCAATGAAGGACGCGTGGAAGATGGCAAGGCGCCAAAGACTTCTGAGCCAGGCACCGACGCAAAGTAATATTTGATTTCTGCCGAACGATACGCCGCCTTTCACAGGGCGGCGTTTTCGTTTTCCCTTACTTTAGCGGAGTGTAACGGCAGGCAAATTTCGGTGGTCGCGCCGTTTCGGTGGCTACCAAAGTGGATGTGAAGTTTTTCGCCAATGACCTCATGGAGAGCAATCGCCTTCTCAGCCTCGTATAGATCGTCGCGATGGCCTTCCTTCCACGCAGGGAGGGTAGCCATCGCGCGTGCCTTGGCCTAGGTCACATTCTCAGTGACAACGAACATGTTGCGATGCTGTTCGGCGAAGTCAGCCGGATCGTAACCACCCAGATCTACGAAAAACAGTCGTTCGCGCCCCTTATATGGCTCCGGCTGCAGCTGAACGTCATAACCGTCCGCATGGTCGATCTCTGCCAGCAGTCGATATGTAGCGTGCCGGGCGCGCCTCACCACTGACGGCGAAGCGCATCATGCGTCGCTTTAAGGGAGCGCGCCACGATGAAGCGGACATCATGAACTTCTATGTGAGCCGCAGGATGCTCACCTCCAATGTAGACCGCAAACAGCTTCATGCCGCGTCAGCCTGCATGGATACTGCGATCATGCGCGCGAGGTCCTGACCCACAATGCCGCCCATCTCATGCGAACTGGTGATCCCTTGTACAAATGGATGACGTCCCAGGATGAAGGGAAGGCTCAGACAATATAATCGGCGCGCACGCGGATCGGGCGATGCCGGGTGGAAAGCCTCATGCACCGAGATACCTTTGGTCGCGCCTTCGTCTGCATCTTGTGCGTCCATAACGATGCCTGGTTCAAGAAGCGTAGGGAATGGGAAATCGTCGGCTTCGAGCGGGCGTTGGCCCGTTGCATCGATGAACTCATTATAGTGGCGCCGCTTGCCGTTGATGACGACATTGACGCCGGGTTCTGCGCCGTGCGTTTCGACGCGATAATCCTTTCCAAGGGCGATCACATCAAGGTGGCCGGCTCGATGAAGAGCGAGGAGCCGCTGGATGAAGAGATGGGGAACGCTCGCATATTCGTCGACGAAGGCAGGCTTTAAATGCTTGCCGAACGATTCCAGCGCGCCTTCGTCAAGATGCGGGATAATCAGTGCCAGCACCTCGTGCATCCGCAGGATCGCGTAGCGCCAGGGCACGGTGATTTCTTGGTCGAAATCGGCTTGCGCCTCCCGCAGATTCGTGGCGGCCCATTCAAACGGATCAGCGTCCGCGCGGTCGGCGAAGAAGCGCTCCGCGAAATCTTCCAAAGCCAGATCGGCCAACCTGACATGATCGGCATATGCAGGATCGGTGTGCGCCAGTTCCTTCTTGAAGAGCGCATAGGCCTGCTCCAGAAGATCCTTTGGCTGAGCCTCGATCAGCGTTCCGATCGCCTCATGCGCACAAAAGGCTAGCGGCTCATAGGGTATCGGATGGTGGAAATCAGCTTCAGGCAGCAGCCCCTTGCGCGACATCATCGTCAACGCAAGTCCTTCCGATCCCGCCCCAATCCGATATTCAACACTGCCATCCGTACCTTCGATGAATGCGCCATGCGCGGTGGCCAGAGCGACGACTGCGTCGATCGCCGTCAGAGAGCTCCCGCGAATGCCAACATTGACGGCGTTGAGCCGTTTGAGCGCGGAGGCTGGCCACGGGCTGAGAAAATAGCCAGGCCGCGCCTCGGGTTCCTCCGGCCACTGATGGCCCGTCGCCATGACGACGAAGTCGAAACGATTGTCGGCTATGTCCTCGCCCTCCCCTTCAATATCCAGCTGAACGCAGTTGCCCTGGACAGACATGTCCGGAACGCGGTGGCCGGTTCGAATATCGACGATGAACCCTTTGGCACGCGCCTCGTCCACGGGCATGTCGAACTGGTCGAGGAAGTATCGCCCCAGTGCAACGCGCGGGTAGAAAGCGCGGTCATCAACATCCCTGGGATCGATTCCCAAACTTATGAGCCGCTTGCGGCTTGGACGGTTGAGCCAGGCAAGAAGCGTCTCGCACAACGGCGGTATTTCAACGCTCGCAATGTTCGAGAGCATGGCGGGATCGTTCCACCCTGGTCGATAGGGCGTTCCGAGACCGGCGCGCGCCTGCTGCTCGAAGATGGTGATCCTCGCGGGGCGGGCTGCATGCTCAACAAACGCCGTGAGCGTATAGAGGGTGGTCGGTCCGGCGCCGACAAAGGCAATGGATGCGGTCATTCGGCTATGAACGCGTAGATGCTGGGGTGGTGCCATCTCAGAGCACGGCACATCAAAAAGTCATCTCGCCGCCGGTGACGTAGTTGTCCTACACACCTTTAAGATACCGTTGGCCACTGCAAATCGAGAACACCGCCAGACCTTGAGGCCGACGAAGAATGAGCCTTTTCGCGATTTCCTTGTCAGCGCTCAATCTCCAAGGCTTTTTGACATCTATTTTTGTCGAGAGTTGTCGTACGCAGCAGCACCGATGAATGGCGACCTAGCCACTACGCAGCGTCCGGCGCGTGGCAAAACCGACCCATTACAGCCATTTACGGTAGAAATTCGCTTTCCAGATAGCCGACAGTCGCTTTTTTCATTGTGAATGACAAAGTCCGTCACCGCTAACCGTTGCTTTATGGAACTGTCGCCATTCAAGATCGTCAATATCGATCAGCAGACGATGGACCGCAAATATTATGACTCATGAGACGGACAAGGCATGGATGGAGCAGGCTATCAAGCTGGCAATGAGCAAAGGCAAATCTCCCCAGGATACGCCGATTGCAGCCATTATTGTGCTGGATGGAAAAATTCTCGCACGAGCAATCAACCAAACAGAGGAGCTATGTGACGCTACTGCACACGCGGAGATGATGGCATTCAGGAAAGCCGGCAAAGTGCACGGCGACATGGATCTGAGGGGGGCCACTCTCTATTCTACCCTACAGCCGTGTGGGATGTGCACGATGGCATCTGTCTGGGCAAAGGTCGGGCGCATTGTCTACGGCGCGGGGCGGGACGATGTACACCGTATGTATTTCGAAGATCGTCATCTCGATACGATGGATTTCATCAAGGATGCTTGGCGCGAGGATTTGGTGTTAGAGGGAGGCTGCCTAAAGAAACAATGCGCGGCTCTATACTTCAAGCCGGACGATGACGTGCCGATCGAAATGCAAGGTAACATATAGGCAGCAGCAACTTGGCATGATTGCATGAAAACGTATAATTTGGGGTAGAGCGGGACATCCTAGAACGACGTGTATCGGCGATTTTGCAACTTAGCAGCGGGAGGTCTGCCATTTCGAGAAACCAAATGCTGCACGGTATATTATAGAGAATTGTTTTCGAAATTTGGCTTAACACATGTAATATTAAAATTATGGTACGAAGATCTGTTTACAATTTTTCATTATCCGATTTTTCTTCAATCAGTCGAGCCGCTTCGAGTAGACTTTTGCCAGTTTCTGATGCGGCATACGCTGTCATGGTGACGGCTACACCATCCGGCCCATCCAGCAGGACAAGCCCTTCTTCCACGCTCGCCTTACCGGGCAGCGATTGAACACCGGAATCTTCTGGGGGTATCATGATGTTGGCCTTTCGATGTCCGGGCGACCGGATTTATTTTCGATGTAGAGATAGGCAGGATTGAACTGGCCCCTGCGGGCCAGACCCTCGACGTCGAGAATTTCCACTAGCGAGGAGCGAAAGATGCACAACCGCTCTTCCCGTAATTGCCGCAGCACGCGATTGGCGTGGACACTCGTTATACCGCAGATTTCCGAAATATCCGCCTGCGTTATTCCCAGGGCAAAACGCGTTCCATCGCTGAGGCCGGCTGAAACCAGCCGGACATTGGTTTCGGACAGAAAATGCGCCACGCGCCCGACCGCATCCAGCCGCCCCAGGCGGAATAGCCACGCCCGATGCATCGCCGCGTCGAGGAGCGTAGAGAACCACAGCTTGCGTGTGAGTTCGGGCATTGCCGCATTAATCTCGTCCAGCGCCTTGTGCGGAATGACCGCAATTGTGGCTGCTGTCAGGCTGGCGACATCATGATCCAATATTTTGAGCGGGTAGGCGTGCAAGTCCAGAAAATCCCCTGGCACTTGCACGGCGACGAGTTGGCGCATCCCTTCCCGATCGTCCAGATAGCGGCACATGAAGCCTTCCAGCAGCAACATGCTCACGGACAATGTTTCGCCAGCCTGTACGACAGTCTTGCGCGCATCTATCGTTCGTATCTCGAAAATGGCTTTTTCCAGGACAGCGCGTTCCTGAACATCCAGTTCGACGCCGCGACGATCCCTAAGAAATTTGTCCGTAAACAATATCGGCCCTTCATAGTGAAAAGACTTGGCTTTGAACTATAGCAACGGTCCGTGGCGACGCGGTATCCAGCCGCCAGAAATAAATCGCTATGATGCACATTAGTTTTGGACCGGTCCGCGCAACTTGCTGAAGAGCGGCGGGTTATCTCCTCACAAATGTCGCGGGTTCCCAGTGATGATCGGGAATTCGCATTTTTTTCGATCATCACTCCCAATGTGCTGGACCTGCGTCCGGCACGTCTCTCGTGCATGAGGATGCCCCATGGCCAAGTCTCCCTCCACCGTCGATAAAGTCTCCGGCGAGACGGCCAAAAAGGCTCCCCCAACTGCGCCCGCCGAAACTATTTCGAACAGCTTTGCCGAACCGCAGGCAGAAGGTGGCGAAACGCATCAGGTTGCAGGAGGGGATGTGGCAATCTTGACGACGGCACATGGCATCCCGGTCGCTGATGATCAAAACAGCCTGAAGCAGGGCGCGCGTGGCCCCACCTTGCTGGAGGACGCCCACTTCCGCGAAAAAATGTTCCATTTCGACCATGAACGCATCCCTGAGCGCGTCGTCCATGCCCGCGGCTACGGTGCGCACGGCTATTTCGAACTGACGGAATCCCTGAGCGACGTCACGCGTGCGGATGTGCTCCAGCGGGTCGGTGAGCGCGTGCCTGCCTTCGTGCGCTTCTCGACTGTTGCCGGGTCCAAGGGGTCGGCCGATCTCGCCCGCGACGTGCGTGGCTTTGCCGTGAAGCTTTATACGCAGGAGGGCAATTGGGATATCGTTGGCAACAACATCCCGGTATTCTTCATTCAGGACGCGATCAAATTCCCCGACCTGATCCATGCCGCCAAGCCGGAGCCTGACCGCGACTTCCCGCAGGCGCAGACCGCACATGATAATTTTTGGGATTTTATCAGCCTGACGCCCGAAAGCTTCCATATGGTCATGTGGACGATGTCGGACCGCGCCATCCCACGCTCGCTGCGCACGATGGAAGGCTTCGGCGTCCACACCTTCCGTCTCGTCAATGCCGACGGCAAATCGACCTTCGTTAAATTCCACTGGAAGCCCAAACAGGGCCTGCAGTCGGTCATGTGGAACGAGGCGGTCAAGATCAACGGTGCCGATCCCGATTTCCATCGTCGCGACCTGTGGGACGCCATTAACGCCGAGGACTTCCCGGAATGGGAGCTGGGGGTCCAGCTGTTCGACGATGCGTTCGCCGACAGCTTCGACTTCGACGTGCTAGACGCGACCAAGCTGATCCCGGAGGAACTGGTGCCGGTCTGCATCGTCGGGCGGCTGGTACTGGACCGGGTCGTCGACAATTTCTTTGCCGAGACAGAACAGGTCGCCTTCATGACCCAGAATGTCCCGCCGGGCATAGACTTTAGCAACGATCCATTGCTTCAGGGCCGCAATTTTTCCTATCTCGATACCCAGATCAAGCGCCTGGGCAGCACCAACTTCACCCATTTGCCGATCAATGCACCCAAATGTCCGATGGCCCATTTCCAGCAGGACGGGCATATGGCGATGCGCAATCCTAAGGGTCGCGCCAATTATGAACCCAATAGTTGGGGTGCCGAACAAGGTGGCCCGCGCGAAGACCCGGTGCGCGGTTTCACCAGTTACGCGCAGGAGGCTGACGGTCCCAAGCAACGGGTTCGCTCGGAAAGTTTCGCCGATCATTACAGCCAGGCGCGGCAGTTCTTCAACAGCCAGACGGCGACCGAGCAGAAGCATATCGGCGATGCCATCGTCTTTGAACTGAGCAAGGTCGAACGCCCCGATATCCGTTCGCGGACGGTCTCTCACTTGCTCAATATCGACGCTACGCTGGCACAGACTGTAGCCGAAGGACTTGGCCTTGCCTTGCCTGAACCGGCGCAGGCAGCGCGCCCGACGATGATGGACCTGCCGCCGTCCGATGCGCTCAGCATCCTCAAGAACGGACCGGACAGTTTCAAGGGGCGCAAACTTGGCATCCTGCTGACCGACGGTGCCGAAGCCGCGATCTTCAACGCGCTGGTTAAAGCGGTCGACAAGGAAGGCGCGGTTTACGAGGTCGTCGCTCCCAAGATTGGCGGCGTAACCCTGTCGGATGGCACAACGGTTGCGGCCAAACAGAAGATTGACGGCGGTCCCTCTGTCCTGTTCGACGCCGTTGCCGTGGTGGCGTCTGAGGAGGGCGCTGCTTTGCTGGCAATCGACGCGGCCGCCAAGGATTTCGTCACCGATGCCTTTGCGCATTGCAAATATATCGGCCTAACCGCTGAAGCCCAGGCGCTGTTTGAAAAAGCGGGGATAGCCGATGATTTGGACGAGGCCTGCCTGCCGCTGGCCACAGCTAAGGATGCCGGCGCTTTCCTGACTGCCTGCCGGGCATTGCGCCATTGGCCGCGCGAATTGGCGGTCGATCTGGACGCCCAGCCCGTCGCCTGATCGCGGGGTTTCAATCTCAATCTATAGGGATGGTCTAGCCCCATCCCCAGTCACGCGCATGACAGGATCATACTCAATGCGGATCGGCATCATCGCCCATCTCAAACATCCGATTGCCGAACCCTTTGCCGGCGGGCTGGAAATGCACACGCATTTGCTGGCGCGATCGCTGCGGGATCGTGGCCATGCGGTCACGTTGTTCGCCTCTTCCCGATCGGAACCGGGGATCGGCCTGGAAGCGATCTGTACAGAAACCGCGATCCAGACGGTGGGTACGACAGAAGCGAGCGACGTGCCCTTCTTTCGTGAGCATCACGCCTATCTCAGTCTGATGAACGACCTGCGCCATCGCAATTTCGACATCATCCATAATAATTCGCTGCATTATTTGCCCGTCGCGATGGCCGACAGCCTGCCCATGCCGATGGTCACTACGCTGCATACGCCGCCCTTCTGCTGGCTGGAGAGCGGTATCCGCCTTTGTGTGGCGCGCAACCATAGTTTCGCGGCCGTGTCCCGCTCGGTTGCCGCTTTGTGGAATCATGTCACCCATAGCGACGCGGTGATATGGAACGGCATCGACCTGCAAAAATTTGCGTTCCATCCCGAGCCCGCTGCAGATCCCTATCTGGTCTGGTACGGCCGTATCGTCCCGGAAAAGGGATTACATCTGGCAATTCAGGCAGCCCGGCTGGTCGGCCTTCCGCTCAGGATTGCGGGGCCAAAACTTGACGAGGATTATTATCGGACACAGATCGCGCCCGCGCTGGGCGAGGATATTATCCACGTCGGGCATCTCGCGCACGAGCAACTCTCCCGGCTTGTGGGTGGTGCGCGGGCCTTCCTCTGCACCCCTATGTGGGATGAACCTTATGGCCTTGTCGTTGCAGAAGCGCTCGCCTGCGGCGTCCCAGTCGCGGCCTTTGCACGCGGCGCGATTCCTGAAATATTGGATGCAACATGCGGGGTGCTTGCGACCCCGGACGACGTTTCCTCGCTCGCCAGCGCTGCGCTGTCGGCCCTGAAGCTCAACCGCAGCGCGTGCCGCACCAGGGCCGAACAAATGTGCGATGCCGAACGCATGGTCGATAATTATGAAGCGCTTTATCTGCGGCAGATCGACAGGGCTGCGGCACCTTCCCGTCCCGACCGTACGGCGTCAATCCATTTGATTCCCTCGACACTCCCGTCCCATGCGTCGCTAGACCAGAGATCGGCTTCCCATGGCTGACACCATCGCCATGACCCTGTGCGTCTGCGTCCCGGCGCGGAACGAGGCAGCGCGGTTGCCGATATTGCTGGATGCGCTGGCGATGCAGGACTGGCCCGGTGCGCTTCCAGTTGCGATCGCCATCAACAACAGCACTGATGATAGCCGCGCCGTTGCCGACGCTGCCTGTCATCGTCATGCCGGACGGCTCGACGTCCACATAGTCGAACGCACTTTCGCGCCGGAACAGGCGCACGCCGGATCAGCCCGGCGGATCGCGATGGACACAGGCCTTGGCATTCTGCCCGCGCTGGACAACGCTGCCCTTGTCAGTACGGACGCCGATAGCCGCCCACCCAGAGACTGGTTGCATAATATCGCGACTGCCTTTTCGCGTGGTGCCGACATGGTTGGCGGCCGGATCGACATCGATAGCGATGAACCTCTGCCACCGCCCGTGCATCGGCTGCGCACGGCATGGGACGAATATTGGGCCGCCGTCCGTGCCATTGAGGATGCGATCGATCCTCTGCCCTGGGATCCCGCGCCCCGCCACGGCGATCATACCGGCGCATCGCTCGCCATCCGGGCAGAGCTTTATCTGGCCTGCGGCGGCGTTCCGGCCATAGCGAGCGGAGAGGACCGCGCACTTGTATTGGCGGCGCTTGCCCGCGGCGCGCGCCTTGTTCACCCCGTCACGGTTAACACTCGCGTCTCGCCGCGTCTTGAGGGACGCGCGGAAGGCGGCATGGCAGTTGCGATGCACACGCTGTTCGAAAGCGCCGAAAATGACATCTCGCCCATGGCACCTGCCTTCACCCACTGGAGAGAGCGAGCGCACTGGCGCAAGCAATTGCGTGCGCGGCCCGATGGCGCTGCTTTGATCGCCCGTCAGGAACCGTTACTGCCTCCGATGCCGCACGACATGATGCTGGAACTCCAGCCATGACCCGCCGTCCGCTCGGCTATTATGTCCATCATCATGGCGCTGGTCATCGCGCGCGGGCGGAGGCAATTGCCACCGCCATCGACTGGCCGATCGTCCTGCTGGGTACAGGGTTGGGCGCGGCAGGAATTGACCTTGCCGATGACCGACCCGTTTCCGGTCGCTTCGACGGGATGGACGACACGGCCTCACGCCCCGCCGCCCTGCACTATGCGCCCATTGGCCATGAAGGCGTGCGGTCGCGCGTGGCGCGGATCGCACAATGGATCGCAACGGAGCGCCCTGCGCTGATGGTCGTTGATGTCTCGGTCGAAGTTGCGATGCTGGCGCGCCTGGCATCGGTCCGCACCGTCTATGTGCGGCTCAACGGCGAACGCAGCGACGCGGCGCATCTCGACGCTTTTCGCGGTGCTACGGCGTTGGTCGCACCGTTTCACCATGAGTTGGAGATGCCATCGACGCCTGCGTGGATCAGGGACAAGACACGTTATCTGCCCGGCATTACTGCCGCTGCTCAGGAGCATCCCCGGCAGGACGACCATATTCTCATAGTGATCGGTCGGGGCGGCCCGCCCGGCGATGGCGCAGCGATCGCACAGGCCGCACGCGCCTGCCCGGATATGCACTGGCGCGTCATCGGCCCCGCAACTGCGCCGACCGATCAACCCGCCAATCTCGCTCTGGCCGGATGGGTAGACGATCCGGCGTGTGAAATCGCCTCCGCCGGGTTGATCATCGGCGCGGCCGGTGACGGGTTGGTGAACGCAGTCCTCGCCGCCGATCGTCCTTTCCTTTGCATCCCGGAGGACCGTCCTTATGGTGAGCAACGGGCAACGGCGCGCGCCCTGCACGCGCTGGGCGCTGCGATCATGCTCGAAACATGGCCGTCCCCCGACCAATGGCCATCTTTGATCCGTCAGGCAAAGGCATTGCCGCCTCACGCCCGCAAACGCCTGCACCATTCCCATGGGGTTGATGCAGCAGCAACCTGGCTCGCGACAATGGCTGCCGCTGCGGTCGATGAACTGGAACCTGTAGCATGACCCTGTCCCGCCATCCCCGTTCCAGCATCGACACCCCGATCGTGCGCGCCGGGGCGATCACCTCCACCCTTGTCGCGCTCGGCAGCCGCTATGATGCCGCGCCGATCTTTCCGGTGGAAAGCATGAAAGCGCTCGTCGCTGCGGATCTCCATCGCACCTTCGCCCCGCTCGAATGCGGCGGCGAGGCCTTTGACGATGCCGTCGCCCGGAACCAGTGCCTGATGACCGTCCTGCGGATCATTGGTCGCGCGGACCTGAGCGTCGGGCGGCTCTATGAAGGCCATGTCAACGCGCTCGCGCTGTTCGACTGGTTTGGCTCTCCCGCGCAAAAGGCCGATCTGGGGCAAAATCTCGCTCAGGGTGCCTTTTACGGCGTGTGGGCCACCGAACCGCAACCGGGCGTACAGCTACGCCAATCGGCACTGGATGGCCGCAAGTCTTTCGCGACCGGCGCTGGCAGCCTTACCTATGCCGTCATCACCGCGCAGCCCGAAGAGGGCGAACGGCGACTGGTCGTCGTACGGGCCGATGATCCCGCCAGGACCGACCTGTCGCAATGGCGCGTCAGGGGCATGCGGGCGACCGGCAGTGGCCTCTATGATCTGACGGGCATGGCGGTCGATCCGTCCCACCTGCTTGGCCAGCCCGGCGATTATGATCGCGAACCCCGCTTCACCACGGGTGCCTGGCGCTTTACCGCTGTGCAACTGGGCGGGATCGAGGCGCTGTTGACCGAAATCCGGCTCGCCATGTCTGAGGCGGCGCGCGCCGATCCGCTGCAACGCGCGAAATTCGCCGATGCGGTTGCCGCGACCCGCACCGCCTATCTCTGGGTCCGCGAATGTGCGCTCAGGGCAGCACGTGACGATGGCGATGGCCCCGCCTTCGCCCGCATGACGCGCGGCGTAGTGGAGCGTGCGGGTTTGGACGTTATGGAACTGGCCGCCCGCATCACCGGCACGCGCAGTGCGATTGACGGCGAACGGATCGACAAGATCATTCGCGACCTCAGCCTGTATCTGCGGCAGGGCGGACCCGACTATGCCCGCGATCAGGCTGCACTCGCCTGGCTCGACCATGATGCCTGGGGCGTGGAGGACGCATTGTGGTAGGCCTTTCTTTGTCGGCAAAGCCCTGGCGAACGCTGCGGTGGCTGGTCCTTGCGCCGCATCCCGATGACGAAACGCTGGGGGTTGGCGCGCTCATCGCGCAGACGGCGAAGGCGGGGCGACTGGCGGGTCTTGTCTATCTCACCGACGGGTCGGGCTCGCATGAGGCCGCGCAAGGCCGGTCGGGGAAACTGGTCAGCAGCCGCAAGCGCGAAGCCGCCGCCGCCTTGCACCGCCTGACCGGTAGCCGCAGCCAGCTACCGCTGCATCTTGCCTGGAAGGATGCTGCTCCCGCTCCGCCGGGGCATCCGGCTTTCGACCGGGCTACCCGACGGCTGAGCGCCCTTTGCCGTCGCTGGCAGGTCGATGTCCTTGCCGTTACCGCCAGCCACGAACCCCATTGCGACCATCAGGCCGCCGCGCAGCTGGCCTATGCAGTGGGGCAACGGGCCAACGGCAGGCTGGTCGTCGCCGAATATGTCGTCTGGTCGAAAGCCCCTGATCCCCGCACCCATCGGATGCTGCACACCGCGCCCATGTTGCGCGGACAACGCCGTTACGCCCTGGCCGCGCACCGCAGCCAGCTTAGCGCGTCCCACGGTCCCGGCTTCCGACTGCCCGCCTCACATCGTGCCATGCCCGCCAGCGATATCCTCTACCTGCGGAGAACCAAATGAAGCGGTACAAGACCAGCCTGGGTCACGATTATTTCGAGACAATGTATCGCGGGACCGACGATCCCTGGGACCTGGAAAGCAGCGCCTATGAGCGGGACAAATATGCCCATAGCATCGGCGCGCTGGCGGGACGAACCTACGAATTGGGTTTCGAGATTGGATGCGCAAAAGGTGTCCTGACACAGTCGCTGGCAACCCAATGCCACGCATTGCTGGCGATCGACGTCAGCGAAACTGCGTTAAAAGCAGCGCGCGAGCGCTGTGCCGCATTGGACCATGTTTCCTTCGGCCGGATGATTTTTCCCGGACGAGCACCCATAGGCAGCGCCTTCGACCTTATCATCCTGTCCGAAGTCGCCTATTATTGGGATGCCCACGATATCAGCCGCGCCGCCCAGTGGATCGCGACCCATATAGCGCCCGGCGGCGATATCTTGCTCGTCCATTGGACCGGCGAAACCGACTATCCCCAGAGCGGCGATGATGCGGTAATAAAATTGCAGGCCGCTCTCGCCCTTGCAATCACTGTCATCACCACAGAGCGCATGCCTCACTATCGCCTCGATCTGTGGCGTGCGCACGCATGACTCTGAGTGTCCTCACCATAGTCAAGGATCGGTCGACCCATCTGGCACAATTGATCGAAGGTCTGCGACGCAGCACGCATTGGCCCGACGAGCTCATCATCGTCGACATGGACAGCACACCGCCGATCAATGCCGAACAAGCGCCATTTCCGATTCAGATCCTGCGTCTCGATGGTCCCGGACTGCCACTCGCGGCAGCCCGGAACTCAGCCGCACGCGCGGCCAGCGGGGACATGTTGTTGTTCCTCGACGTCGACTGCATCCCGATGCGCGCACTGACCGGGGCAATCGCGCAATGCCTCACCGACCATGATGCGCTGATCTGTGCCGACATACGCTATCTTGGCCCTGACGATGCCCGAGGTAAATGGGAGGAAGCCGATCTCCTGCCGCGCGCGCAAGGGCATCCGGTTCGAGAATTTCCTACAAACGGCGTGCGACGAGAGGATAATGCCGGTCTGTTCTGGTCGTTGGCTTTTGGTCTACATCGCCAGAGATTTTTTGATCTGGGCGGGTTTGACGAAGCTTTTACCGGCTATGGCGGTGAAGATACCGACTTCGGCTTCCGCGCGCGGGCGGCTGGCTTGCCCCTGTTATTCATGGGCGGCGCTGGTGCCTTTCATCAATATCACGACGTTTTCGACCCTCCGCTCCAGTATCTGAACGACATCGTCCGCAATGCCAGCCTCTTTCGAGCACGATGGAATATATGGCCGATGGAAGGATGGCTCAACGCCTTCGAGGGAGCCGGGTTTATAGTACGCTGCGGGGACATGATTCATTTGCTTCGCCAACCAAGCGACCTCGAAATTAGGCGTGCACGAATGTCGCCGCCCGTCGCGCCCTGACAGAAAGCGGCAGCATCGTTTCGGCTAGCCCGGTTCAACCTCCCATCGATTGTAGTCACCGATTCAAGGCAGATCGCGCAACCGTTGTTTGCAGGAACGTGTCCCGCAGCAGGGACACATCGGGTGCCGCGGTGCTCCAACAAAAGCGCTTGGCGGGGAATCTGAGGTTGGAGTTTCCTACGATGTATGGAATCACCGCACCGATCAGGCCGCCGCGCCAGCATTTACCACAAGACATGATAGAAAAGAGAATCGGATTTGCCCGCATCATTGTCATCTTAACTCGATTTGTGATTGCGAAGTTGACGGTCGCAAATGTCACATGCCCTCCCGCAAAGGCAATCCGCGAAATGCCGCGCATTGATCTCCCTTTGCAATTTGATCACACCTTCGCAATCTCGTTCAACCTGGCAAGAAGGTCCGCCAAACGGAAGGGCTTTACCAGCCGCGGTAGAACTGGCGCGATGCCCTCTACTTCAGCATAGCCTGACACAATCAAAGTGCGGATTCCTGGAACGCGGCGGATCATGTCGCGCGCAAGCTCGGTCCCATTTTGCCCAGGCATCAGATGGTCCGTAATCAGAAGGTCGGGGATAAGTCCTTCATCAAGCAGCCTGAGCGCTTCCTCAGCAGATCCCGCCTCCACGATGTCGTAACCCAGTTCCGCAAGCATGTCTGCGGTGCTGGCGCGCACGACATCCTCATCATCCACGACCAGAGCGAGGCCAGGCGTGGAGCCGAGTGTCGCCTCCTCTATCCTGAGTTGCATAAGGGCATCTTCCTGGGTCGTCGGCAGGTATAGCGCAACGCTGGTGCCCAGACCTGGTTTGCTTTCTATCGTCAATGCACCGCCGAGCTGAGCCGCCAGCCCATGAGCCATGGACAGTCCGAGGCCAGTTCCCTTTCCGATACCCTTGGTCGAGAAGAACGGCTCGACGGCGCGTTGCAGTGTCTGTGCATCCATGCCGGTCCCTGTATCCGAGACCGCGAGCCGGATATAACGACCCGGCTTTGCGCCGGTACGGTGTCGCTCTTTCACATCGGCCAGTCGCGCGGTAATGCTGAGCCGCCCTCCCTCCGGCATAGCGTCGCGTGCGTTGACGCTTAAATTCAGGAGCGCCATTTCCAGTTGATTCTGGTCGGCCATCGCCGCAGGCAGATTTGCCGCAATATCCACCACGACGCGGGTTTGCGGCCCCGACGTACTCGCAATAAGATCTGCCATGCCATCCACCAGCGCACCGACATCGATCGCCCGCGCTTGCAGGGGCTGACGACGTGCAAAGGCCAACAGGCGCTGCACCAGAGTAGCGGCCCGCTCAGCAGACTGGAGCGCCCCGGCGATCAAACGCTGTTCCCGCTCATTGCCCAGCCCCTTGCGCTGGAGCATGTCGAGACTTCCGACGATAGGGGTCAGAAGATTGTTGAAGTCATGCGCCACGCCACCCGTCAGGCTGCCCATTGCTTCCATCTTCTGACTTTGTCGCAAAGCCTCCTGCGCCAAGGCCAGTTCCTCCTGAGCGAGCAGCCGGTCGGAGATGTCGAGCGCAAGATGGAAAGCGCCAATGATCTGGCCATGTTCGTCATGCAGCGGCGTATAAGTGATTTCCCAGGCGGGTTGGCCATATTCCGGGCGACCGAAGGCCTCTACCAGGGTGAAACGCTCGCCTGTCAGGGCACGCGCCATCTGCACCCGCATCTTTGCACGCTGTTCGAGAATGAACTGGTCCGGGAAGATGTCTCCCAGCTTCGTGTCGAAACCGTTGACCCTGCGGAACTCGTCATTATGGGCCTTGTTGAAGGCTATGAGCCGGAATTCCGTGTCGAATGCACAGATCGGAAAAGCGCTGGCCTCGACGATGTCGTGATAGCGACGGACGACCTCCGTGCGCTCGGCGACCTGTCCTTCAAGCGTTTCGTTAAGGTCGCGCAGCTTGTCTTCGGCCGCCTTGCGCGCGCTGATGTCGTTAAACAGGATCGCCACCCTGTTCTGTCCTAGGTTGCCGGTGGGAAAGGCATGGACATCGAACCAGCGGCCCATCGCTTCCGATCCACTTTCGAACCGTATCGCCTCCCCGGTAGTCGCGACCGCGCCATAGCGGTCATACCAGTGTTGCTCGAGGTCCGGCACAAGCGCCTTGGCCCAGTGGCCGACTGCGCCAAACAGGCCTGTCTGGCGCTGGAACGCCGGATTGCCTTCGACAAACCGATAATCGACCGCTCGCCCGTTCTCGAACTTCATCTCTGCGACGCAAAAGCCAACGTCCACCGCTTCGAACAGGGTGCGGTAGCGTTCTTCGCTCTCCCGCAGCCGCGCCTCGGCGCCGACCCGCTGGATATGCGCCCAGCATCGCTCGACGACCGTTTCAACCAGGTCGACCTCTGGTTGGCGCCAATTGCGCGGTCGATCCTGGTGAACTGCCATCATGGCCAGCAGGCGCCCCTCCCTGACGAGCGGACAGCAGATGATTGCGTCGATACCGATGGACTGGAACATGTCCTTCCCGTCGGCAGGAGACAGTTCGCCCGCTACGTCGCGCACAACCAGGGTTCGTCCGCCGCGCATATCGGCGACGGCGCGCGACCCGAACAGGTCGAGGCTGTAGGCGCCGACCGAGCTGGCAATGCCGGGTGCGACGAAATCATCCCTTATGATGAAATGATTGCTGTCGGAATCGACGTCTGCATAGGCGCAGCGCGATGCCCCCAGCCAACGCGTGAGCAGTTCGGCCGCGGCCAACATGGCGCCCGGCGCGTCGCTCGTCACCTGAAGCGCGTCGTCCAGTTCTCGCGTGAACCGTAACCGCTCCTCACTGGCGCGAAGGGCTTCCCGCGCGCGCTTGCGCTCTGTGATGTCGATCGCGGTCCCCACAGCCCGGACGCAGCAGCCAGCATCGAACACGGCGCGTCCCTTGGCCGCGATCCAGCGGACAAGACCATCCTCTTTGCCCACAGTGCGATATTCGACGTCGTAGAGCGCACGCTGATGCGGGTCGCAGGCGGCCGCGAACGCCGCGCTCGTTGCTTCCCGATCATCAGGATGCAGACCAAGATAGAAATCCGCCATCGATATCGGCGTCTCCGGCGAAATGCCGAACATGGCCTTGACGATCGACGGCCAGACAAGACGGTCATGGACGACGTCGACGTCCCAGAAGCTCACCTCCGCCGCATCGGTTGCAAGGCGTAGCCGCTCCTCGCTGACGGCAAGTGCCGCGCGACTTTCCTGCCGCTCCGTCATGTCGAGCATGGCACCGATCATCCGCGTTGCGCGGCCATCCCCATCTCGGATAATATGTCCGCGGTCGAGGATATTGGCATAGCGACCATCGCCGCGCTTGAACCTATATTCGTCCGTCCAGCTTTCGGCTTCCCCATCGATCGCGGCATGGATGCCCGCATGAATTCTGTCACGATCGTCTGCATGGATATGCGCTATCCACCAGTCACCGGTCGGATCGATCTCGCCCGGCGCATAGCCGTAGCTTTCCTCCAATGCGCCGTTCCAGACGACCTTGTTGGTGGCAAAGTCCCAGTCCCACACCGCATCGTTCGTGGCCCGGCCCGCCAGCCTGTACCGCTCTTCGATGGCCCTTAGCGCCGCTTGCGTATCTTCCTTCTGGGCTGCCACGATCGCCAGCTCGCCGGCGCGGCGTGCCTGCTCCACCAAAGCACGCCGCAATTCAAGCTGGGTCATGACCTGGCGCGCAAGCACCTCCAGCACAAGCCGCTGATGCGGCGTTATGCCTTGCGGCCGCGGCTTGCGATCAAGAACGCAGACGGTTCCGATCGGAAGGCCCGCGGGGCTGCGCAACAGAGCGCCGGCATAGAAACGCAGCCCGTCGTCCGGCGTCACCAGTGGGTTGCGGGCGAAGCGGTCATCTTCGCGCGTATCGGGCACGACGAGGAAATCATTCTGCCCGATCGCATGAGCGCAGATGGAAACGTCGAGCGGAAGCTCGCGCACGCCGATACCGGTTTCGGCCTTGAACCATTGGCGGTCGCTCGCCACCAGATTGACGACAGCTATCGGCGCGCCGAACGTCTCGGCCGCCAGTTTCACCAGGTCATTGAATTCCTGTTCGAGCGGCGTATCTAAGCTCGGCTTTGTACGTTTTTGGTCAGGTCCAGGTCCAGAAGATGCTGTTTTCAGCGATGTGGTCGAGGGCTTGATCGAGGGGCAAGACGCATCCGCCCATATCGTCGATATCTTCCCATTTTCGCCGGTGTGACCAGTAGCCGAGCCTGATTTCGTCGCGCGTGCCGACAGGCTTGAGGCGGGCGATCGGTGCCTCGGTTTCCAGCAGATAGAGATGGTAAGCGCCCTTGTCCTCATACCATCCGACGCCGCCGCCGTTGGCCGCGTCGAACGTCTCGATGCGCAGAATGATTTCCTCGTCTTTCATGGTGCATCCATAGCTGCCGTCGGGTCACAGCATATTCGAGTCACCTCGCCGCATGGCAACAGCCTAAGCGTTGCAACGTGCTTCAGTCAGGATTCGAAGCATGGAATGCTGGACCAGAACAAGGCCGTTATCGGCGATCCCGTCCCCCAGATTCTGCGCCAATGGCTGCAGGCATGGCGTCCCTGCTTTACGGCTCCCAGTTGGGAGCATGTACTTGTTCTTGTGATGGGCGGCCTGCTGGCCACGGGCAAACGGACCGTTACGTCTTGCCTGCGTGTGACCGGCCGAGCCGATGCTGCCAACTTTGCAACCTATCACCAGATCCTCAACCGCGCCCGCTGGAGTTCGCGTGCCGTTGCCAGGCGTTTACTGGGCATTGTGGTCGAACGGCTCGTGCCCGATGGTCCTGTGGTCATCGGTATGGACGACACCATTGAACGGCGATGGGGGCGCCGGATCACCGCACGGGGTATCTACCGCGACCCGGTCCGCTCCAGTCACGGCCATTTCGTCAAAGCCAGCGGACTGCGCTGGCTCAGCTTCATGGTGCTCACCCCGGTGTCATGGACCCGCCTGATCAAGGCACTGCCAGTCTTGACGTTGCTCGCTCCTTCGGAACGATCGAACCGTCAACGCGGCTGTCGTCATAAATTGCTGACGGACTGGGCCCGGCAGGGCGCGCTGCAGCTGTCTCGCTGGCTGCCGGGTCGGCGGATCATCTTCATTGGCGACAGCAGCTTTGCTGTCCACGAACTGGCACATGCGATCGTCCGCCGGGCCACACTCATCAGCCGACTGCGGCTCGACGCCAACTTGTTTGCGCAGCCTGCGGGGCGAACGGCACGCACGATGGGGCGACCGGCGCAGAAAGGGCGAGCATTACCAAAACTCAAGACCCTGCTCGCCAACCCGGCGACACGCTGGACCAGCATTCTCGTCTCTGCCTGGTATGGCCATCTCAACGGCAAGATGCTCGAGATCACATCTGACATCGCCTTATGGTACAGGCCCGGCACTCCGGTCTTGCCGGTCCGATGGGTCCTGGTTCGCGATCCTGAAGGAAAGCGCGGCCCGCAGGCCTTCTTCAGTACCGACATCACCCTCGAGCCCGCCGAGATAATCGCCCTCTACGTCCGCCGATGGCAGATCGAGGTCACCTTTGCCGAAACCCGCGCGCACTTGGGTGTCGAGACACAGCGCCAGTGGACCGACAAAGCCATAGCGCGAACCACGCCGGCGCTGCTGGGTCTCTACAGCCTTATATCGCTATGGGCCTGCGATCTGTTGACCACTAAAAGCACCCCTTATTCCGCCGCGTGGTATCGAAAAACCAGCCTGACATTCAGTGACGCCATCGGAGCCGTCCGCCTCCAACTCTGGGTCGGAGACATTAATCAACACTCCCCGCCGCACCCAGAACCGCACTATATTCCCACAACCCGCCTAAAACGCATGGCTCAGGCACTATGCTTCGCTACCTGATCGTACAAAGTCGAGCTAAGAGGCTGACTCATAAAGAAGCGTTTTGATTACAGTCGCGTGCGATTCTGCGGGTGATTTGGTTGACGGATGCGATGAAAAGCCAGGTGGTGGCGCTTTCGATGGTTCGCTCAAAGTCCTTGGCGAGGCGGCGGTTGCGGTTCAGCCATGCGATTGTCCGCTCGACTACCCAGCGGCGTGGCAGAAGCTTGAAGCCCTTGGCGGCGTCGGAGCGCTTAATTATGTCCAAGGTCCATGTGCCGATTTTGGTGAGCGCGGTGCGCAGTTTGTCCCCGGCATATCCCCCATCGGCGAAGACGTGACGCAACCACGGGAAGGTTTGGCGGATGCTGGCAAGGACGTCAGGCGCACCGTCGCGATCCTGGATATCGGCGGTGTGAACGATGGCACCGACCAGCAGGCCCTGCGTGTCTGTGACGATGTGCCGTTTGCGACCCTTGATCTTCTTGCCCGCGTCAAAGCCCCGTGGGCCGCCACTTTCTGTCGTTTTCACACTTTGGCTATCGATGACACCCGCGCTGGGAGAAGCTTCCCGACCCATCGCTTCACGTGCCATTAGCAGCAGGGCGTGGTTGATCGATTTCCACACACCCATTGCGCTCCATCGGTAGAAATAATGCTGTACAGTGGTCATGGGCGGAAATAGCCCTGGCGGCAGCATCCGCCACGGCAGGCCGCCCCGAAGCAGATAAAGGATCGCCTCGACAATCTGCCGGTAATCCCAAACTGGCGGACGACCGAGCTTCGAACGCGGTGGGAGCAGCGGTTCCAAAATCGCCCATTCCGCGTCAGTCAGATCACTTGGCAAAAGCAGTTCGGCTCTGGCATACTGCCGCCGGGTGGTGTCGGTCCACATGTGTCACTCCGTCGTCGTTTCGCAACTCCGACTGAATCACATCTCGCTGATATCACCCAACTTCTTTTTCGGTCAGCCTCTAAAATCGCATAGCCTTCGAGCGCCGCGAGGCGATCGGCTTCTGACCAGAGTGAAGAATGGAGTGACGGTTCTGGCGCAGGCCGCGGCGCATCGTTCTGGGGCATCATCCTGCTTTAGCAGCGATCGGATTTGGCGGCACCCTGAATCAGTGCCGCTGGCACGTAATTAGGCGGCGAGATGGGGCTTTTACATGACCGGTCGATGCAGCGCTGGGCGCTGTTGCTGCTGAATGGAAAGCGTGCTGCCCGGCCTGAAATCCTGCGGCAGATAGCAGTGCGCGTAAATCGACCCTTCGCCCAAGTTGATAGGCGAGATTTCCTTCGCCAAGTGCGGACATTCCGCTTAGGTCGTTGAGTGTGTCGACAGTCAAACGCAAGGTGCCGGTATATTATTGAGACCGTAGAATAAACAGCGGTCGCTATTTCGAGGCTTTTCCATGCTCATTCGCGCCGGCTACAATATCAGTTTCATGACGCACCAGCCCACGCCAATGCTGGCGGCGCTGAGCGTGCATCCCACCCGCAACCGTGACTTGCGTACAGCACAGCGAATCATGACCGACCCCGATATTCCGCTTTACGATTATATCGACATATTCGGGAATATCTGCTCCCGGCTGACACTGCCAGCAGGAAGCACGACAATCTCCTGCGGCTTCGTGATCGAAGACCCCTTCACACCGGATATCGTGGCAGCAGACGCACAGCAGCTGCCCATTGAGCAGTTGCCGGATGATGTTCTGCTCTACCTGCTCGCCAGCCGCTATTGTGAAACCGATCGGCTGAGCGAGATTGCCTGGTCGCTCTTTGGTGGAAAGCCCAAGGGGTGGAGCCTGGTCCAGGACATCGTCTCTTTCGTCCATGAATGGATTAGCTTCGACTATGGCAAGGCGCATCCCGGCAAGTCCGCCTGGGACGCCTATCAGCAGCGGGAGGGCGTTTGCCGCGACTATGCCCATCTGGCCATTACGCTTTGCCGCTGCATGAACGTGCCCGCGCGCTATTGCACTGGCTATATGGGTGACATGGACCTGCCCGCGCTGGTGGGCGATATGGACTTTTCCGCCTGGTTCGAGGCCTATATCGGCGGACATTGGTATGTGTTCGACGCGCGCCATATCCGACCGCGGCGGGGGCGCATATTGATGGCAAGGGGCCGGGACGCGACCGACGCCGCCCTCACCACCAGCTTTGGTACGGCAATCCTTACCCGTTTCGACATCTACACTGATGAGGACCGGCTCGGACATTTGAAAAGCTGAACATCGACCCTTCTGAGACATTTATGACCGAATTTTTCGTTCCTGATTCCAGTCAGTCGGCTTCTTCACATTGGCACGGGTTGAAGGTGCTGCCTGGCTACATTTTTCACAGCATCAGTCATGGCCTGAAGGGCTTGGGCGTGGAGACGGGATACCGTCCAGAATAGTGGGACGTCCATTGTGTCTCCCGGCACCAATTCAACCAGAGTAGCTGCATTGATGTGCGGTTTTGCCAATGTCTTCGGTTGAAGGCCCCAACCAAGACCGGCGCAGGCGAGGTCGAGAAATCCCTGCGTCGATGGAATCCAGTGCGTTGGTGCATTCAGGTCCGTGCCGAAGGCGGCTTTAGCCCACCTTCCCTGAAGCTGGTCTTTCCTGTTGAAGCGCATGACTGGCGCTATGTTAAGACTGTCCCCGTCAATCCCGGTCGGGAAATATCGAGCGACAAAATCCGGGCTGGCACAAGCGACATAGCTGAGCGATCCCACTGCAATCGTCCTGCATCCGGCGACGGGTTCCGGGTCGGATGTGACGACAGCAAGCACTTCTCCGGTCCGCAGACGATCGGCCGTGTGCCCTTCATCCTCAAGCGTCAATTCCACCAGCATCCCGGTCGTTCGGGCAAAGTCCGCCATGGCATATGGAAACCATGTCGCAAGGCTGTCGGCATTGACTGCAATGCTCAGAGATGGGCTGGAGCTATCCTGTATTCCGTTGGCAAAACTCATCGGAAGATCTGCTTCAAGCAGACGCACTTTGTCGAAATGCGCGCATAGCTCCCGGCCCTGCTCTGTCGCCGTACAAGGTTGCCCACGAACGACGAGGGCGATCCCCAACCGCTCTTCAAATCCCCTGACCCGCTGTGAAACCGCCGAGGGGGTGATCTTGAGCAGAGCGGCGGCTTTTTCGAAGCTGCCTTCGCGCACGACGGCGGCGACAGCCGCAAGGGAGGGATAGTCCAACATGATGAAGTATTGCTTCATCAGGATTAGAATAACAAGTTATGCTAAGCTTCGGTAATGCGGGATATGGAGAGAATGACCAACATGTTCGCTCCCTTTCTCTCCGGCTTCCTGCTGTCTGCGGCATTGATCATGGCTATCGGGGCCCAGAACCTGTTTGTGCTCCGACGGGGGCTCAAGCGCGAGCATGTTGGGCCAGTCGTCCTTTTCTGCGGCAGCGCAGACGCTCTGCTGATAGTGGCGGGCGTTGCAGGCGTCGGTGCCTTTCTGGCAGCTGCCCCGCAATTGACGCTCTTTTTAACAATCGGCGGAGCGGCCTTTTTGGGCTGGTACGGCTTGAAAGCATTGCGACGCATGGCCGCACCGGAGACTATGGCAGTAGCTTCAAACGGCAGCATAAGCCTTGGCGGGGCGATTGCCGCGACAGCTGGCTTCACCTTTCTTAATCCGCACGTCTATCTTGATACGGTCTTGCTGATGGGCGCGGCAGGGTCGGCTCAGCCCGCTGCCCTGCGACCGATCTTTGTCGCAGGGGCCGTTTCAGCCAGTTTCACATGGTTCGCCGCGCTGGGCTACGGTGCCCGCTTGCTTGTGCCGCTGTTCGCCCGTCCCATGGCCTGGCGCGTGCTGGATGCTATCGTGGGGATCATCATGCTTTCGCTTGCGACATCCTTGCTGATGCGCACCTTCGGTTGACGGGTCGCGCCATGTATCGGCCTTCCGCCTTCCGCGAAGATCGCATCGAAATCCTGCATCAGGCGATCGTTGCCTATCCGCTCGCCATGCTCGTGACATCGGGAGCTTGCGGCATCAGCGCCGACCTCATTCCTTTCACGCTGCATTCCGACGCTGGCGAAAGAGGGGTGCTGAAGGCACATCTGGCGAAAGCAAATTCGCAGCTTGCGGACCTTCGTGTGGGCACTGAAGCGCTGGTGATCTTTCAGGGACCGCAAGCCTATGTCTCGCCGTCCTGGTATCCCACCAAGCGGCTGCATGGCAAAGTCGTTCCGACCTGGAATTATGTCATGGTGCAGGCAAGAGGGCGGCCCGTCATCATTGACGATCCCGACTGGCTCAGGATGCAGATCGATGCTCTGACCGGGCAGCAGGAGCAATATCGACCCGAGCCGTGGTCCGTCACTGATGCGCCAGCAGCCTATATTGAGGGCCAGCTTAAAGGCATCACCGGCATCGAAATCTCGATCGACCGGATGGAGGGTAAGTGGAAGGCCAGCCAAAACCATCCGGCCTCGAACAAAGCTGGCGTGATTGACGGATTGATGGCCCAGAACCCGCTCTTGCCGATGGCTTTGATCATGCACAGCCTGGCCGACAGCAAGGGATGAAATCCTCACCCTTTCAGGCGAATTACGTCGAATGACCCATGGTGCCAATGCACCTCTTCGCTATCATTTTTCTCTCATCGTCGGGAATCCTGCATGACACGCTGGCCGCTCATTTCTTCCGCCGTTTTACTCGCCGTGGTAATGGTCGCGCGTGGAGACGCCGTGCCAACAAAGAAGTCGGCCTGGAATGGCACCGCAGCAGCAGCCTATCTGGACAATCGTCTAACCTGGTGGCGTCAATGGCCCAAGGCTGAGCGGGACCATGGCACGCGCTGTGTATCCTGCCACACGTCCTTGCCCCATGTCCTTGCCATGCCCTCGCTCCGCAGCCAGTCAGGCAAGCAACAGCGAAGCATCGATGAGATGGCGATGTTCGATGATGTGGTGAAGCGTGTCTATCTTTGGGGTGAGGTAGAGCCTTTCTATCCCGACCAGACACGCGGCGTACCCAAGTCGGCGGAGTCTCGCGGCGTCGAAGCCGTTCTTAACGCGCTGATACTGGCGACGCGGGATCAGGAACGCGGCCATCTTGGACCCGACACGCGACAGGCCTTCGCCAATATGTGGGGCGTGCAGATGAAGGCGGGCGATCAGAAGGGGGGCTTTACCTGGCTCAATTTCCGGCTGGAACCCTTCGAATCTCCGACTGCAACCTATTGGGGTGCGACATTAGCCGCGCTGGCTGTCGCGCGTGCGCCCGACGGGTATGCTGCCGATCCGGCGGTTGCTCCGCAGGTCGATGCACTGCGCGCTTATCTGCGAACAGGTACGGGCGGCTCGCTTTATTCCCGCGCACTCATCCTGTGGGCTGATAGCCAGCTAGGCGGCGTATTAGCCACGGATCAGCGAAGCAGGATCGTTTCGGAACTGGTCGCCTGCCAACAAGTAAACGGAGGATGGAATTTGCCAAGCCTGTCGACTTGGCAGAGGGTCGACGGCTCCATCATGCCGCAAGAGAGCGACGGATATGCCACCGCGATAGTCGCGGTAATTCTGCGAGAAGTAGGAGGACCGGCCAGCGCGGTGGCGCTCAAACGGGCCCAGGCTTGGCTGGCCGCTCATCAAGGCAAAGACGGCGCTGTAGCAGCCCGGTCAATCAACAAGGACCGCAAACCTGGCACGGACGCCTATCTTTTCATGACAGACGAAGCGACCGGCATGGCTGCACTTGCCATGCGCCGTTAGAGATCGGCAGGCATAGGCCGACCCTTATGAGACACTCATAGATCAGATCTTGATCCCCAGGTGCGGAAGGTCTGCTATCCAGGCAGGCGTCGACCACGTCGGGCCATTTCCTGAAATGAACGAAAACGTCCGCTTATCTGCATAGCAGCCTTTTGCGGAGGGCGTCTGGAGGAGTTTTCGCCGTCGATTTTTTCGGCCGACACAATCAACACATGGGTCGAAGGTCCGGCGCCGATGCCTACATCCTGTGATGTGGGATTAGCAGATCACACTGACACAGCCGCTTAGTTTGGGAGCGAAGCCAGCTGAGCGCTTGCCCTTGCTATCTCATAACTGAACTGGTCAGGCCCATGAAGCGGCACGAATGCGTCCAGGCCATCATCGATGTCGGGCCAACATTTCAGTATCGTGGCAGCGGCATCCGGTTCGTTCACCACCAGCCCCTGCGTCAACAACATCTTCGCAATCTCGAAGCTGCCCGCGCCAGCGCACAAGATCGCCCCATTGGGCGCTTCGTACGCGGAGAGAGCTACAATGGCAGGCGCGACCAGTGCAGGATCGAGCTGCCGTAACTCATCTGCCCCATATAACCCATCGGTCATGCGCGTTGCCGCTGACGGGGAGAGGCAATTAACGCGGATGCCATATTTCTCGCCTTCCAGGCGAAGCGTCTGCATCAGGCCCACCAGCGCCATTTTTGCGGCAGCATAATTGGCCTGCCCGAAATTGCCGAACAGGCCCGACGACGAGGTGGTGAAGATGATCCGTCCATACCGACGCGCGCGCATACCGTCCCAGACCGCCTTGGCGCAGTGGACCGATCCCATGAGGTGAACCTCGATCACCGCGCGGAAATCCTCCATGTCCATCTTGGCAAAGCTGCGGTCGCGCAGGATGCCGGCATTGTTGACCAGAATGTCCACCGCCCCCCAATGATGTTCCACCTCCCCGACCATCGCCTGAACAGCAGCAAAATCGGTGATGTTGGTCCTATCCTCCATCGCTTCACCGCCATTTGCGGCGATCTCTTGGGCCACCGCGCGAGCGCCGTCGCCAAGGTCATTCACCACCACCCTTGCGCCATCCGCCGCCAGCGCCAGCGCGTGCGCGCGGCCAAGCCCCCCGCCTGCACCGGTCACGATCGCGGTCATGCCCGAAAGGTCGATCATTCCTGCCCCCAATCCTGCTACGTCATTGCCTAGAGGGGCTTACTCACGCAAAAGCGGATGCGGAAATTGCTTCGCCCTATGCCGGGCATAAGTTCAAAAGATGCGCAAAAGCCTGCCGGATTTGCCATCAGGGATGCAGAAGCGCCGTAGTTGCATCGACAATGATCAGGCGAGAGGATGGACTTGAAGCATAATGGCTAATCTCAACCGTTTCGATTTCAATCTGCTGCTGGCGCTGGATACGCTCCTGTCGGAGCGCAGCGTCACGCGGGCAGCCGATCGTCTGTGCGTAACCCAGCCGGCGCTCAGCGGTTCGCTGCAACGGTTGCGCCAGCATTTCGACGACCCGCTGCTCCTGCGGGTCGGGCGCGAAATGGAACTGACGCCCAAGGCGCGCGCGCTCATCGAACCGGTCCGCACTGCCCTGCTGCATATCAACGCAGCGCTGGAAACGCAGGCGATCTTCGATCCGGCAACATCGGAGCGGACTTTCCGCGTGGCGATGTCGGACTATTGCGTCCATATCTATCTGCCGAAGGTCGTGCGCATCTTGGCTGCCCGTGCGCCGCAACTCAGGCTGATGATCGAGAATGTGTTCGGACCCAGTTTCTCAAGACTGGAGGGGGGCGATATCGACTTGGTGATCACCCATGGCGACCGCAGCCTTTTCGGCCGCGAGGGACGCGATGTCGACCTTTTGACCGCCGATCTGTTCGCAGACACTTTCGTGTGCGTCGTCGCGCGCGATCATCCGATCGGCGAAAGCATGACGAAGGACGATTACCTATCCTATCCGCACGCCCTCGCCTTTTTCGGCGCTAATGTGCGGACGGTCGAAGAGGCGGAAATCGAACGGCGCGGCATCGTGATCAAGGAATTGCTGCACGTGCCTACCTTTGCTGGATTGCTCCAGATGCTGCCCGGCACCGAACTGATCGCTACGGTGCAGAGCAAATTGGCCGAGCAGTTGGCCGACACGCAGAAGGTCCGCGTCCTGCGGCCGCCCATGAACCTTGGCACTCTCAAGGAAACGCTCATCTGGCATAATCGCAGCGATGACGATCCCGGCCATATCTGGCTGCGCGCGGTAATGAAGGAGGCCGCGGCGGAGCTGGGCTAACCAGCCGCGCCACGGCCAGCATTACAGAAACACGGCCAGGTTCGGGGTCTGGAGGATCGTTTCGGCCAGGATGATTGTGCGTCGTACCAGGCGACATTCTCCACTGGCCTCGACCCGGATGCGATCGATCCTTCGCGCGGGTATCCATTCATAGGCTCGGTCCAGAGCACGCTGGCGGTAAAGGGTAAGCGCGCTGTGGACGCGATAGATGTCGTCCCCCTCATCCTCCTCCACGAAGATCGAGCCGACCGTCCGCACGGTGCGCGAAGCGGGGTCTTCCGCCCAATTCTCGTTCGTGCCCATCCGTTCCAGTCGCTTGCGGATCATCGCCATATCCTCATGCATGCGAAAGGCGCCTTTGGGGAACTCGTCCTCCCGCTTGCGTGCGCTGATGCGCAAGGGAATTTCATAGAGTATCACCTCGTCCAGCAGGCCGACCCAGTCTTCCAGCCGGCCATTGTCGAGCAGCATCGCCTCGCGACCCAGGAACTGGCGAACCGCAAATTCCACGGCAGGCGTGATGGCGCTCATTGGCCAGTCTCCGCCATCTGGCTCAGCCAATGCTGGTAGAAGGCGCGCTGGCTGGGTTCGCCTGGACCCGGACGCCAGGCTTCGCCCGGCCCGTCCCAACTCTCGTCGAGCGTCTGCTGGCCCATCCCCTCCATACCCATCTGCATGTTGAAAACGGTATTTTCCTTGCGCGCCCACACGCTGCGCGCCGCTTCCGGCGCGCCTTCCCAGACGACCGTATCGTCCTGTTCAAATATGCCAGCCGAACTGAAGCCGAACTGACCTGCGGCATAGCTGTCGGCGGCCTGCTGTTCGTCCATGAAATTCCATTTTAGCTGCCAAGACCATAGCTCCATCTCGCCCGGTCCAGAAGGCTGCCATTGCCGCCAGGAGGTATAGACCGCAGGCGGCGTGCCGGGCGAAGGCGGGCCGAAGAAGCGCAGGAAACTCAAATTCGGAAAGACCGTCCCGACGATCGGCGGGTTTTTCTTCACCACATCCTGAAGCAGCGGGTCGAGGCGATCCAGGTCGAAATGCTGTTGGATATCGGGCGGATAATACCAGACATGGCCATCGGGACCAAACATGCCGTCAAAATCATGACCAAGGAAGCTGTGCCCGCCCGGTATGACATAATGTGTCGAGAAATTATTCAATACGTCAAATCCCTGCGCGAGCTGGATCGTCTGGACCGACCCGTGCGCCACTGCGACATGATAGCCATCGCCACCGAAATTCTCCGAACCCGTCTTCCAGTCGCCGCGCACCTTGTAACGGTCGGGCGGCCCCATCGGACTCATGCCGCCCGGATGCAGGTCCATCAACCCGCGCATGAACCAGGCTGCACCGCCGAGATAGTCCATGAGCGGGGGCGCATCGGGATCGAGCGAGGCGAAGATCATGCCGAGAAAACTCTCGACATGCGGCGCCTTAAGCAATCCCCACTCTTTGGGGTCGAGCCCCTTATAGGCCTTGCTCTTGTCGGGCGCGCCGATCCAGTCGCCATTATTTTTGAACACCCAGCCATGATAGGGGCATCGGAAATGGCTCTGGTTGCCGACATCGGTCTGACACAGCTTCGTCCCGCGATGGCGACAGAAATTGGCCAGGACGTGAATTTCATTCTTGGCGTCGCGGGTTACGATCACGCTGTCGCGCCCCATCTTGCGCTGCATGAAGTCGCCCTTGTCGGGGATTTCGGACTCGAATCCCAGGAACACCCAACTTTTGGCGAAGATGCGTTCCATCTCCGCGTCGAAAATATCGGCGTTGGCGAAGATGTTGACCGGCACCAGACCCTTGTCCAGTTCGGCGCGGGTACTGTTGAGAATGTCGTCCAGCCGCTCTCCGGGGCCGGGGCGTGATTGCGCTGTGTTCATGACCATGATTGCGTTCTTCCTCAGCGGACAGAAATGATGGGACGATTGGCAAGGCCCTGGTCGGCCATGATGATCTCGCCCGTCAGGATGCGCTGCCTGGGGTCAGCCAAAAGCGCATAGGCCGGCCCATATTCCGCGCCGGTCGGCAGATGATCGAGCAGTGTCACCTTGCGGATCATCGCCATGAAACTGTCCTTAGGAATGTCCTGCTGGCTCTCGCCTTCAAGACCGAGCGCGCCGGGGCCGCGCAGGTCTGAATCAGCGATGCCGCAGGGCGAGACGGCGTTGACCCGAATGTCCGGCGCGAATTCGAACGCCAACTGGCGCACGACGCCCAGCACCGAATGTTTGGACGCGGTGTAGAGCAGCCCGCCCCCGTCGGCGCAGTAGGAGGCGTTGGAGGAGGCGGTCAGCGTGATCGAACCGTTGCGTTTTGCCAATTCCTCGCGGAACACCACGGCCGACAGGATATAGCCCAGCACGTTGATATGCATCACTTCGTTGAAGGCAGCGGGAATTTTCTCGACCGGCAATTCCGAGATCGGACGATTGCCATCGAAGATGCCTTGCGCCCCGACGAGGCAGTCGATCCCGCCAAATTTGGCGACGGCTGCGTCACGAAAGGCCTGAAGCGCGTCGATATCGCGCACGTCGCCCCGCATGACGAGCGTGTCGTCGCCAAAGGCGTGCTGGAGCGCCACGACTTTTTCAGGCGAGATATCGAGCAGGGCCAACTTCGCCCCCAAAGTCCGGAAATATTGCGCAAGGCCGAGGCCGAGGCCAGAACCGCTGCCGGTCAGCGCAACGACGGCGCCTGTTAGATCGGTCATTGTTTCCCTACTCCTATTATAATTTCCACGCGACTGTCGCGCGATCAGATCATTTCGGCAAATCTGTCTTGCACCCAGTCCGCGATATAGCTGCGGACCGGCTCCATATTATCGGCGCTGCAATGTTCGATCCCACCTTCCTGAGCGGTGAATATCTTGAGGTCGGCGCGCGGGCTGCGCACCGCCTGTTCGTGTGAGCGATAGGCATATTCGACCGGTATCTGCCGATCATTCTCGCCATGCACGACCAGGAAGGGCACATCGATATGCTCGACCGCGCCGGTCAGGCTGATATGGTCCGACAGGGCCATGAAATCGTCCAGATTGTCCTGGCCCCACACCCACATGACATGCGCCCAATAATGCGGCACCGGATTTTCGCCCTCGTTGCGAAGCCGCCGTTGCTGGACCTGACCCCATTCATGATTGGCGCCCCATGCGACGCACAATTTGAACCGCTTTTCGAAGGCGGCGGCGCGTGGCGCATAATAGCCGCCCAGCGACCAGCCCATCATCCCGATCCGGTCGGGCGCGACATCCCCGCGCGCCTCCAACCAATTGACAGCCTTGCCCGCCCAGATCTCCGTTTCCACGATCGCGGGTAGCCTGTTTAGCCGCAGCGCACCGCCCACGCCGGGTTGATCGACGATGAGGCAGGAAATGCCGCGCGCGCGCAACGCCGCGGGCAGGCCGACCAAGAACACCATCTCTTTCACGCTGTCGAGGCCGTTGCAGAAGACCATGCAGGGCGGCGCGGGATTATCCTGCGTCGCCGCCGAACAGAAAAGCGCGGGATAATGGCTTTCGGCATAGGGAATATCGACCATCTCGCATGGCTCACCGCTACATTCGGCATGGCGTGCAAAGGCCCGCAACATGGCGGCATAGGCCTGTTGGCGCGGCGGATAGTCGTTCGCCTGCATCCGTTCAGCCGTTATGAGATAGGCGCAGGCGCGCCGATATTTGGCTGCCGCACTCTCGCCATGCCCGGCCCTATGGTCATCGTCCGCCATAGCATTGACCCGTGCCGCCATGGCGAGCCATGTGTCGAAAAAGGCATCGACGCCATTGTCTCCTGTTTCGGCGGCCCGAGCGGTCGCGCGGTTGGCGATATCGATCTCTCCGATCGCTCCGCCCATCTCCAGCGCAAGATTGATCGACAGATTCCAGACATAGTTGGTCGGGAAAGGCTCAAACATCATCGCTCCCTTCGGCGATCTGCGCCTCGGTCAGATATTTGAAGCTCCATTCCGGCTCCGTCTGCAGGAAAGGCGGAACATTGTGGGTGAAGTGACTATAGGCAAAGAGGGGCACGTCGAATTCGCGCGGCACCCAAGCATCGTCGACATAGTCGGCGTCGGTGCCATATTCTGCCTCCCCGCCTGCCGGACAAGGCAGGTAATAGAAGAGCGCAGAATCGATCCGGTGCCGGCCCAGTCCAATATCGGACGGCTGCCAGCCGCGTCGCAACATAAAGTTGGCGCCGATCATCAGTTCGTCGATATCCTCGACACCGAAATTGACATGATCAAAACGCAACTGGCCGTCGCAGCCCGGGAAATGCGCGTTGGCGTTGAGGAAGAGCAAATTATGATGATTGTTGCTGCCGCCTGCGCGCAGATAATGACCAAAACCAGTCTGCACATCGCTCAACCGGAAGCCGAGCCGCGCGCGCATGAATTTCCCCGCTTCGATATAATCTGGCAGGCGGAACACGACATGATTGATCACCTTGGGCCGCGCACGGCGGCGCCATTTGCGGTGCGTATTAAGCCTGCGCACCACGCCGGGCGCATTTACCGGATCGGGCGCATTGGCGAAACTGCTGGGCGTCCAGCCGACGAATGAGAAGGGCACGCCGAACAACAACGTGCGAAACCCGCCTTCGACCGTTTCAAGCGCATGGTCGCGGCCCAGATTGTCGGCCAGTGCGCCGAGCGATGCCTCATTGTCGACACCCCAGCAGACCTCATGAACACCGTCACCGACGATCTGCGAAGATGCAAGCGCAGGGTCACCGGCAGGCAGGATGTCGATTTCCGATCCGTTGGCAAGCCTGAACCGGCCCGGCGCGTCGCCGCCCGTCGAACGCAAGCCGAAATCAGCGAAAAAGCGCCGCGCAACCTCTGTGTCCGATACAGAATAACGCAGCCGCCTAATCCCGATGATTGCCATGTCTCGATCCCTCCCGCGCCCTTTGCGGGCCTGCTGGGGCTGTCCGTTTCCACGGCCATGCCTTGTTGAAAGCCGGAGGTAATACGGCCTGACCATGGGCAAAAATCATTTGTCGGTATGCGTGGCATAATCGCTGCCTATCGACATTCGCGAACCGATCAGGCGGGCTTATCCGTTGCATCGGGCAAAGTGATTTCCCGTATCATCCACGATCTGGAAACTTTGCCGTCAAACAGAATGACTGAAGGGACGATGGATGCGCAAGGTGATCGTGACATGTGCGGTGACGGGTGGAATACATACGCCGTCCATGTCGCCGCATCTGCCGGTGACGCCGGAGGAGATCGCGACCTCCGCGATAGAGGCGGCCCGCGCCGGCGCCACTATCGTTCACCTCCATGCCCGCGATCTCGAAAGCGGACGGCCCACGCAAGACCCGGATATCTACAGCCGTTTCCTGCCGGTGATTGCGGACCGCTGCGACGCGATCATCAACATCACCACCGGCGGTTCACCGATCCTGACGCTGGAGGAGCGGCTGGCGCCAGCCCTGACGTTCCAGCCGGAGATCGCCTCGCTCAACATGGGGTCGATGAACTTCGCCTTCTACGAAATGCTGCAACGCTTCACCTGCTTCGAACATGCGTGGGAAGAGCCCTATGTGCGCGGCAGCGACGACTATATTTTCCGCAACACGTTCCGCGACATCGCCTATATCCTGGAACGCTGTTCGGCACAGGGTACGCGGTTCGAGGTCGAATGCTATGATGTCGGCCATCTCTACTCAGCCGCCCATTTCGCCGATCGCGGATTGCTGAAGCCGCCCTTCTTCATCCAGTCGGTATTCGGCATCCGGGGCGGCATCGGCGTCCATCCCGAAGACGTCGCCATGATGCGCCGCACGGCGGATCGTCTGTTCGGCGACGACTATGTCTGGTCGGTGCTAGGCGCTGGGCGGCACCAGATGCCCATCGCGACCATGTCGGCCGCGATGGGCGGCAATGTGCGCGTGGGCCTGGAAGATTCGCTTTGGGGCGAACCTGGCCGCCTGGCCAAATCCAATGCAGAGCAGGTCGAACGCATCATTGCGGTCCTGCACGGCCTGTCTATCGACGTCGCGACGCCGCAGGATGCCCGTGAGCTGTTACAGCTCAAGGGTGCATCGGAAACGAGGATCGCGGCATGACCCTGATCCGGCAGGGGCGCGGTCCCAACCCACTGGTCGGCTTCCGCGTAGAGGATCATATGCTGCGCATGATCGGCCATGACCTGCAACGCCCGGAATGTATATTGGCGCAGCGCGACGGCACCCTATGGTCAGCCGACGCGCGCGGGGGCGTGATGCGGATCACGCCGGATGGCACGCAGACACTGATATGTCAGAGCGCCGACGCCCATTTCGACCTGTCGGGTGATGCGGAGCAGAGCCTGGTGTCCGGCACGCTCCCCAACGGCATCGCCTTCGGGCCGGACAACATGATCCTGATCTCCAATTTCGGCACCGACCGGCTGGAAATCATGGACCGAGACACCGGCGCGACCCGCGTGCTGCACGACCGGATCGACGGCAAGCCGATGGGAAAGGTCAATTTCGTTCTGCGCGACAGCAAGGGGCGATTGTGGCTCACCGTTTCCACCATGGTCAATCCATGGACTGATGCGATTACCCCCACGATCCGCGATGGCTATATCGCGCTGGTGGACGACAGCGGCATCCGCGTGGTCGCGGATGGCTTCGCCTTCACCAACGAAGTCCGCCTCGATGCGGCAGAAGAATGGCTCTACGTCGCTGAAACTACCGGCAAGTGCGTCACCCGCCTGCGCGTTGGCGCGGATGGCTCGCTCAGCGATCGTGAGGTCTACGGACCTTCCTCGCTCGGTCGCGGCGTGATCGACGGTATCTGCTTCGACGCCTATGGCAATTTATGGGCGACGATGATCTTCGCTGACCGGCTGGTCGCGATCACGCCCGATGGCAACTGCCTGGAACTCGCCGCATTCGGCAACAGTCAGGCAACCGACCGGTTCGAGGCGGAATTTGCAAGTGGCGCGCCGGTTTCGTTCGACACCCTGGCGGCCTGCGGCGGGGCGATCGCCCCTTGGCTCGCCAGCGTGACCTTTGCCGGGCCGGACCTGCGCACCGCCTGCCTGGGCTCGCTGCGAGGGACCAGCATCCCCGCCTTCACATCGCCGGTCGCCGGGCTGCCGACGGCGCATTGGTAGGAAACGCGCCGCCAATATCCTGCTCTTATGCTTGCCATCAGCAAGGACAATTGGATGCATCAGGTGCGGCGCAATAAGGTTCAGGTCAAGGAAGGCGCGATGAAATGACGTCTTCCAGACATGCAGAGGAGAAGGCATTGTCGACACGGGTTCACCATTGCAGCTATCCGCGCAATGCTTGGTACATGGCCTGCTGGGCCGATGACCTGGCACGCGATCGGCTGCTGGCGCGCACCCTGCTCGATCGGCCGGTGGTCCTCTTTCGCGACGCGGATGGCGCGCCTGCAGCATTGGACGACATGTGTCCGCACCGGTTCGCTCCCCTCTCCAGGGGCCGGGTGCAGGACGGTGTCGTCCAATGCGGCTATCATGGCCTGCGTTTCGATGCGGCCGGCATGTGCCTGGGCAATGCGTCTGCCTACAGCAGCTTTCCGCCCGGTACCTGCGTTCAATCCCATCCCGTGGTCGAGCGGCATCGGGGAATCTGGATCTGGCTGGGCGACAGGGAACAGGTCAATCCCGACCTGATCCCACCCCTATCGCGGATACCCATGCCCGGCGGCCACGAGAATATCGGCAATTATCTGCACGTCCAGGGCAACTGGTTGCTCGAAACCGACAACATCATGGACCTGACCCATGTCCACTATCTGCACGACGGCTCGCTCGGCAACGAAAGCATGCGGGCGGGCGACATACACGTGCGCGAACAGGATGGCGCGATCCGCGCCGAATTGTGGATGCCCGGCACGATCTGCCCCTTCGGACCGCTGGAGGGCCAGCTGTGCGACCAGTGGAACAATGTCGAATGGCATGCGCCCTCGGCGATGATCCTCGATTTCGGCGCGGTGCTGCCGGGCGAACCGGCGGTGCAGGATGAGGGCGGCTATGCCTTCCACATCTTCACGCCCGAGACGGAACGAACCACCCATTATTTCTTCGGCAGTTCCGGCTCCTACGCGGATATGGACGCCTGGCAGCCGCGCATTATCGGGGAATTGCAGAACCGCATCTTCCTCGAAGAAGACAATCCGATGATCGAGGCAGTGCAGGACAGGATGGCCGGCCGGGATTTCTGGGACATGCGGCCAGCCATCCTGTCGAGCGATGCCGCCGCGATCAGGGTGCGGCGCAAAATAGCTAGGCTGTGTCGGGAAGAGGTCAAGGTGGCGGGCTGAACAACAGCATCAGCGGCTCAAAAACAACGAAAATACGACAATCGGGAGGACATATGACTTATCGATACTTACGCAGCGCGGCTCTGTCGAGCGTAGCGGCCATCGCGCTTTCTACAACACCGGCGTTTGCCCAAGCGGCCGCGCAACAGAGTGTCGAAGGCGCGGCGGCCACTGCACCCGAAACGACAGGCATCGCCGACATCGTCGTGACCGCCCAGAAGCGCGCGGAATCCGTGCAGGACATTCCCATCGCCGTATCCGCCATCAGCGGCGCGGCGTTGGCCCAGCGCGGTTCGACGGACCTGACTGCGATCGCCTCCACCGTCCCCGGCCTTAACGTCTCCGAACAGGTGGGACAGGCCCGGCTGACCCTGCGCGGGATCGGCGTCGACAATATTTCGACCGGCGCGGAAAGCAGTGTCGCCTTCAATCAGGACGGCGTGTTCTTCTCCCGCTCGGCGGCCGCCCTCGCCTCCTTCTACGATGTCGAACGGGTCGAGGTGTTGCGCGGACCGCAAGGGACGCTCTATGGCCGCAACGCCACTGGCGGCAGCGTCAACATCATCACCAACCGCCCCACTTTCACCACCAAGGCGGGCGTCAGCCTGACCTACGGTAATTATGACGCCATCAACGCGGAAGCCCATTATTCGACGGGCCTGAGCGACAAGGTCGCGATACGGCTGGCGGGCCAGATCCAGAGCCATTCCGGTTACGGCGAAAATCGTCTGACGGGCGCAGACGTCGATAACAAACATTCGCAGGCAATCCGCGGACAGTTGCTGTTCGAGCCGACCGAGCGGCTGACGATCCTGCTGGGGGCCGATTATTATCACCAGAAGGACAGGTCGAACATCTATCATTATTTCGGTCCGGCCGGTTTCACCGCGTCGGGCGATCCGGTCACGCCGACCGGCCTGCTGCTCGGCGGGTTCGATCCTGGCCCACGCAACGTGGCCAGTGTCCGTGAGCCGTCCAACAGAGCCGAATTCTGGGGTGCGCGCGCTGATATTTCCTATGAGCTGAGCGACACGCTCTCGCTGCGTTCGCTCACCGCCTATCGCAGCAGCACGTTCCTCGTGAACTCGGACCTCAATCCGCTGGGCCTCGACCTTTTCCCGATCACCTTCGGCGAGACGTCGGACGAATATACGCAGGAACTGCAACTCAATCTAGACACCGACCGCAACAAGCTGGTCGTCGGCGCCTTCTATATGCACGAAACGATCGACGGCTTCATCCAGGGGCCGCTCAATCTGCGTACCGTGGGCGGCCCGGACCTGTTCGTCCAGGGTTTCTACTCTGGCGGACGCCTCAAGACCGCCGCCGCCGCCGTCTTCGCGCAGGACAGCTACTCGATCACCGATGCCCTGCGCCTGACGCTGGGCGCGCGCTATAGCTGGGAAAAGAAGAAAGTCGCCGACCAATTCGACTTCAATTTCGATGATCTGTACGATCCCGCCGCAGGTCCCCGCTTTCCGGCCAACCGGGACAGCAAGACCTTCAAATCCTTCACACCCAAGATCGGCGTCGATTTCGACATCGCGCGCGACTTCATGATCTATGCCTCCTACTCCAAGGGCTTCAAGGCGGGGACGTTCAACCTGGGTTCGACCGGTCCCGCACTCGAACCCGAAAAAGTCGACGCCTATGAAATAGGCCTGAAATCGACTCTGCTCGACGGCCATCTCCGCGCGAACCTGTCCGGCTTCTATTATGACTATTCCGATCTTCAGGTGGGCAAGGTTCAGGGGCAATTGCTGGTCTTGGAAAACGCTGCGGCTGCCGAAATTTACGGTGTGGAGGGAGAGTTCACGCTGGAGCCTGTGCGCGACTTCATCCTCACGCTCAACGCCAGTTGGCTGCATACACGTTTCAAGGATTATGTGACGGCGGATCAGGCGCGACCAGCCGGGGACGGCACGACACTGGACGAAAATGGCGTCCCCGCCTTCGACCTTTCAGGGAACAGCCTGCCGCAGGCACCAAAATATACGATCGACCTTTCGGCCCAATATAGCATCGACGTGCCCGGCGGTTCGCTGACAATTCGGGGCGAAAGCAACTGGTCTGACCGGATCTATTTCTCGCCCTTCAACCTCAATCATGTGTCACAGCCCGCGTTCAGCACCCAGAACGCCTTCGTCACCTACCGCACCGACGGCGGACTGCGACTGACGGGCTTCATCCGCAATATCGGCAATGAAACTATCCGCGCATCCGGGCAGGTCGCAACGACCCTGCTTGGCTCGCCGGTCATCGGTTTCGTCAAGCCGCCGCGTACTTACGGACTGACGATAGCTTTCGATTACTGAGCCAAGACTCGAACGGTAAAGCATCGCGGCCAAATCTGTTGAGGATCGACATGGCAAACCATCCGACATCTGCCCGACCTGTTTCATCGCGTCGGCAATTCTTCTCGACGGCTGCCGGTGCTGCGGTTGGCGGAGGGCTGGGCTTTGCTGCGGGCGCGACCATGTCGCGCCCGGCGGGAAATGCTGTCGAATGGGCGCAGGAGACCGACATATTGATTGTCGGGACGGGGGCGGCTGCGCTGTCGGCAGCCGTTGCGGCCGTGAACCAGGGCGCGTCGGTGATCATGGTGGAGAAAGGCCCCACCTATGGCGGAACATCGACCAAGTCGGAAGGCGGCATGTGGGTTCCCAACAACCGCTTCCTGCGCGCCAAGGGCAAGGTGGACGACCGTGATGACGCCCTGCGCTACATGGCCCGCTGTGCCCGGCCGCACCTCTATCGTAGCGGAGCGCCCTTCTTTGGCATAGCGGAGCCGGAATATCGGCTGATGGAGGCATTTTACGATAATGCGTCCAAGGCGTTCGAGTTCATGGAAAGCATCGACGCGCTCAAGACTACGCAGATCCTGCAACTGCCTGACTATTATGAGGGGCCAGAGAATAAGGTTCCTCTTGGCCGTCAGATTATGACGCAAAAGCCCGATGGCAGTTATGGCCTGGGCGTCGAACTGGTGCGGCAGCTCAAGGCCTGGCTGGATGAGCGCAAGGTCATGTTTCTGCTCAAGCACCCCGCACAGGCGATATTGCGCAATGGAAACGGCGAAGTGATCGGCCTGGAATTGGCCACGCCTAATAAGGCGATCGTAAGGCTAAGGGCGCGCAAGGCGGTGATTTTCGCCACCGGCGGCTTTGCGCATAACAAGGAGATGATGCGCAATTTCCAGCCGGCCCCGATCTACGGGACGTGCGCGGTTCCCACCAGCGAAGGCGATTTCATCACGATGGCGCAGGCCGTCGATGCGAAGCTCGGCAACCTCAACAATGCTTGGCGGATGCAGGTGGTGATGGAGCATACGCTCGATCTGCCCAGTGTTCCCAAGGGCATCTGGCAGCCACCCGGCGACAGCATGGTCATCGTCAATAAATATGGCGAGCGCGTGGTCAATGAAAAGCATAATTATCACGACCGGGCGAAAGTGCATTTCACATGGGATGCCAATCGGGAGGAATATCCAAACCAGTTCCTGTTTATGATCTACGACCGGCGCGTCGCCGATTTGTTCGCGAACAATTTCCCTCTGCCAGTCGCAGGCGCGCAAGCCTCCTACGTCATCCAGGCCGACAGCCTGCCCGCTCTGGCCGTCGCGGTCCAGGCCCGCCTGGACCGTCATGCCGACCGCTGGGGTGAGGTCCGCCTCGACGGTGGCTTTTCGGCGAACATGGCCAAGACGATCGCTGCGTTTAACGAATATGCGCAGGCCGGCACCGATCCGCAGTTCCGCCGCGGTGCCTTCCAATGGGACAGGGACTGGCTCAGCTACACGTCGATCCCGCGCGAAGGCACGTCGTGGACAAGCGGTGGGACGCCCAACGCCACCATGTATCCGCTTCAGGCGCAAGGCCCCTATTACGCCATCATCCTGGGGTCGGGCGTGCTCGACACCAACGGCGGTCCTGTCATCAATCCCAAGGCGCAGATAGTGGATACGTCGGACGTTCCGATCCCAGGTCTGTACGGCGCGGGCAACTGCATTTCGTCACCGGCTGGCCGAAGCTATTGGGGCGGCGGATGCACGCTCGGCCTGGCGATGACCTATGGCTATCTGGCGGGAATGAACGCGGCCCAGGAGCGGGTGAAGGATGACGCTGGCGTAAAATTACCCGCGGCTGCGCGAGGATGATGCAATGAAAAATAAGCGATGGCCAAATGCCTGGCAGCGTGGATGGACTTTGGCCTGCCTCTCGATGGCATTGATCTGTGGCTGCTCGGACGTCGGGAAGCAGGTCGCTGACAAAGAGGCGGAGAAGCCGCAGAGCGTATCGGAAGGTCCGGATTTCAGTAGGGATATTCAGCCGATTTTCGACGCCAATTGTGTGGCGTGCCATCAGGCGCAAGGAGCTTCGGGCAACCTGAATCTGGAAAATGGGTCAGCTTATGCAGCCATAGTGGCGGTGAAGAGCGGGGAAAGCATCCTTCCCTATATCGCGCCGGGCCAGCCAGAGCAGAGCTACCTCATCCGCAAGGTGGAAGGCACGCATGTCCAGGCCGGCGGATCGGGAGAGCGGATGCCTCTGACGGGCGCGCTGGATGCAGAGTCGATCGCCAGACTGCGCCGCTGGGTGAAAGCTGGCGCCCGGCCGGACTAACGATAGCGAGAGACTGGCACGTTTCCCCGTTCCCATAGCTTCATAGTCAAGGACACGATAATGGATGAGGAATCGACGTTCGATCTGGTGGTGGTCGGCTCTGGCGCGGCCGGCCTCACCGCCGCAGTCGTGGCGGCGCATCGCGGCCTGTCCGTTCTTGTGATCGAGAAGGCGGAGACGTTCGGCGGCACCACGGCGCGGTCGGGCGCGGTTGCCTGGATACCGAACAACCCGCATATGGCCGCCGCCGGTCTGCCCGACAGCCCGGAACAGGCTGACGACTATCTCCGCGACCTGATGGGCAGTTTTTATGACGAAGCAAAGATCGGCGCTTTTCTGAAACATGGCCCGGACATGGTCAGCATGATGGAGACGCACAGCGCCCTACGCTTCGACAACTGGCATAGCCTGGATTACGAGCCGAACCGCAAGGGCGCCGCGCGAGGGCGCAGCATCGGCGCAGCCGAATTCGACGGTCGGCGCCTTGGCAAGGATTTGGCGCGGATCAGCCCCGGACTTCCCAGTCTGACCATCTTTGGCGGTATGCAAGTCGCCTATGCCGACGTCGCGCATTTCGGGACGGCGCTTCGAAATCGTGCAGCTTTCTTGTATACCGCGCGAAAGGTGGGGCGCTACATCCGTGACCTGCTGCGTCACGGTCGTCCAACCCGGCTCGTCGGGGGGAATGCGTTGATCGGCGCGCTACTATTTACGGCACGAAAAAAGGGTGTGACCCTTTGGCAATCAGCGCCGATGCAGAGACTGCACATTGAAGGGCGCGCTGTACGGGGCGTGATCCTGTGCCAGAATGGCAAGGAACGACTGGTTCTCGCTCGGCGTGGAGTGATATTGGCGAGCGGCGGCTACGGCGGCAATGAAGCGATGCGCCATACATTCCTGCCGCTTACCGTTCCAGGCTACACTCTCCAGCCTGACACAAATGTTGGTGACGGCCTTATGGCAGGCGAACAAGTGGGCGGACAAATCGTCCCGAACAATGTCGCCAACGGAATTTGGGCTGCGCTGTCAACCATGGAAGATCGGCGCGGCAATCCCCTCCACCATCCGCATATCTTCCGCGACCGGGCGTTTCCGGGCTTCCTGATGATCGACCCGACTGGACGACGTTTCGTCAACGAAGGCACATCCTATCAGGCCTTGGGCAATGTGATGATCCGTAGGAACATGCGTTCAGCGTGGATAATCTGCTGCCACGACGCATTGCGGACCTATGGCTTGGGTTATGTAAAACCCGCGCCGCTACCGTACAAAAATTATATCCGCAACGGATATTTAAAGACGGCACCCACAATAGCTGCCTTGGCTGACCAGCTCGGCATCAACGCAACCATATTTGCCGAAACCATTGATCGCTTCAATATCTTCGCGCGGATCGGACAGGATCCCGATTTTCACAAGGGGGAAGACGCCTATACTGTCGAACAAGGTGATTCCATGCACTACCCCAATCCTGCTGTAGGTCCGGTGGAGCCGGGTCCGTTCTATGCCGTAGAAGTCCGGCTGGGCGAGTTTTGCACGGTAAATGGCCTGGAAACCGATTCCTCTGCCCGTGTGTTGGATGCAGAGGCCCGTCCCGTTGCAGGTCTCTATGCTGTCGGGATTGATGCGAATTCTCTCTTTCGTGGCGCCTATCCAGGGGGCGGGGCGAGCATAGGTCCCAGCATGACATTCGCCTACATTGCTGCCATGGATGCCGCTAATTGATGACGTCCGGGCTATGGCGCTTCTGGCATAATCGGTCGTTTGATGCGGCGACTGTAAATGGCAATTAAATCCTAGCCGCCGCCTACTGATATCGACCCTTACCGGACTCTCAGCGGACAAATTCGCGTTCTCAGGAGCAGACAGTCTGCAATGCCGCGCTAGTTCCTGGGCTTTCAGAGCCGTGCAAGACTATTGGCGAGATCACTCTGCTTGAATGGCTTGGCTAGCCTGGGCAAATCCGGCGCGATGCCGTTTGCCTCTGCGTAGCCGGAAATGACCAGCACTGGAACGTCCGTCCTCGTTCGACGCAGGTACGCGGCAAGATCGGTGCCACTTATACCCGGCATCATATGATCCGTGACCAGAAGATCGATAGCCTGAGGACCGTCGAGCAATCGGATCGCCTCCTCCCCAGAACACGCCTCAAGGACCGAGTAGCCTAGTTCCACCAACATATGCGCTGTACTTGCCCGGACGAGATCCTCGTCATCAACGACCAAAACCACACCCCGGTCCTGTTGAGACATCTCTATGTCGGCAGCAGGCGCCTTCCCGGGTAAGGCATCAGTTACAGGGAGCCAGAGGTGGACTGCAGTCCCCCGGCCGATCTCGCTGTCGATTTCGAGGCCTCCTCCCAACTGGGCGGCAAGTCCATGCACCATCGACAGGCCAAGGCCAGTCCCCTGCCCCACCCCTTTGGTGGTGAAAAACGGCTCAATGGCCTTAGAGATAGTCTCCTGATCCATGCCAAAACCGGTATCGGTGACGCTCAACCGTACATAAGTGCGTCTTATCAACCCTACAGGGTTATCGGGACCAACTGCACACGTGCTTGCGCTGACGGTGAGCGTGCCTCCTTCTTCCATCGCGTCACGCGCGTTCACCGCCAGATTGAGGAGAGCCATCTCGATTTGATTGGCATCCGCATTCGCCGGCATCAGATCCTCGGCAATGTTCAGGATCACCTGAATGCGCGGCCCGCATGTGCTGGTGATGAGATCGCGCATCCCCCTGACAAGTTTGTCCACGTCGATGGCGGTCGCCTGCAATGGTTGGCGCCGCGCAAACGCCAGCAGGCGCTGAACAAGCGTTCGTGCCCGATCAGCGGATTTGATCGCACCGTCGATCAGCCGCTGCTCACGGTCGGTCCCGACCCCTTTGCGCCTCAGCAGATCGAGACTGCCAACGATCGGGGTGAGCAGATTATTGAAATCATGAGCAACACCGCCTGTCAGTTGCCCCATGGCTTCAAGTTTCTGCGATTGACGAAGAGCCTCCTGTGCAATTTCGAGTGAGCGCGTCCGCTCATCTACGCGTTCCTCGAGCGTCTCGTTCAAGCGCCGGAGCCTATCCTGGCTCTCCCGGAGAGCGTCTTCCATCTTCCGCCGTTCCGAAATGTCGTTGAACAATACCGCCACTTGCGCAGCCGAAGGGTCGCCAACGCGAAAAGCATAAACCTCGTACCAGATGTCGCCCAAGGCCTCGGCATGCTCCTCGAATCGAACATGGTCTCCTGTTTTGGCCACATTGCCATATATGTCGAACCAGTGCTGTTCGTGTGCCGGAACCAGCTGTTGCATGGACTTTCCGACAGCGTCTTCCAGCCCAGTTTGGCGAACGAACGCGGGATTTGCCTCGATGAAAATGTAATTGATTGGCCTGTCTGCAGAATCGAAAACCATGTTGATGATGCAGAAGCCCGCATCAATCGATTCGAACAGCGAACGATATTTTGCGGCTCCGCGGTGTAGCTCCTCAAGGCGCGACCGTGCCTCATATTGCCGCCTGCGCCCGCGCAAGGCGGATTCTGCAAGACTGACAAGGGTGGTCGGATGAAAGGGGCGTTCGAGAAACGTAACGTTTCCAAGAACGTCCAATAGCCGCTTCGCGGCAGGATTCCTCTCGATGCCGCCCCCTTTCTGCGTCAACAGAACAAAGGGAAAATCTGACCACTCCTGCTGCTCGTCCAGCCATTGCGCCAAAGGCGCAAGATTGGCCGAGCGCAATCCCTCCTCGGTCAAGAGCGCAAACCCTGCCCCAACTTGGAGTTCTGCGATCAATTCGCCAAGGGAGCTGGTTGCCACTGACCTGATTCCCGCGTCTTGCAGCAGAGAAGATGCGATCACGGCATCCCGCCCGTTGGGTGCGAGTATCACGGCCCGTTCCGAGAGAAAGGGGATCACCCGCGTTCGTCTTCGAGCAGCGGGGAGTTGGCTTTGTCACCGACAAACGTTGGCACACCGCGCAATACGCCCTGAAAGTCTGTCAGCGGATCACCAAGCCTGATGCCGTAGCTGCCGATACGATATTCACGAATGGTATCTTCATGGGCGCCTGTGCGCTTCTTGATAATAGAGATGGCTCGCCGCACCCTCCCCAGCGCTTCAAAATAGCGCAGCAGGATTACCGTGTCCGCCAGATAGGTGACATCGACCGGCGACCGCATATCGCCCACAAGGCCGTGCTGGGCCACCGTCAGGAAGGTGGTTGCCCCCTTGCGATTAAGATACTGCAGCATTTCATGCATATGCAGGATAAGCGAATTCTCTTCCGGCATCGCCGCCTGATACCCATTCAAACTATCCACGACGACCGTGCGGGCACCATGCGTCTCGACGCAGGTTCTGACACGCTGCGAAAATTCGCCCGGCGACAATTCGGCTGCGTCGACCTGCTCTATCAGCAGGTCACCTGCATCGACCATTGCCTGCATATCGATGCCGAGCGTCATTGCCCGATCGAACAACAACGTGATTTCTTCGTCGAAGACGAACATCGCTGCCCGTTCACCGCGTGCGATTGCGGCTGTAACGAATGTCAGAGCCAACAGGGATTTCCCCGTACCAGCAGGCCCCAGAACCAAGACACTGGAACCACGTTCCACACCGCCACCCAACAAAGCGTCCAGTTCGGCAGACTCGCTTTTGACGACGTCGCGCGAGAAACTGGTCTTATGCTCAGCGGAAATCAGCCGCGGAAAAACCCGCACGCCGCCGGTGTCGATGAGGAAATCATGAAAGCCGCCACGAAAGCGACGCCCGCGGTATTTGATTACACGGAGTCTACGCCGCTCTGGCCCATAATCCGGAGCGAGCTCCTCAAGTCGAATGACCCCATGGGCGACACTGTGAACGGTCTTGTCGGCCACATCGGCCGTCAGGTCGTCCAGCATCAGCACCGTTGCGTTCTGCGTCGAAAAGAAGTGCTTGAGCGCGAGTATCTGGCGACGGTAGCGAAGCGAACTTTGGGCGAGCAGGCGAATTTCCGATAGGCTGTCAAGCACGACGCGGTCGGGCTTGACCCGGTCGAACACTTCGAAAATACGGCGGGTCGTCTCGCCGAGCTCAAGGTCTGATGAGTAGAGCAGGCTCTGCTGCTGCTGCTCATCCAGAAGGCTTTCAGGCGGAACAAGCTCAAAGACCTCGACGCCTTTGAGATCCCAGCCATGTGACTGGGCGCCCTCGCGCATTTCATCTTCGGTTTCAGACAGGGTGATGTGAAGCGACCGCTCCCCCCTTGCGGCACCCTCCATCAAAAACTGCATGGAAATCGTTGTCTTGCCCGTGCCAGGGCTGCCTTCGAGGAGGAAAACACGGCCACGGGTGAGGCCTCCTGCCAATATATCGTCTAGGCCGCCTACTCCAGTCAGCGCCAAATCAGTCGAACGTTCCACCATGCTATTCTCGTGCCCTCCTATGCGGACCGCCCCATGCAGCTCGCACCTCCGCCGTAAATCGATCATCTTGCCGGGCTATATACGTTTCTGGAACGCTTTCGCTGCATCGGCCAAGCGCAAGAGAACGACGCGGCCGCTAACGACCGTCGGCCCCGCTGGCAAATTGGGCGCAGTAGTGCTCAGTCTCTGCGGCGGAACGCGAAAGCGAAATGACACTGGATTTGTCGCCAATATGAGGAATGCAGGTCACAATCTTCTGCGCGGGGCGGCAGACGGTTCCGGGACTGTCTAATTTACATAGCCGTGACCTTCGACCCTTGTCGGACGCTCAGCGCCCGATTTTTGATCCCCAGCAGCAGACGTTCCGCTTTTTCAACAGATGCCGACCAGAACCGGTCGTTTATATAAGAAGGTGAATTTTCAATCCTTGACGGAAGCTGCCGACCGGGCTGCGCGAAGCCGATGATCGGCAAGACGTATCAAACTCGGGCGGCAAATCTTGGCATTTCTAGGAGCGGACAGACGAGCCTTGTTCGGCTTAGCGACTGTGGCGATAAGTCACTCGTGAACACAACTCCTGAAGCGCGAGCTCGTGAGGTCGTCGACGGGCAGCTTGCGGCAGCGGGTGGTCGTGCAATGACCGCGCTGACGGGCACGTCATTGACGAACGCCGACAGTATCGCAAGGGCAGGTTCCAGATAGACCGATAGACCAGCGTGAAGCGGCCGTCTTTGCCGCCGGCCGTAATGGCTTCGTCGAGGAAGCGGCGATCACCGCCTCTCCTGTAAACCGCGACGTTCGCGAGGAAACTTTGTTTGAGATCGGTATCCCGAGTTGATTGCCGAAATGGCCGATAGGTGAGAACGACAACTCGTAGTCGAGTGAACAGGGAACGGGCCGTACCCAACGACCCGGCGCTCATGCTAAAACACCCTTCCCGGCCAAGGTACTCGACCCGCTGGGTCAGCCACTGGCACAAGCGCCATGAGGCGAGAGATATCTGCTGGCTGGGCTAGTCCCGTCCCGGGGTTTAACACAGAGGCGCCTCCTCCAGCGATGCCATGCCGGAACGCTTGTTCAGGCTCCCAGTCGCAAGCTAATCCATAAACCATGGCGGCAAGGAAACTGTCGCCTGCGCCCACCGCGCTCCTTGCCTGGATGTCGAGGGCCGGCAGGTAAAGCGTTCCCTCTCGTCGTGCCAGCACCGCACCTTGATGGCCGAGCGTCACCGCGACGAGATCCGCCTCTCCGCGCGCCACGATGGCCATCGCCTCTTCCGCGATCGCCTCTGTCGAAAGAAGCTCTCGGCCAGCCAGTTGGGCAAGCTCGCCCTGACTTGGCTTAACGAGTAGGACTCCGCCTGCTTCAGCGAGGCCCGCACGCAATGCCGGGCCTGACGTGTCGAGCACCATTCCGATGCCGCGGCGTCGCAGCCGTGCTGCTACAAGCGCGTAGAAGTTTGCCGGCACGCCTCTCGGTAACGATCCGCTCGCAACCATGATGTCGCAGTTCACATCGTCCATCAGATCCAGGCAAGCCCGCCATTCGGCTTCGCTGACCGTGGGACCCTGCGGTGTGAACCTGTATTCTTTCGCGGTTTCAAGCTCGAGAGCGGACGTTGCGATGCGCGTATGCCCTGTAATCCTAATGCGGGAGTGGACCAGCTGGTGCAGATCCACCAAGCCGTCGAATGCGTCACCGGTCGCACCGCCGGCCAAGTAGATGCACCGTGCATTACCGCCCAAACGTACGAAGACACGCGCAACGTTTATACCCCCGCCGCCGGGGCAATAATGCTCCGCGACCGTGCGCATCTTGTGAGTATGGACCATTTGATCCACTTCGTAGGCCACGTCGATCGTGGGATTCATCGTCAGGGTGGCAATGTTTTTCATATCGATCCTTTGCCGTTCTGGCGCTGCCTGTAGCGTTGGGCGGACTGGGCCGAGTACCTTGGAGCTTGACCGAGCCTGCTGATTGCTAACGGGTGTTTCGCTACTGCTTCTTGCTGGCGGTGACGAAGGACATGCACATGCTTGATGAGCCTTACCGGTCCACGCCGATCTTCGATGAAGTGACCTTGCCGAAGGCCCTGCGACGCGACCACCGCACCAAGGCGGGGACGTGGGGCCTCATCCGCGTTCTTCGCGGAACCCTCAAGCTCACCATTTTGGAGCCGGCCAGCGAAATCCTGGTCACGCCTGGCGCGCCAGCGGTCATTCTGCCCGAACAGACTCACTTCGTTGAACCTGTGGGCCCGATGGAAATGCAGGTCGACTTCTTCGATCACCTGCCTCGTCTCGGGGGATGATATCTTCATGTCGTCGCCGCGCTTGGCGTCTTGGCCTTCGCCGTGACGAAATAGAGGACCATGATCGCGACCAGGAGAGCGAGGGTCAGTGCTGGCCCATACCAGTCGGCCTGCACTATCCGCGCTGCTATCATCGCGAGGCAGATCAGGACGCCTAGCACCGGAACGACGATTGGCGCATTGAAGCAGCCAGGGATATCGCCTTCCCTCAGCTTGAGGACGATCAGCGCAGCGTTGACCAACGCGAACACGACTAGCAGCAGCAGCACCGTGGCGCTTGCCAACTGAGCTATGTCCCCAACGAACTGCATCGCGACAACGACGACCAGCAGCGCCCCGATGGCGATGTGCGGCGTGCGGCGCGTGATATGGACCGTGCCCAGAACGGCCGGGATCAGTCCCTGCTGAGCCATTCCGTAGAGCAGCCGCGAGCCCATCACGTAGTTCACCAGGGCCGTGTTCGAAACGGCCGCAATCGTGATGACGGTGAATCCAACTGCTGGAAACCAAGGAGCGGCTCGTTCAACAACGAGTTTTAGCGGGCCCGGCGCGCTGGCAAGTTCAGCCCACGGCACGACGGAGACCGCTGTGATCGCGACAGCCATGTATATCACCGATGCGGTGAGCATCGCGCCAATGATGCCGATCGGCATGTTGCGCTCGGGACGCTCTACCTCTTCCGCGACGTTGAGCATGTCTTCGAACCCAAGGAATGAGAAGAACGTCAGGATCGATCCCTGTAGGAGCAGCCCGAGCGTGAGATCGCCATGAGCATTCCCAGGTATTTTAGGGACTTCGAAAAGATCGGCCTGGCCCCAGAAACGGGCGCCCACCGCGATGACAAGCAACAACCCGAGTGCGGAAACCACCGTGAAAGCTGTGTTCACCCAGACCGATGTCGTGATGCCCCGAAACACGATCCCGTCTAAAAGCAGGAGGAACACGACGCCGATCAGCACTATCTCTGTCGGGCTGGATAAAACGGTGAACCCGAAGTCGAACCCGACGAGCGTATTCAAGTTCTCTGCCACGACCTTGGCCTGGGTCGCGATTGAGGCGAGGCCAGAACTAAGGACGGTCAGTCCGACCAGGTAGCTCAGCCATGGCGCACCGTATGCGCGCTGCGTCGCATAAGCAGCACCCCCGGCTTTGGGGTAGCGCGATGCAATCGACGCATAGCTGATGCCGGTAAGCAGAGCGGCGACCATGGCGACGAGGAATGCCATCCACACGGCGCTACCCATGGTCCCGGCCGCCTTGCCGATGAGACCATAGATGCCTGTGCCCAGCATGGAGCCTAAACCATAGAGCAGAAGCTGTCCGCCACCGATGGTACGCCTAAGCTCAGTCACTTCTTGGGATCGCTAGTAGTCCCGGTGCCAGAGCCCTCAGCTGTGAACAGCGTGAGCTCCTTGCCAGTGCCCCCACTGCGAAGGGACTCGCGTGTTACAAGCAAAGTGGAACCGGGAACGAGTGCCCCGGCAAGAAGGAGCCGAAAGGCTTCGGGCATATGCCCCCGCGCCCTCTCGGAAACAGTCATTTCGCTCGTCTCATTGGCCTGCCCGGGCAAAGGAAGGCGCAGCCAGCGAAGGCGTGTCCCATCGAGGCCTGCGAAGGTGAAGGCTTCAGTCGTGACAACCGCCCCGTCTATGTCAATGCCACTCGAGCCAATCTCGACGCCGCGCCGCATTACGACGATGCGGCGATCGCGGCCACTAACTACGATCGATAGCGGCCCGGTGGGGGAACGCTCGGGCTGCCAGCGGTAGGCCGTTCGTGCAGGAGTTTGCTCTGCGCCCGGCGGCGTGAGAATTGGCGGGGTCCCGACCACCTCCGGTGCCAGCGGATCATTGGTGATGACCACGGTGAGACCTAGCTTGGTGACCTCAAACAGCAGCTTGGCAAACGCGAGTGGCAACCTGACGCAGCCGTGGGAGGCAGGATAGCCGGGCAGGTTGCCCGCGTGCATCGCTATGCCCGTCCAGGTCAGGCGCTGCATGAACGGCATGGGAGCGTTGGCATAGAGGTTCGATTTGTGATCGACCTCCTTCTGCAGGATCGTGAATATTCCGGTTGGCGTGTCGTAGCCTGCTTTGCCCGTCGACACGGTCGATACGCCAATCGGCACCCCGTTCCGGTAAGCGTAGGCGCGCTGGGTTTGGAGGCTGACGATGATGGTGACCGGTCCATCCGGCGCAATCTCGGGCGCCCAGATATATTCTCCGGCCTTTAGATGCTCAATCGGTCCGTCAACGGGGATAGGCGCCTGAGCGTTCGCTGCGGCATAGGCCGAGCTGATGAGGAATGCTCCGAGCGCCCATATTATAGCTTTGCGGCGGTAGTGGCCGACGCCTGCTGCAAAGTATGCATGATTGCTGGGAAGACGACCTGCCAGCGCGATCATGCCGCTTGCGGAAGGCGTGCAACAAACGTCGCGCGGGTGATCGCGACCGATAGCCCAGCAGGGGTCGATGTGCTGCTTATCCGAGCGTCGAGCTGCTTTGCGAGGGCCTTGACGATGGCAGTGCCCAGGCCGCCTTTGCTTGGCGGCACATCACTGGTCTTGCCTACGCCATTATCCGAAACCGTCAGTGACCAGTCACTGCCTTGCACTTCATACTGAACTAAAATGCGGGCGTCGGGTCGGGGAGTCGGAAAGGCATATTTGATCGCATTGATGACGAGCTCTGTGACGATCAACCCCAGGCTGATGGCATCGGCCGAGGCAATGATGCTTTCGTCTGTGACGACATCGAGCACAATCGGTCTTCCCTCACCAATCATGGATGCCGAAAGGCCGCTGCCGAGTTTCACCAAATAGGCACCCACTTCGATGCGGTCGATACCTTCGGATGCATTGAGGTGCGTCTGCACTGCGGCCACAGACATGACCCGCTCGCGGGCATCCTCCAGATGATGGCGCGTCTCCTCGGAAGTCACGGATCCCGCCTTGAGCGTGAGAATGCTGGCGATGATCTGCAGACTGTTGGCGACCCGATGCTGCATTTCCTGGAACAAGATGCGCTGCTGGGCGAGGAGATGTTCGGTCTGCGCATTGAGCGCAGCCTTCTCTTGCTCGATCTGGCGCCGGAGGGTCACATCCTGAAACGCCAGCAGGATATTGGCGGTGTCCTTGCCTGCATAGGTCACAGTCCGAGCGTTCAGCAGCATGACCTTGCGCCCGATTGCTGGGAAGTCGTGCTCGACCTCGAAGCCTTCCATCGCAGGCTGTCCCGGAATGATCGTTGCTATCAAATGGCGCAGCGCCGGAATGTCCCATTGTCCGTCGCCAAGAGCGAATAGGGATCGCCCGCGAGTTTGGGCTGCGTCGACTTTGAAACATTCATAAAAGGACCGGCTTGCCGCCATGACCGAGAAGCTGTCGTCCAGCACGAGGAACGGCTCTGGGATCGTATCCACGATCGCGAGGGCGAGGGTCTGGGCGTCTTCGAGGTTCTCGAACTGTTTCATGTGAGATTTTCGCTCCGTCGGGCGGGAGCGTGAGACTCTCAGCCACCGACGAGCCAGGAGGACCGGTGGTGACATCCTTCTACACCTGATTGAGCGGTCCGCCTAATTCATTGGAGGTGTCGTTAGGTCATCCGACCTTGCCATGGTATATATGGCGCATCACCCGATCTGATGCAGGCATCCTGTGACCGAGGGACGGTAGCGCTCTCGCCTGAAGGCGGAGCAATGCCATGACCAGATTCAGAATGCCGCTATGAGCCTCCACACATTGGTCGGCCGTCATTCGGTCGATCCGCGGGGCACGCACTGGGAAGCCGGACTGTTCGTTGGCAGATGCCGCACGTGCGGCTGCGCGATGGTCAAGCCGCCCGGAACGACATGGCGGGCAGTTCCACCGGGTGCCGGCCAATGACGCTAAGGGAATCGACGGACCGGATAGTAATAATCGGTGCGGGGCATGTCGGGGCAACGGCTGCCTACGCAATGATGCTCCGGGGCATCTTTCCCGAGATCGTGCTCATCGACGACAACCATGCATTGGCGTCTGCCGAAGCCGCAGATTTGTCGGATGCCAACGCCTTGGCAAGACCGTCGCGTATCTGGGCCGGCACATATGACGACGCTGCGAGCGCGAAGGTGGCCGTCATCACCGCAGGCGCGGCGACCCATGGCGCTGAAAACCGTCTGTCCGTGGCTGCGCGTAGCGCGCAAATCGTGAGGGACTGTGTCAATGCTCTCGACGCTGCTGGGTTTGATGGCATTTTACTGATCGCGGCCAACCCCGTCGATGTGATGACAGCCATAGCGTTCAACTCTGGCAGCCTCCCCGCCAGCCAGGTCCTCGGGACCGGCACGCTGCTCGATTCAAACCGGCTGCGGCAAATGCTTGCCGCACACTTCAATGTCGCAGCGTCCGCTGTGGATGCCGTTGTGCTGGGCGAGCATGGCGATAGCGAAGTGGCGATTTTTTCTGCGGTCCGTATCGGCGGGATTCCCTTGCAGGAGTTTCAGACCGATCGCCCGATACTTGACACCGTCGCTGTCGCGAAAGCTGTGCGTGAATCGGCCTATTCGATCGTGTCTGGCAAGGGGTATACCTCCTTCGGCATTGCGACAGCCATCGTTCGGATTTGCGAGGCAATAATCCGCAACGAGCGCGCGGTTTTACCGATTTCGACCCTCATGCACGGAATCGCTGGTGCTGACGAAATTGCGATCAGCATGCCCTGCATCATTGGCGCAAACGGTGTGGAGCAGGTTCTAGCGCCGCTCCTCAACGCTGACGAGGCTGCAGCGTTCCGATCGTCCTCGTTAACGATCCAGGGCGTGGTGGAGGCTCAGGTCCGGGAGGCCGGGCTGCCGCAATCGAACGAAGTAGCCTGGCTCCGCGACGAAGCGAGAAGCCGTACGACATCTGAGTAACCCGACGCTCGAAAGGCAATGTTCCATGGCGGTCGATCCCAAACATCAGCTCCTACTCTACGTAGAGGATGAAAAGTCCGTGCGGACACCGGTTGCCGAGATGCTCAAGCATGCAGGCTTTGACATCCTGCTGGCAAATAACGGCGTGGAAGCCCTCAACTGCATCGCGACGGACGACGGGCATATTGATTGCGTCGTCACAGATGTGCGCCTCGGCCGCGGCTCGACGGGCTGGAATATCGGTCGCCGCGCTCGGCTGCACGCATCCACTATGCCGATCGTCTATACCAGTTCGTCGACCGCGGCTGAATGGATGGCTTATGGCGTGCCCATGAGCGAACTGGTGATCAAGCCATTTAGGCCAGCGCAGCTTATCGATGCGCTGTCCTCGGTCGCAGCCAGAGTACGCGCTGCCATTCCCCCTGTCGTCCGCCGAACATCCAAGCCGGTGGCGCTGGACAGCGCCATCTCGCTGAAGACGGGCAGCCGCCAAATCTCGGAGGAAACGATATGACGCAATCGGAAAATGTCTCACCGATCACGACCCGATCCGGCGCCCATTTTCATGTCCGGCGCGCACACGTCGGTGATGGCCCGACGATCAAGGCTTTCTTTGCCCACGTCACCCCCGTGGATCTTAGGTTTCGATTTCTCAGCGGGATCAGGGAAGTGAGCCAGGCGCAGATTACGATGCTTGAATGCCCACTACCCAATAGCGACAGCTTTCTTGTGTTCACACAGGACCAGTCCCGGATGGTTGCGACTGCAATGCTGGCTTACGGCGCCGACTTGGAGCAGGGCGAGGTGGCGATTGCAATCCGCGCCGATTATAAGGGCCAAGGCATAGGCTGGGCGTTGTTGGCCCATATTGCGCGCTACGCTGAGACAATCGGGTTGCGGACGCTGGAAGCAATCGAGAGTCGGGACAACCATGCCGCTATCGAGGTCGAATGCGACCAAGGCTTTATCGCCACTGAGTATCCCGGCGATTCCACGCTGATGTTGGTCAGCCGCACACTTGGGCGCCGATGATAGGCAGACGCGGTTCGACCGGCGGCCGCGGGGACCGCTAGCCCAGCAAAAACTCACCGACATAGCATGCAAGGACACCATCGAATGAGATTTCGAACCCAATGCCTGGGCCTCATGAGCGGGGTGCTCGCTTGGGCAGGTGCGGCCCCTGCCCATGGAGGTCGTCAGCTTGTCGACCAGCAATGCTCAGGCTGCCACGCAACAGGACCGGATGGCGTCAGCACCAACCCCGACGCGCCGACATTTCGTTCCTTATATCGCCGCTATCCTGTCGATGCCCTGCGGGAATCATTCTTGAAGGGCTTACAGGTGGGGCATCGCAATATGCCCCGATTCAAACTCACACCTCAGGAAATAACCGAAATCGTCGGCTATCTGGAGGATCTCAATCCCTGCGCCAAGCCTTCGTCCGACAAGGCTGCAATGGCCGCATGTTTTTCGCCGATGGAATAACGGTCTAATCCGCCCTTTCATGCCAACCCCGGAAGCCGCGGTATAAGAGATCAATTATCCGTTTTGCCAGCCCAGCCGCGTTCGCTTCCGCAAGTCCGCTTTTAGTCCCTTACACATAGGGGGGCGGCATCCTCCGCCAAAAGGCGCGACACTGGTGGCCCACGAACGTCGGAAACTGGCGAGAGCTGTCGGATGTCGTAGTTGTCGAGAACGGCAGAAAAGTGGCAGCTGCCGCCTACCGACCCTTCATAGCCGTTCAGCCGCTGATTTTCGATCCTCAGGTGCGGACGGGCGGCTTTTCAAAATTCAGCCCCTTAACGTCGCGCGCGTGAGTGACCTCGCTCGGTGGCAATATTTTCAACTATCTGCCGTAGAAGTGTCCCGCACTGGCCCGTCCAGAATGCCGGCGGACAAAATCCGGCGCGCCGTCATCGATCCCACAAACATATCGATGGGCCGCCTCGGTCACGGCACGATTGCTATATGCCTCTGCGAGGGCCGTCCTGACGTTGTTCCAGTCAGAAGTCGATCAGGCGCGAACCCGCAATTGCTGCCGCAGGCGCTCATACAAAGTTAATTCCGCCTCGTGCGAGATTTCGACAACAATAGCGAAGCCTTGCTGGCCGACATCCCCTGACCATCCTCCCGCGCAGCGCACGACCAGATAGTAGGCGTCACCGTAACTGCTGACGTCTCGTGAGAAGGTAACGGACGCGCTTTGAAGGCTCGATTTTTCGCGCGCTGTAGATGACGGAGATAAGGTGCAATTGTTGCGGTTGGCCATTTCCGGGATCGGTCCCTCGGCCTGCGTGCGTTGCCGGTAATGCTCGAAAATCGTTTCCGGCTCGCACCCACGAACGAGCCGGAAGCTCATCGAGACACCATTATAGTCGAGCCGGCTGTGGCGCACAGGTGGATCGTAGGCCAGGCTTACGCGGATCGTTCGACGACCACGTTCTGTCTGGAATGGTCGCGGAATCGGTATCTGATAGACCGCAAAATGGTCGATCGTGAGTTCGTCCTCCGCGTAAAGGACAACACGATTGTCATCGGAATAGGAGGCAAGCTCGGCATCGACCATTCCGTAGCCGCACTGCGCGCGGGTCGGCACCTCGCCTAACAAGGCAAGACGATGTGCAGCCTCAGATGGCACTGTTGCGCTGCTGGCAAGAAGCGCGCGTACAAGGTTAGCCGAGGCATCGGGGAATCTTCCCAGTATCTGGCTGGCTTTATAGGCAACCAGCGGCGCGGCGTGCGACGTACCGGACCGGGTTGCGAAAAGACGATCCACCGGGCGATGGTGAAGCGAGAGGACACCGGCTTCCGGGCGGACCTCACCACCCTGAAGGAGGTTTGTCGTACCGTCGTAAATCAGTGTTCCACCGATATCCGTAAAATCAGGTTTGATGGCGCCTCTTGCGCCTGGCCCCGCGCGCGAGAAGGGGGACGGTTCGAGCCGCTCGGTGATGGGCCGAATTCCGACCGTCCCCGCAGCTGCGGCTGGAAGACCATTTCCGTGGGCGAGTGCGCCGACCGTCACAATGTTCATGCCGCCGGCGGGTTCGCAGAGTCGGTTGGCAGGCTCGGACAGGTAGGAAGGATATTCGGTCACAGCCTCCTCAACCCGCAAATGGCTGCGCGGATGCCGATTCCCGGCCGAAACGATGATGACTACATCGAGTTCACGCACCAGTTCATCGAGCGTTTGAGCCCACACGCCGACTTTCGTCCCCTCGATCAGTTTGGTGCGGTCGCCCAAGGAGATCACGAAAATGCGGCACCCAAACTCGTCATTTAGTCTGGTTATGGCCTCACGCATAAGGCGCGGGACCAATCGGCTGTTGGGAAAACGCCCGCGCTCATCCACGACCTTGGCGGAACAGAGCCGCGCATTTCGTACAAGTGCTTCATTGCCGAGCTGCGCCCGAAGATCGCCAAAGGTTGCAATGCCTCCAACGAACGTACCATGTCCCCAATCGTCGGCCGTCCCAAGCGTCGCCGGCACTCCGATAGCACCGGCGATGATGTCCTCGATCAACGGATGGTCGTTCACGCCACTGTCGATGATGCCGATCAGCGGGGCATCGGCGGCCAATTCTTCGACGGGAGGCAGTTCTCCAATCGCCAGATCGCCCGTGTCGCGCTCCATAAAATCCGGTTCGGGCGGGAAGTCGATTTCAGCAATTTCTTCGATTGCAAGAAGTGGACGCACCATTCGACCATCACCGCTCAGACGAACCATCGTGATGTTCGGGCCGATATGCCGATCCAGCTCTTCGGCACCAAGCGCTTCAGCATAGGCGACGATCTCGTCCAGCTTTCGCTCCCGCAGCTCACGCCGCCCGAGATCCCAGAGTTCGAGATCGACGATATACTGTGTGCCAGGCTGGAAATCTTCTGTCTCAACGAGGGCTGCTTCGCGTGCGCGAAGGCCAATGCGATCGCGCGGCGCTACTGCGGCGATCCCTTCGACGTTGGCGATGAAGCCCGCATAGGACGGATTGATTTGGTCGCCACGCACGCCTTGACCATAAGCTGTCATCTTGCGCCGGAAATCAGTCAGTTCATCATTGGAGGCGAACAGGATGAGTGACCGATCTTCGTCGCTCGAAAGCACGGTCAATCCGACCTTGGCCCACTCCTCCTCCAGCAATGGCCCGCTCATACTGACGCGAAGGATCAGCGCAGGGTTGACCGCATCCGGGCGTCGACGCTGCCGTTGGACTTCCACGGCTTGGTCGAGTTCTTCACCGAGTCTGCGGCTGTGGCCACCAGGCTCTCGCTGGGGCGGAGGTCCGCCGCCGCCTGTCTTTCGACGCGGCAGTCGCTCAGGCAGCCGTACCAGCTGCAAATGATCATAGCGGGCCATTTAGTAGAGGTCAGTCCGCCGCCATGCGTCTGGTTCGACGCTTCCGCCGCTGTTCATCGGCGACCGCAACTTTGAAATCGGATTCCCCGACCTGCTTCCGGCGATCGATAATCGCGCTCTTCATGGACTGAACACAGATCCGGTTCAGCTCCGCATAGGAATAGCCTTCAAGCTCCGAGAGATGATCCTCGGGATCGAAGGCAATTGCCACATTCTTGAACTTCATCTTGAGGAAGCGCGCAATCATGCGCGCATCGGGCCGGTCGAACCAGATAACTTCGTCGAACCGACGCCATATCGCTGCGTCGAGCGAATGATCGAGATTGGTCGCCGCGACGAGATAGCCTTTCGGCTGTATCCGATCGATGAAGATCAGCAGACTGTTGACGACGCGCCGCAGTTCGTTGTGCTCGCCACCCTCGTCGCGCGCGCGGGCGATCGCATCGAACTCATCGAAAAACAGAACCGAGGGCTGCTTGCGCGCAAATTCGAATATTTTGCGGACATTTGTCGCTGTCTCACCAAGGTAGGACGAGATCAGGCGATCGAGCTTGACCACATATAGGGGCAAGCCCAGTTCGGCTGCAAAAATCTCTGCGCAGAGCGTTTTCCCGCAGCCTGGCGGGCCGCAGAACAGCATCTTGGACCGAACGGAAAGGCCCCGTCGGCGAATTTCCTCGCCACGCCGAAACTCATCCATTAGCCCCAGGAAGATGCGGGTATTCTCCGCTGAGAGAACGATGTCCTGCTTGTTGTGGCTCGGCTCGACCAGCTCGATGAAATCGCCAGCGGCGTCCGGAAACGGAATGAGCGAGGCAAGCGCCTTCGGTCGGCTGGCCTTGGGAGGGGCAACCTCAAGCGAGCGCCGGAGCGAACGCGCAAGCACCTTGTTGTTCTTCGCTTCTTCTTCCGTGATGATTTGCTCGGCGACCGCCCGGAACTCCTCGTCCCGGCCGTAACTCGCCAGCAATCTTTTCATCAGCTCGCCGCGCGCCATGTTATCCTTGCCAGCAAATCGGTCCCGTAGAAGTACGATAGCGGGATCGGCAGATTTTGCCACCTGTTCGCGAAGGCAGCGAAGCATTTTTCGTCAGGCTGAGCACGCTAATCGTCGCGGTCAGGGAGAAGGAAGCGCCTCACGATCGGTATTCTATCCCCATAGCGAGGCAGGTTCAGCGAGTTCAATCACATAACCAATGGTCTCTTTGGCGTCGTTCGTAAGCGTGTGCCCCTCAAAAGCGTAGCTGAGCCCGTCTCCCAGCTCATGCACCTGCCGACCATGCGCAGGCAGCATCGTACCCTGCATCCCTTCTAATCTGACATAGACAGTGCCGTCGAACAGTCTCACCGTCCCGTGACGCTTGAAGCCATGACCACGCAGTCCTGTGGGGAATTTCCAGTCAAGTTCGGCGTGCGCAACCTGCTGACCGACCGATGGCGCCGGGACCTTGGGAATTCGCTGGAGCGTGGCCTTCGCGATGATCTGGTCAATCTGCTTGACGCTCGTGATCGTGATGGACTCGATCGCAAGGCCGCTGATGACAACCGCCTCAACCGCTTTGTGCGTGATTGCCCGGCGATAGGCCTTAAGCAGATCAGTGAAAAGACTATGGAATTCGGAGGGGTCGCTGGCGAACCCCAGATGAACGATCGAGGCCAAGTTCGTCATGAAGCCAGGCAGAACATCCGACCCCAGTTGCAGCAATCCAGCAACCTCGACGGCATCCTTCAGCCTTGCCCAGTAGCTGCCGGTGCCACTATCGACAATTACCAGATCGCGGGGCTGTTCACCGTTTGCGCGACACCACGCCCTGAACGCCTTGTTGTGAGCTTTCAACAGATCGGCGGCGATGTTTGCGCTTATTGTTCCACGGATCTCGATCAGCAAGCCGGGCTGCTTCCGAGCCTCTTCCAATGCGATCAGCGCCACCCATCGTCCCCTTTCGATGTCAAACGCTATGTCTGACGGTTCGCCACCGAAATGACAATCAGGATAAGGTCGGTCGCTCCGCCCGCCGGCTCCTCTTCTGTTATCCTCCTATTACGGGCGGATTCCGAAAAACTTCACATTCGCCAGATATCTCACAGGTAAACCGTGATGATTGAACATCTGTGACGCGACGAGACTCGTTCCGGACATAAGACCGGGGGACGGGGACCAGTAACGGCACAAGCCCCAAAAATCTTCCACTGCGGCAATTCTACGCAGCTGACATGGTGGTCTTTTAATCGGCATTCTACCGTCGGAAGGACGAAAACGGCTCACCATATCAGCAGCGCGCAGAAGCACCCAACAGTCGATCCGGCTTTCAGGCGCGAGCAGCCTCCAGCGCCTCACGAAAGTCCTCGACATCGTTATGCCAGGGCTTGTCAATTTCGGCGTAAAGGTGACGCAACCGAGCGAGATAGTCCGGGCCACCGCTTAGAATGCCGCCTTCCACAATCGATTTGACCAGCACTGCCCGCAGGATGTCGTGTCCCTTGCGCATGCGCGAGTCGCGTAATGGGCGTATGGCGACTTCAAGAAGTGTGCTCTTGAACGGTTCGCCGAGACGATCGGAAAGGACCACCTTCCGCATACAGATGCCGACCGCCAGAGCGGCGGACTTGGGAATATTGTCATTCTCATGGACGAGGGTTGCCAATTTCGGCGTATGATGATGGCCCTGCGGATCGACTACCGCCGCAAGCGCTATCCAGTCCGCCAGATTGTCCATGGCGATATACAGAAGCCGCGCGGCGCGAGTGGGATACTCCCCGAAGACCTCGCTCCCCGCCTCATCCTCGTAGATCTCCTCCAGCCGCTCCACGACATGGTGCGTATAGAAGAGCCACATGTGCCAAGGGACATTCTGACAGGCGGCGGCCTGCACCATGATGTCGAAGAAGCGCAACCCGACGAATACCGGATCGCGCCACCGTCCTTCGTCGTCCCAATGATGGTCGAAGGCTCGGTTGAGCGTCTCGACATAATCAGGCGCATTGTCCACTCGCAGGACTGCGATCATATGCTCTCCGATCGGCTGGTAGGCCTCGAGATTCTCGGCGACGCGCGCATCAGACAGCAGCGCATGAAGGAACCAGTTGCGCTCGGGGATCACGTAGCCGCATCGGTCGAGATTCTGATTGCTGCGGATCTCGTCGTAGAGCGCACTTCCCGGATGGGAAATCAGCCAGCCCAGCAATCGCGTTGAATAGTCACCGACCTTGTATGAGCGCAGGCCGAGGAGCCGGGCGCCGAATCGCGGACGATGCTCCGCGACCCAGTCCACGAAGGCGCGCCGGGAGAGAAGGGTCTGAAGGATGCCATCCGCCGCTTCGCGCATCTTCTCATCCGACGGAAGTAGCCGCGCGAACGCGCGTCCGGTTTTGTTCCTGAGTTCGGAGAAAAGGGGCGGCCGATCTCGCGGTTGCTCCTCTTCCAGACCGATCAGGACGGGGTCGAGCGGCGGCCGCTGCTTGGCACCTGTGAGGCGGGCACGTCGAACCTGATAGGGGAGCTCACCCGCCGCACAGTCATCCGCCAGTCCGACCGAATCGTTGGCGAGATCGACGATGTCGCCATAGCGCCCTGTTTCTGCAAATCGGTCGATCAAACTCCTCAATGCCGGGAGCGACCCGACTTTCGGTCGCGGTCGCAACCAAGCATAAGCCAGAACTCCGAGCCAGAGGAATACAACCAAAAAGGCTGCTTGCTGTGGCGTGACCGGGCCATCCTTCGAAAGGGTCGGACAATAGAGTGATGTCCATTTCGGGCAAGGCATTGCCATGAGGTCGAAAAACTCGAAATACAGAACCGATAGGGTGAATATCGTCGACCACAGGATCAGTGTGGTCCGGGCCATCGACAATTGCAGCCGCGTCACCGGAGATACGATTGCCAGCGCCGCAGCGATGAGGCCAAGAAAGGTGATGAAGCCGTCTAATGTCATATTGGAGGCGTAGCATCACAGCGCGCGGAGCAGCCATATCTTTCGCCGGATATGCATTCTGGATGGCCACCGCGCGCCAGCCCACTCAACCACGATCTGCCGGAAAATAGAGCTGTACCCTCACGCAGGTCGGCAAGTGGCCGCCATGTTTGATGTCGATTTTGTGATAGGATCTGCCCAGCTGTTTATTACCATCATTACGTTGATGATCGGCGTGAGGCGCATTTCGATCAAGAGACGGTTGGCCAGCCATATGCTGGTAACGTCCGCTTCCTTAAATTCTCAATTTGAAGCGGACAGACGCGAATGTCCCAATCCTCGCCGTCGAGGTGCTTAGCAGGCGGGCCAACGATTTACCTCGCACCGTCCGCGCCGCATCGCGCCGCGACCTCGCCCACGGCTGCCCGGTAATGTCGACATACCCGCTCCTCGCGCATCCCAAAACGCAGTGATACTTCCGCCACGCTCATTTTTCGCCCGACGACTAGAATGAGTATACGACGGGTCAGCGGCTCCATTTTGGCGACGACTTGCCTGATCCGCGCAGCTTCCTCGCCGCCGCCCACGCCGATCGGCCCAGCCATCATCTGCAGGTCAACAGTATCGAGATAGCGGTCGATCCGGGCGCAGCAACGGTCATCGTCCGCCAAGTTTTGAACGCACAAAATCAATTTCGCCAATGCGTGGCGCAGGACAGGTAGCAAGGTCACAGCAGGACACTCCGCATATCGGGTTCAGTCCCCAACCCGTTCCCCCTTCCCTCCCAAGGACCCGCGAAAATACTGTTTCTCGTGCGCGAGGGATCAGCGCGTTCTACCTACCCCTTTCCCCCTCGGCACTTCCCCGCTTCAAACCTTGCCCTCACCGCTGCGACAGCGATCACCGCCCGTAGGGCCGGGATCGGCGCAGCCGAGCCCGGTCGGCGCGGCGGCACGCCGTGCCGACAAGAGCGCGATGCCCGCGCAGCGGGCAGTCGCCCACCCCTTCCTTCAGCTGCTAATCCGCTTCGTAAAAACGTCATAATGGGCTTCTTAGGGGGTTGCGCTGCCCCGCCAATCCGGCAAGGTAGCCTCGCTTCCGCTGAAAGCGCGGAAGCGGGGCGTGGAAACCTCTTTCTTGCAGCTCGGTCACAGTTTCACTGGGGCCGGGTGGCATGCGCGCATGTCCAGCCGGCAACGGTAAAGGCGCATGCGCCTGCCGCAAGACAGGTTTCCAACATCCGGCTTTGGCCGTCGCCCCGAGTGGACATAGGTGCGACGAATGAGCCAGGGCAGAAGCGAGGATCGCCTGCGCGATCCGGTCATAATCAGAGATTCCGGCAGGTTCAGCTTCCCGGAATTCTACACAAGGGAGAAGCCCCGCCTCATGCGCTTCTTCACGCGCCAGCTTGGCAATCAGGCCGATGCCGACGAACTTGCCCAGGAGAGCTTCACTCGTTTCGTGCGCGCAGCGCCCGCACAAGCGCTTGCCAGCCCACAGGCTTATCTCACGCGCATCGCGACGAACCTGCTGCGCGATTTCGTCGAGCGCGGATCCACCCTGTTGTCGAAACGCACCAAGCCGCTCGACGATGGCCTGTATGCAATTGCCCCATCCGACACCCATCGCGAGTTGCAGGCAAAGCAGGATCTGGCGCGCTGGAAGCTGATCCTCAACCAACTTCCGCCACAAACGCTAGATATCTTCCTGCGCAATCGGGTCGAAGGGCAGACCTATGTCGCGATTGCAGCAGAGCTCGATCTTCCGCTCTGGGTCGTGCAGAAACAGATGGTCAAAGCCATTCGCCATGTTACCGCCTATCGCGAGGCGAATGATGACTGACCTGCCTGCCGATCATGATCCCCACGAAGGATCGCGCGATGCCCATGAATGGGCCATGCTGATCATGGCCGACGCGGACGATGTGCCAGATCCCAGGAATCTCGACAGGCTAGGTCCACATCAGCGTGCGTTTGACGTGTGGATCGCCGAAAACCCTTCCGGTAAGCTCGCCTATCTGCGCGTGGTAGACACCGTGCAGCAGGCAAGCCAAGCCGCGGCCCAAACGCATTTGCACAGGCCTCTCCTGCGCCAGACGCGAAAAGTGGACAGCCGCCAACCGCAGCGTCTCCTCGCCGCGTCAATCGCACTTTGCTTTATTGCGGCAACGGCTCTGCTTTGGCGTTCAACCGATGGGCCTCCCTCGCTGATCGGGCAGAGCGAGGCGCGCACGCCGCTGGAGACACGGGTCGGCGAGGTGCGCACGGAGCGCCTTGAAGATGGCAGCTCTATCTTATTGGATACCGACACGTTGGTTCTGATCGGATATACTGCTGAGCGCCGCACGATCGAACTCAAGCGTGGACGTGCCCGCTTCACCGTTGCCAGCCAGACGGCAAGGCCCTTTATGGTACATGGGCGCGGCATTGAGGTGACGGCAGGCGTCGGCCAGTTCGACATGACGATCCGTGAGGGCACGCGCGTTCATGCCATCGAAGGCGAGGTCAATGTCACACTACCCCGCACTTTCTCTCGCGAGCGGCCCAAAGCCCTTACATTGCATTCCGGCCAGCTATTGACGCTCAAGGCTGGACAAATCCCGAATTTTTCCGTCAATTCTGCCAAACCGTCAGAGCAGCAATGGGTGAGCGGCGTGAAGAGCTATGATTATGTCCCGATCAGCGACGTCATCGCCGAAGCAAACAGCTATAGCGAGACCAAGATCTTTCTGGCCCAGCCGACCCTGGGCGCGCGCGAGATTTTCGCTGACATCGAAATCCGCAATATTGAGCGCGTTGCCCAAGCCTTGAGCGGCTTTCTCAACCTCAAGATCGAACGAACCCAGAAAGACATATTGCTGCTCACCGCCGAAAAATAATGACGCATTGCAGCTTTAGATAGGCACGCGCCCGTCTTCCGTTCTGAGCCTCAATAAGAGGCCCTGCGGAACAAGGGGGCAAGTTTCATGCGTATCGGTAAAATTGGGCTTCTCAGCGGCGTTGCACTTTCCATGTGCATTCTGGTTCCCCAGATCCATGCCCAGGAAGCACCCAAAAGCTACGATCTGCCTGAGCAGGATCTTGGCGATGCGCTGCGCGCCATAGCCAGGATGAGCGATTATCAACTCGTTGCCGACGGCCGGTCGCTCAAGGGTCGTCGCGCCCCGTCTCTCGCCGGGACCTACACGCTCGAAGACGCTGTAGCCGCCCTCCTCGCGCCTTCGGGCCTCACCGCTGACATCAGGGAGCGCACCATCACCCTGCGGGGGCGAGAAGCGCCGTCGCGCGAGGCGGTAACCAGCGCGACGGACATCGAACTGTCGGTCACCGGATCCCGCATTCGCGGCGCGAAGCCAACATCTCCGGTAATATCGGCCAGCCGCGAAAGAATCGTCGAGCTCGGCCATAGCGACCTTGGATCATTCGCACGGAGCATCCCGCAAAATTATAATGGCGGCCAGAACCCCGGCGTGGTGTCCGCTCGGCAGAATGGTTCGGAAAATGTCACATCGTCGTCCGCCCTTAACCTCAGAGGACTGGGCGCAGACGCTACGCTCACTTTGCTCAACGGACATCGGCTTGCCTATGACGCGGTGAGCCAGGGCATCGACATATCGGCTATCCCGCTGGCCGCAGTCGAGCGGGTCGAAATTGTCGCTGACGGCGCATCGGCACTTTATGGTTCCGATGCGGTCGGCGGCGTCGCCAACATCATCCTCCGCCGCGATTTCGACGGCCTGGAAACCAGCGCGAGAATTGGCGGCGCTACCGATGGCGGGGCGTTTCAGCAGCAATATAGCGGGGTGACCGGTCGCCGATGGAATAGCGGCGGCATCATGATCGCCGGTGATTTCGCCAAGGCGACCGACGTCTCTGCCGGCCAGCGTTCCTACACACATGGCGCCGTGAACCCTGAAATGACCATATTTCCGTCAAACAAGCAATTGAGCGCTGTAGTTGCAGGCCATCAATCCTTGGGCGACGTTATGGAGTTCGGGCTCGATGCCCATTATATCCGCCGTAAATCCAGTTTCTCACTGCCCAATGGCAGCGGCACCAATATTCAGTCCGGCGCCACCGCCTCCCCGGATGTCGAGAGCTGGTCCATCAGCCCGTCCCTCACCTTCCACCTGCCTGCCGACTGGGAAATGACCGCCCGCTTCACGCGCGCTATCAGCGATAGCGGGGTCAAGGCGGAAGTCTTCTCAGGCAACAGCCGGTTGTTCGTCAACGATGTGCGCTACCAGAATGATCTTTGGTCAGCAGAGTTCAGCAGTGAAGGCCCTCTCATTTCCTTACCAGGTGGCGACGCACGTGTCGCGCTGGGGGCCGGACTGCGTGCCAATGGCCTGGATGGCTCGATCTTCAGAACGACGTCCGCTGTAACCTTTGCCATCCAAAATTATACAGACTCGCAGACCGCTCTATTCGCTTATGGCGAGATGTTTCTACCGCTTATCGCTGGCGCAAATGCATTGCCACTCATTCACGCGCTACAGATCACCGGCGCGTTGCGATATGAACGCTATGACAAGATGGGCAGCCTTGCGACACCCAAGCTTGGCATTGCCTATCAGCCGATCGCCGATCTGACGCTCAAGGCCGCGTGGGGGAAATCGTTCAAGGCGCCGACGCTCAGCCAATTGAATATTGCTCCGCAGGCGACGCTGTACGCTTCAAGCCGATACCTGCCAGCGCCCCCAACCAACGAAAATGTTCTGCAGATCGACGGAAGTCGAAAGGCGCTGGAGGCTGAAAAGGCCAGGACCCTTACATTCACCGTCCAGTTGGAGCCTTCATCGATAGCGGGTCTGAAACTCGAGGCCAGTTTCTTCGACGTCCGCTACAAAAACCGCGTAACCTATCCCATAGCGTCCAGTTCGCAGGCATTCAGGGACGAATATGCCGACCTCATCATTCTCAATCCGACCCTCGATCAGGTATTGGCGGCAACTGCCAGCCTGCCGCTCGGCGTTCAAAATCTAAGTGGCACCGCTTATGATCCTGCAAACCTTGCTGCGATCGTCTACACCGGATATCAGAATGTCGCCCGTCAACATATTCAGGGGGTGGATAGTTCGATCGCCTATGCCTTCTTTTCCGGCAGCAGCGATTTCAAGCTTGAAGCCAATGCCAGCTACCTCAAAAGCGATCAGCAGCTAAGCGCGGGACAACCCGTCTTCGAACAGGCCGGCACCATATTCCGACCACCGCACTGGCGCGGGAGCGCGAGCGCCAGCTGGAAGCGCGGCGAGATAAGCATAGCGATCGCCTATAATTATCTTGGCGGCACCAAAGACAGCCGAACCAGCACGACCTACCGGGTCAAAGCCTTTCATTCGGCTGACGCCACCATTGGTTGGAAGCCTCAAGGTAGCGGCCTCTGGGCTGGTTGGTCATTCCTACTTGCGAGCCAGAACATCTTGAATCGGAAGCCGTCGCTTATTCGCACGACAAGCGTCGCCCTGCCCAATTATGATGCGACAAATTATCCCGCGATCGGGCGCACCATCAGTCTTACCCTTTCCAAGGCCTGGTAATGCTCATCTCCCTCGCGATGAGCCTTGCTGGCGCAGCTACGGCCGCCCTGCCGGTCGTAGCTGCGGATCTGGATTGCGCGAAGATGTTAGAGGTTCGCCGGCCGGCGGGAGCCCCTCGCCCAATAGAGGCCACCGATCTCATCGAGACCCTGGATATCGGCTCCAATGGCGGGATGGAAAGCGATCCTGTTTTTACCCTTTCGCCCGATCGATCACGCCTCGCTGTGGCCGTGCGAAGGGCCGACGGGAGGTCCAACAGCTATTGCTCGGGCATCTATATCGTCAGCCAGGATGGGCAAGCATCGCTGATCGACGCGGGACCCGGCGTCGCCTTCTGGCGCTATGATAATTTCTTTGGCACACGAGGATTTCCTACTGGCGTCACCAAGGTCATCACGCCTCTTTGGTCTTCAAACGGAGAAAATCTGGCTTTCCTGAAGCTCGTCAAGGATCGGTTGCAATTGTGGCGTTGGGATGTGGGGGGCCATAGTCGCCCCGTCGCAGCGCCAGAAGATGACATTGTCGATTTTCGCTTCGGGGCCGACGGCAAAAGCCTTGTGTACAAGCAGCGCGCGGATGGTCCGCCGACGGAAGAGTTGAACCAGGAAGCGCTGCGGGGCTACCGGCTCGATGAGCGCTTCTTTCCATTCGCGTCGCGCGCGCCCTTTCCGCGCGGTGGTGCTGCCTATCGTTTTTATAGAGTGGATCTGGACGGCAGCGCTCGCGGGCCAGCAAGTGAGGCGGAGATCGCCGCCTTCGCCAACGATCGATCCGCGGCTCTGCGCAACGGCGCGATAATGGTCGATGTCAAGGCGGATGCCGAGGGCATGAGCCGGATCCATATGCTGATCGGGACGGCGGAGCAGTTTTGTCGCAGCGCCAGCTGCACCGACATCGAAGGTCAGCCATGGGTCACGCAGGCCGGACATATCCGGTTCGTGAGGCGAGAAGGATGGGGCCGAAGCCTCACTGCCATTTACGAATGGAAGGGCGGCGACACCGATCCTGCCCGCCTTTTCCAGACGAGCGACCTGCTCATGGGATGCGTACCCATCGACGATGATGTCCTGTGCGTGCGCGAAAACGCGACCCGGCCCCGATATATAGACAGGATCAGTCTGCAGGACGGCAAGAGCAGGCCCATCTTCGAGCCCAATCCCGATCATGCAAAGATCATCCGCGGTAGAGTTGAGCGGCTGCAATGGATCAACGCGATGGGAATCCCCAGCTTTGGCGACCTCGTCTATCCACCGACATTCCAGCCGGGCCGCCGCTATCCGCTGATTATCACCCAATATGAAAGTAGGGGTTTTCTGCGCGGGGGCACGGGCGATGAATTCCCCATCCAGCTTTTCGCAAAGGCAGGCTATCTGGTCCTCAACATCGAGCGCCCCCAATCGCCCGTCTCCGCCAAGCATCTTGCCCCACTTGAACGGCAGAGGCGCGAAAATGCCGACTTTTTCGCACGACGCAATATTCTGTCGACCATAGAGACCAAGGTCTTGGAACTGATAGACGCAGGCCTGGTCGATCCGGACAGGATCGGGATCACTGGGCTGAGTGACGGCTCGACAACGACGCAATTTGCGGCGCTGCACAGCCAAATGTTCAAGGCTGCATCGATTAGCGGCTGCTGCTGGGAGCCCTCCCAGACCTGGCTTCTGGGTGCCGCCATCCAGCAACATTATCAAAGCATAGGCTGGCCCGCTTCGCCAGAAGCCGGTTCAGCCATCTGGTCACAAATGTCGCTTTCCCGCAATGCCAGCCGCGTTGCTTTCCCCATTCTCATGCAAGTGGCTGATGGTGAGCTTTACCCCACGCTGGAAGCCGTACGCGCGCTGCGCGCTGCCAATAGTCCGGTTGATGTCTATATCTTCCCGGACGAACTCCATATCAAGCGCCAGCCCAGCCACCGTCTGAACATCTATCGCCGCAATCTACGATGGTTCGATTTCTGGCTGATGGACAAGACGCCCGCCGATGGCATCGAGCGTGAGGAAGCGTCGCGCTGGGCACAGATGAGGAGAGATTGGAAACAAGGCGCGATAGATTTGCCGACATAGGATTAGATGCTCAGCGCGCTACATAGCCGCTACATCATCCGCGCCAATGTTCGATCCAGGCTTCCATGTCGAGCAGAGCCGATAGGCGCATATAGCTCAGCTCTAAGCCGGAATCGGATACCAATGCTGCGGCTAGAGTGTCGGCATCAACCATGCCCCGCGCGACCAGCTCGCCGTCCATCAGGCGGTCGCGGACTTCCTTCCTTTTGCTGCGGAGAAGAGCGATTGCAAAACTGCTTGGGCTGCCCTTGCGCCGCCGGTCCCGGATGATCGGCGGCAATTCATCATGATAGGCCTTGCGTGCGACGGCGCGGTCACGGCCGCCCTCGACCATGTGCCAGCCTGGTATTGCAAGCGCCAGTTCAACAATGGGCTGGGAGATGAGCGGATTTATGAGCGGCATGTCGAAGGCGCGCAGATAGCCCTCGATGTGATTCTGGATGCGCAGCAGAAAAGCGACATGCCCTACCTTGCCTGCGCGCGCGCCATCCTGCTCTTCAAGCCACGGATGGGATAGGGGCCGGGACATTATATCTTGCCGGGCCTCACGCGTCATGAATTGAAGATTATACTGCCAGGCATAGGGGCGTTTTAGCTGTCGATATTGACGCACGGCCTGCCACAAGACCGTCCATGCCGATATCTCCAATTTTCCGGCAATATCATACAATGTTCGCAAGGCGTCGGCACCAAGGCCTCGTGCTCTTATGCAATCCAGCAGCGGGCGCAGCGAATTGCTGTTGTAAAAGACATTGTCTCCACCACTGCCGGTGTAGATCGCATCGGCTTCCGCCACCCCTGCCACACGCATCGCCGCGGCGTGAAAAGCGGTTTCATGGATCAGGCCAATCGGCTTGGGAAAATGTCTCGCAGTCGAAATGGACAGATCGATGTCAGCCAGATCATAGTCCTCCTCTATCAGCGAAGCACCGACAGCGCTGGCCATAGCATGGGCATAGTCCCGTTCATTCCCAAGCCCATCGCCGGTGCTGATCGTGACACAGCTGAAGGGCCGTTTGCTCGTTCCCAAAGCCGAAGCGACAATTGAGGAATCAAGGCCACCCGACAGGGTCAAAAGCGCAGAGCCTGTCGTTGACGCCCATGATGCAACGCAATGATCCACAGTCCGCTTTAGGCGCTCCTCCATCGCCGCCGCGCCAGGCCGCTCTACCGGCGATATATGGTCCCAAGGTGACCAGAAGCTCGTTACACTGTTCCGCCCGTCCGCAAGACGCTCACAGGTTCCCGGCAAAATTTCCCGAACATGTTGGATCGCCGTCGTAGCAGCAGGCAAATCTTTTGCAGCGAGATAACGCGGTATTTCATCCCACGCGATTGTCGGCTTCAAAAGACCGGCGGACACGAGGAGAGATATGTCGGACGCCGCTGCCCAGCCACCCGATAGCGGGATAATATAGCAGGGCATCGCGCCGGAGGGATCCCGCATCATTGTGAAACTGCCGCCATCGGCAAGCAGGGCGACATATCCACCCCAGCAGCGGTCACGCAGCGAACCTATAGGATCAGATTGCGCCAAAGGCTCGATCCATGGTGGATCATCAGGCGCTATTCTGCGGGCAGGCCCATATTTTGCAAACAGGGTGCCAAGGATATATCCCCTGCCACCCGGGACGATCAGAACATCCTCGATCGACCGGACAAGGATCGCGAGCCCTTGTTGCTGGATGGCGTGACGCAGGCCGGTCGCGCTCCGCGCTCGCTGGATCAGCCCGTCGAGCGCAACCTGCGCCGAACTCGAAAATATGAGAAACTGACGCAGCATCAGACGCAAAAAATTGGCTGGAAGGGTCGGATATTCTCAAGTCGGTCATTGAGGACGGTATCGCCGGACTGCACCCAGCAATGCGCAGAGAAAGGTTGGGCACTTACGCCCATCACCAATGTCGCGGCCATGCCAGATGCACGGACCATATCGACATAGGCGATCGAGCTTGAGAGGCAATGGCGATGCCGGGGGCGCAATGGCGCAGTCGCAGCAAATGCCTGGCTCAAAGCAATGAAATCCTCCGCGCGGTTGGCGGTAGTGGCCGGACTGCGCGTCCCAAGTCGGTTGATAATCACCTCGAAACTGGACAGGCGCAGCCACACAATTGCACGAAGCTGGCAGAGGATACTTCTCATCGCATAGCGGACAAAGAGCGATGACGGTTTGAAACAGATATCCCTGGTTGCCCTATCGATAGCAGCCGGGCGGATTGGCGCGCAGGTGCCATCGCAGCGGATGAGAATGCGCGCGCGCTCCAGCTCCGCGAGTTCGGGCACCGGCTTTTCATCCTGCGAGAATTTTTGAAAGGCGCTGTCCCATTCCGGTTTGAGCGCGAAATAGCGGTCGCCGGGCACATCGAAGAATATCGTGCGGCCGTCGGACACGCAAAAATGAAGACCGTCGCGAAGCCTGTAAGCCATGCTCGCACCTATTGCTGAGTGGCGAGAAGAAAGGCGCGCATCGCCAGGGATGCGCGCCTTTCCACGATCAGTCGTCGGCAATGCCCATTTGCCGGATTTCGGTGCCCAGACTGTCGGCGTTGCCGACGCCGGCACCCTTTGTCTCCACCGAGGCAGCGCCCAGATCGACGACCAGTTCGTCATGTTCGATGATGTTCGTCATGTTCATCTCCATCACAAAGCCGCACTATTTGCGGCGTCCATAATGGTAGGCGGCAGATGACATATATCCGATCTTATATGCTCCCATTCTGAGAGCTTATAAGCTTGATCCGTCAATCGACTCACAGTCGTTTAGTCTCCGGCTTGTTAAGCCGTTCATCTAGCGCTGTTGCTAAATCCTCACTCCTCTGGTGGCAGCCAATGAAATCTCATCAGCGTGTAACAGACGTCGACGGTGATATTGCCACATCGCGACACGCGTCGCATTTCTGTTGCCCGAACGGGTGACATTCCAGAGGGTCGCGAGTTCTTCACCCTGCCGCCCGATCCCCCCCTCATGGAGCCGCAAGATGGCGAGTCGCTCTCCCGCCTGGATGATGGCGTCGAGATGCTCGCCATTGGGTGAACAGCCTGCCAGCAACGCGAAGAACTCGGCCGCAGCGTCGGCGATGGCAGCACCATCGGCGCTCTTGCTGACAAGGGCAACCGGCGGAGCGCCAATTTCCTCGAAACGGATCATCACCTTCACGATCAGGCGAACGATGTCGGCATGCCAACTATAGAGATGGAAGGCGCTGCGCCTGCTAAGCATCGGAATCGCGAAGCCCCCACCGCCCTGCATGTCGACAAGTCGCTCGCCGACCAGCCGGTTCAAAGCATCGCGGACTGGGGAAATACTGGTCCCGAACCTCTCGGCAAGGGTGTGGGCGACCAATGGCAGGCCCGGCTGAAACTTGCCTGCCATGATCAGCTGCTTAATCTCCCTGTGAACCCGGGCGGCCGTATAGGCGTCAGGCGCCATGGCGCCACCTATGCTGCAGAGCCTGAGTCTAGCGGACCATTTTGCCCACCACCCGTCGGGCGGAGAAAGGTCCTCAGGCTCAGGCCAGATATGAATTCTATGCAGCGGGCTTCGAGCTCATACATGTCATCGAGGAAAAAATGGCGTGGAAAGTGCATATGATGCTCCAGAAACAGCATGGGAATGAGGAGATGCGCCGCCGAAAGGCCAAGGGCGTGCGTGCAGGCGACATGATCGTCGAAACGGGACTTCGGGTTGCCCGCCTCGATTTCGCGCAGCCAGCGCACGCCGATCCCGACATCGGCGGCAAGTTGCTGTTGGGTTATACGATGGCGCCTGCGCCGTTCTTCAATGCGGCGACCAGAGATCGACTTGACCTCGGCCAGTATCGACGCCCCCTCTTCAAAGGCGCCACCTTGAGATGAGATCATCAGGTCCTCCCTGATCGCGTCTCAAAGCGTCCATGCACGTTCCAACGGCCACAGATTCGCGTGGATGACGCAATGCGTCAAATATATTCGTTTCCATTTTGAGACTATCGGTTCCCCCATAGCACCGTCGCGCTCGGGATAGGCAGACATGGCGGTCCAGTGCCGCAATTGTCCTGATCGGATCAGATTTCTCGCTGTCGGTCGACCCTGCTATTTCTTTTCGATGCGCGCCTGCACGCGCTGCCAGGCATTGGCAAGCTCATGATCTTCGCAGCTTTCCATCAGCGCGATCGCCAGATTGTGCAATGCCCCTGCAGAGAGACGGACACCGATCAAATCCGATTCCTCGAGCCGATTGAGAATGGCGCCCGTCGCGTCATTGATCGCAGCCGTTGTCCCGACGAAGTGCTCGCATTTGCCTGCCAGACGCTTGAGCGATGGCATTGCCAGCTCTGCTACGAGCGCGTCGGTTTCCACCTTTTCCATGAGCATCACAGCAACGCCCAGGGTTGCGCCATAGGGAATGAAGCTCCTGGCGATCCGGGCGAGACGGTGGTGCTGGGCAAGGAAAAGGTCTGTCCCCTCTTCCGACAAGCGCAGCCGGTACGTCCGCGAACGATGCCCTGTCATGCCTCAAGCCCTTTGCGATTCGGGTGGATGACCCCCTGATCAAGACGACCGAGCATGAATTTGAAGTCGCTCACCTCCAATTTTTTCTCAAGGTTGCCCAAAAAGCGGCACTGAGATGCCGATTTCGGCACTTCAGTGCCGCTTTCGGCATCTCAGTGCCCTCCCCATTGCGACCCTTAAAAAGCTGACGCAACTGATGGCCATCGCGATGCGGACGACGAATTTCAGGCTGCTGCGGCAGAGAAATGCCCAAGCCTGACCGTCATCTTGCGTCGCACCGAAGGGCTGAAAGCCTTCGCAACAGGAGACCTATATGAGACTGGCAATTGGGCCTGCCGTTGCGGCAGGGATGGTATCGGCTGCCTTGCTGGCACCATCAATCGGATGGTCACGCCCGGCGAAAATGCCGGTGGCCCTTACGCCCCTGGCGCATCTCGATATCGGAGAGGCGAACGGGCAATTTGTGATCCGTCCCAAACCGGCTGCATCCCCGACCTCGTCTGATCTTCTGCCGATCGGCGCATCGATCAGGATCGATGCACGCCTCCTTCGGGCCCAGGCCCAGCGTTACGGGGAACTGGCCCGATGAGATACGCCCCTGCGCTCACCGCCCTCGCCTCCATTTTCGCGCTTGCCGGTCCCAGCCAGGCCCAGGACGCGACGTCGGAACCCAGCCTTGCCATTGTTGCAAAAGCCGCTGAGAAACAGCTGCGCCAGACCTTCACCAATCTCCAGTTCGAGGATTTTGGGCCATCGCCGGTCGCAGGGCCGATTTATCAGGCAAGTGCGGGTGGTCGGCTTATCTATTATGCTCCGCAAAGCGAGCATATCCTCTTTGCGACCATCTATGATCGCAATGGCCTCAACCTCACTGCGCTGGATCAGGAAAACCGGGCGCGCAAGCAATTATCCGCGATCGATCCGGCGCAGGCGCTGGCGATTGGCCCGAAGACTGCGCCCATAATCATCGAGTTTACCGATCCCGACTGTCCCTATTGCCGCGCGCTCGACCGCTTCTGGGCGACGAAGGCTGCCGACGGGAAGCCGGTGCGCCGCCTCATCTTCTTCGTGTCGGGCATTCACCCGGACGCCGCATCAAAGGCCGAGCATATCCTTTGCTCGCCTGAACCGGCAGCTGCGTTCAAAGCCATATATGATGGCGCGAAACCTGCAAAGCTGGAGACCTGTGCCAAAGGACGCGCCAAGGTCGAGGCTGACGCTGCGCTGGTCCGCAAGATCGGCGTGAGCGGGACCCCCACCCTGATCGCCAGTGGCATGATCATTTCAGGGTTCCAGCAGGCGCAGCTGGAGGCGTTTCTCGATACGCCACAAGGTACGCCACGAGGAAAAACCCCTTCGAAGGCATCGTCCGATGCAAAACGGTGATGCCTCTCATCCTGCCATGGCTCACTTGTCTCCCGCCCATGGGGGAACAGGCGGACCGGAATGCCGGCGGTCGCGCGCTCATGGAGCTGTCCCATGCGACCTTTGGCATGCCAGCGAGATCATTCGCCGGCGAGGCGTAGCTGCGGACGGCTCCCTTTTCGATGGAGACCCAAGATGATGACCCTATCGCGCAACCGCGCGCTTGCCCTTGCCGACCATGGCGCGACTGGCCTTGTGGCGCTGCTCGCCATGACCGGTATCGCCCATGCTTTTTCCGCGCCCGCCGCCGGCGACCTTGGCTACGATATTTACGACATCGTGGTGAACCAGGGCGTCAAGGGACCGCTGGGCTTTGTCGGCGGCGTTGCGGCATTCCTGTTTGGCGTATCGCGCCTGTTTTCCAATATCATGATCGGTATCCCGACCATCGTGGCGGCGGTCTGCCTCATCAAGGCCGACAGCATCCTCCAGTCCTTCGGGATGACCATCTGACCTGATTGGCACGGGTTTCGGGCGTTCGCCCGAACGCCATGCCTTCCGAGCTGGAAAGCCAATGGTGGCTTTTCAGAACGCCCCGCCGAGCGGGTAGCGAAGCCTGAGGAGAAGGGTATCATGGACGAACGTCTACCCCAGTATCTGCATCGGCCTGTCCAGATTCTCTGGTTCGGGTCGGACGAGTTCATACTGGTCCTGTCGACCATCTTCGTCGGACTAATCGTTGGCGGACTGATCGGCTGGTCGCTCGTTGGTGCCCTTCTCCTTTTCATCCCCTGGAAGCGCTCCAAACCCCGCGGTTTCCTGCCGCATCTCGCCTGGCGCTGGGGACTGCTGGCCTTTCCCCATTATCCAGGGCCCACCCAGACCCGCTTCTACGAGTGAGGGAGAAGGCAAATGTCGCTCTTTACCCGCAAGGCCGGTGTTCCGCCCGATCCGCTGATCGGCAAGTCTGCCAGCTTTGGCATTCACCGCTATCTACAGGGTTCCTCGAACCTCTTTGAAGAAAACCGCCTGCTCAAATTTGCGATTGTCGGCTTGTTCGGTATCACCGCGGTATTGGGCGCAGTTGTCTATTCCAGCGACCAGAACCGGCGCACGGTCGTCGTACCCTTCGGCGCCAGCGGCGATCTCTATGTGACCGGTTCCACGCCATCGAGCGGCTATCTGCGCGCGATGACGCGTAACATCGTCACTCTGTCGGGCACCTATTCGGCCTACTCCGCTGATCGCCAGTTCCAGGAACTGCTCTCGATCGTGCACCCTTCCGCCTATGAAAGCATGCGTGACACGCTGAACGGGGTGCTCGACGAACTCTCGACCAATCCGACCCTGTCGATCGCCACCTATATCCGGCCCGATCAGCCCGTCAGCTGGACCGACAACCAGATCATGGTTCCGGTCGAAAAGGTTCGTGTCATCGGCGGCGTCATCCGCAAATTCCGCGGCACGCTGCGCATTGGCTACGCCATCGAAAATGGCCGCTTCTGGCTCACCCGCCTGTCCGAGGAGAAATTCGATGCCGAACTTGGGTAAAGGCTTACGTGCGCCGCTCTCCTGCGCGCTGCTCCCTCGCAAGCCACTCTGCTGCCTTGCTCTTGTCATGGCTATGCCTGCCTTCGGACAGTCGATCACCGCCCTGCCCGATCAGACCAGCACAATCCGCCTCTCCAACCGCGACGTCAATCATCTGGTCTGCGTTGGCGGCGAAATCGAGGATGTCAAATTCTCGGCGGAGAAAGCGATCAGTGTCGAGAAAGGCGGTTCGGACGCCTGGATCAAATTTCTGGTAAAGGAGGTCGACGACGCAGGCGCCGTCACGCGTAGCTTCGTGACAACGGCGTCGGAATTCTTCGTCACCTGCAATGGCGCCATCTATCCGCTCTATGCCGAGCCATCGGATATACCCGCCCAGACCGTCACGCTCGTGCCAGGCAGCGCCCAGCGGGCTCGCGCCAATGATGAGCTGTTGGCGCCGCTGGTCGAGGAAGAGCGTACCGTCTCGATCACGCTGGCCATGCTTCAGGACCGTATCCCGGCGAGCTTCTCCGCCGTTGCGCCGCGTGCCGGTCCTATCCATGTCGCCACCCTGCCTGACGCCCGCATCAACGAAATACGCCGTGTCGCGGTCGAGGGCTCTGGTCTTTCCGCATCGGAATATAGAGTCGAGGTGCCGACAGAGACTCTGCTGGATGAACGGCTGTTCCTCGATTCAGCACTGGGCGCACGGATATTCTCGGTTACCGCCGACAGACTGGATCTTAAGGCTGGTGAAACAGCGCGGGTCATCATCGTGCGTCGGGGAGAGGGGCTGTGAGCGAGAAAGTTCCGCCGCGCAGCCGCAGCCGCGCTGCCCCATTCAAACCGCAGGCCAGCGAAGTCGACAAGCCTTACGAAACAGACGCCTCCCAGATCGCACCCCCCGAACCTGGCCCGTCTATCTCTCGCGGTCCAGCCCTGCTCGACCTCAAGATCCATTGGGCCGCCATGTCAGCGAGCCAGAAGCTGCGGGCCAAACAGGCAGGCCTTGCCGCCACTGTCGCGGTGCTCGGCTATGGCCTATACACCGCTTCTGGCAGTTCATCGGCTGATCAGCCGGTCATCCCTGCTGCCTCCAAGCTTGATATGGGTGCAGGCCTGCGCGGAGACAGCCTCGAAACCAAGCTGCGCGGCGATGTCCGCAAGATCCTCGACGGCCAGACATTGCTTGGCGATCGCATCACCGCGATTGAAGAGGGCAAGGTCATGCCCGGCAGCAAGCCACCGGGCTCTTTGTCGGACGGCGAAGACCTCCCCTCCGCCTTGCCAGGCAGCGCACCCGCTTTTCCAGACCCTCCGGACAATGCCGAACTGAACAGCGCGCTGGGCGATATTCCGCCTCCTGCCCCACCGATCGCACCGCCGGCACCTCCAGCGCCACCGGTGGAAAAGACCGTCGGCGCGATCGGCGCGGCGACCGCCACCCTTTCGGCCGTAGCGGGAAAGGAGGGGACGCCGTCGGCATCGCGAAAAAAGACCCGGACGATTTATTTGCCGCCTGGTTTCATGAAGGCGCGACTGCTCACCGGTATCGACGCGCTGGCGAGCCGCGACGCGACATCCAATCCGGAACCGCTGATCGCCCGCGTCCAGGCCCCCGCGGTCCTGCCCAATGATGTCAAAGCTAATCTGGCCGGCTGCTTCGTCATCGGCAATGCGACGGGCAGCCTCGCTAAGGAACGGGTCGAGGTTCAGCTGGTCTCGCTGTCCTGCGTCGATTTCGACGAACATTCGGTGGTCGACATGCCCGTCAAAGGCTTTTTCGTCGATACCGATGGCAAGAAGGGCCTGTCAGGCAAAGTCGTGACACGCGCCGGCGCTGCGCTGGCGCGAACCTTCATCGCCGGCACCGTCAGCGGCTTTGCCAGTTCGGTCGAGACCAGCTTTGGCGATCTCTCGACCTCGGCGCTCGGATCGGTGCGATCGCTCGATGCGGGCGATGCCGCCAAAAGCGGGCTGGCAGGCGGCCTCTCCAAATCCTCCGATAAGCTCACCGACTTCTATCTCGATCTCGCCCGCCAGGCCGGCCCCATCGTCGAGGTCGGCGCAGCCAAGGATGTGGTGGTCGTCATCCAGGAGGGCGTGACCCTCGAAATCAAACCCACAGCGGGGAGCAAATTCTGATGTCGATCCTTAGCGAAAATAAGAGGACCACGCCGCCACTGCCTTTTGCGTCGGGATACCGCGGACGCAGCATCCTCCTGGCTGGCGCAGTGTTGCTGCTGCCCGCCTGCACAACTGTCGGCTCGCTAATGTCGCCCTATAGCGAAAAGTTCAGCTGCAAGAATAGCGACCATGGCCAATGCATCCACCCGGACAAAGCCTATGCCGACGCGGTCGCCGATGTGCCGTCGCGCTCCGACCCGGCAGTGACCAACGACAAGGCACTGCTGCGTGACAAAGCCTATAGTCCTGCCAACAGCGGTGCGGGCAAGCGCAGAAACAGCGGCCCTGCTCCCTTCTACGGCTATCGCGACAGCGTGTATCGAGAGCTCCAGGGTCTGGTCGACGCGCCAGTTACGCCGATGCTCCGGCCAGGGCGCACGGTCCGCACGTTGATCCTGCCCTATGCCGACCGCGAGCGGCCCGACCGGCTCTACATGCCGCGCTATGTCTATGCCATTCTCGAACGACCCCAATGGGTGGTCGGCGATTATCTCGTCAATCCCGTCCAGCCTGCAGCCCGCGTCCCCATATTAGAACAGATACGCGAGCGGCCTTCAGTTGATCGCGCCAGCCAAGGCGAACCTGCCGCCGTGCCTGCTTTGCCTGTGGAGACACAGCAATGAGCCCGCTTGATGCGCGCCATGGCGGCGGCCTCACCATCTCGGCGTTGCACCGCGCGGTTGCGCGCGACGCCTATTCCGACTTTCTGCCGATGGTCGCCTGGGACGCGCAGGAAGAAGCATTCCTGTGCATCGATGATGGCTGGGGCCACGCCTGGGAACTTGTGCCATCGGCCTATATGTTTGCCCATGTCCATCAGGCGCTGCTGGGTTTGCTCAACGTCCATTTTCCCGATGGCACGGTTCTTCAGCTCCACGGCTTTGCCGATCCGCTGATCGATGACGCGCTTGACGCATTTCTGGACCTGAAGACCCGGCCCGATCCCCTGATCCAGGCCTCAGCGCAGCGCACCGCCGATTATATGCGCGCCGGTACCCAGGGGTTGGACGCGCTGCATGGCATTCCCGTCCGTAATTTTCAGCTATTTCTCTCGATCAAGACGCGGGTGAAACTGGGCTCGGATCTGCGACGGCAGGTCGAAGAGCAGCTGTCCAAGCTTGGCATCCGCAGGTTGCCGCCAGAAGAACTGGTGCGCTTCTATCGCAGGATATTCAACGGTCTCTTCGCGACTGCACCTGGCATATTTGCCGATGGCAGCAATGGTCATCCCGCTCCACCTATCCGCAAGCAGATCATCGATGCCGGACCCGATCTGCTGTTCGACGGGTCGGAGGTCTTTCTGGGGCGCCAGGTCGCGCGCTGCCTGACGCCGCGGGCCCCCGCGCGACGTATCACCGCAGAGCGCGCCAACCGGCTCCTGGGCGGCATGCGCGGAGCTGCCGAAGATAGCGATCAGATTGGTGGTCCCTTCCTCATCACGCTCAACATCCTCTTTGATCATAGCCAGTTTGAAATTCACAAACGCGCCCAGATTTTGTCTGCACAAAAGGCCGCAGGCAGTTTCGCGGTCGAGGTCGGCAAGCAGATCGAGGAAATTGGCTGGGTGCTGGACGAAGCAGGTAATAGTCGCTTCCTCTCGGTCATCCCGATGGTCTGGGTGTTTGGTCGCGACAGCGCCCAGGCGCGCGAAATGGCGGCACGCGCCAAGCGCCTGTGGGAGAGCGAACCGCTTCCCTGGATGATGCAGGAGGAGAGCTATCTCAATCCGGTCCTGCTGCCGATGAGCCTGCCCTTTGGGCTTTATCCGGAGAAACGCATGATGCGCCTGCTGGAACGCGACTTTCGCATGCCGGTCAAAGCCGCGGTGCTCCTGGCCCCGGTGCAGAGTGACTTTCGCGGTGGCGGGCGCCCGGCGCTGCTCTACACGGGGCGCAAGGGCCAGCTTATCACGCTCGACCTGTTCGATCCGCGCATCAACAATTATAATTTCATCGTTTCGGCCGAAAGCGGCGCGGGCAAGAGCTTCCTGCTTAATAATCTGTGCCAGCAATATTATGCCCAAGGCGCGCTCATCCGCATCATCGATATCGGCGGGAGCTATCGCAAACTCTGCACGCTCTGCTCAGGACGCTATATCGACATTGGCGAGGAGCGCCTGGTTCTCAATCCCTTCGACATGGGGTTTGCGCTCGATGGCGACGACCGCCAGTCGGCCATTTCCATGGCGGTCGCCATCGTCGCAGAAATGGCCAATGCCGCTACCCGCAAGGGCGTCTCGACCTCGGAATGGAATCTGCTCAAATCTGCGGTCCAGTGGACGATTGATGAAGGCCATGCCGAGGAAGGCATTGATGCGGTCCGCGCATGGCTTGGCGCCTATCCGCAATTTGCGACTTCCGATCTCGACCGGGTCGATCATCTGGTTCCCGTAGCGCGCGAGCTTGCCTTCAATCTGCGCGATTTTGGCAGCGAAGGCGCGTACGGCCATTTTTTCAACGGGCCGTCCACCTTCGACATCAGCCACGACGAATTTGTCGTGCTGGAGCTCGAACGGCTCAAATCCATGCCGGACCTGTTCAACGTCATCGTGATGGTGGTGGTGAATGCAGTCACGCAGGAGCTCTACCTTTCGGCACGCGACCGGCCCCGCTTTGTCCTGTGCGATGAAGCCGCCCAGTTCATGACGCGGAGCGAAGGCCAGGATCTCTCCCGGCTCGCCGAAGCGTTCGGCCAGGGCTACAGGCGAGCGCGCAAATATCAGGGCAGTTTCGGAGTGGTGCTCCAGTCGCTCAATGACCTGCTGCTCTTTGGTGGCACGGGCCAGGTGATCCTGGAAAATGCCGCCACCCGTTTCCTGCTGCAGGGATCGACCTATGCCCAGGCGGTAGAGAATAAGATACTCGATTATTCCGAGTTCGTGCTCGATCTGTTGAAGTCGGTCCGCAACAACAAGCCCCATTATAGCGAGGTCTTCATCGACTCCCCGCTGGGCCTTGGCGTGGCCCGCCTCGTGGTCGATCCCTTCTCCTACTGGATCAATACGTCAGCCCCCAATGAGGTGGCCGCATTCGACGCATTGATCCGGGCGGGGCGCAGTCCGTTGGAAGCCGTGTGCGAACTGGCAGGCGTCGATCCGGCGCAGATATTGCCTTCCCGATCCGGCGAGGAGATTGTCTGATGCGCCGGACAGCCCCCCATCCAGACCAATTGCCGCTCGGATTTGGCAAGGATGCCGAGATCGAGCGCATGATCGAGGCGCGGGTTGCGATCCGCGCCGAGGCTGAGGCGGTACGCTGGCGGTTCCGGCTGATGATCGTGGAAACCGTGCTTCTCACCACGATGGTGATCGTCACCGGGCTGGTTCTCCACCAGCCCACCGCGATCATTGCGCGCGGCGCGCTTTTGATTGGTGCGACGTGCCTGAGTACGGGCATCCTGCTCATTTTGCTGACCGGCTTAATGGGCAAGCTTTTGTCCAGGACCCGCCAATGGCGGTCACGGCGCAGCGATGCGATCCTCCCATGGCGGCGGCCATGAACGGGATATTCTCGCCCCGGCCCTGCCAGACCGCGATCCGGTTGATGATCGGCGCGCATTTGCTGCTCATCATTGAGGCAGGGCTCCTCGCTTGGTCGACAAGCATCATCGATATGCCGCTCCGGCTTATCTTGGGCGGCACCGCGATGCTTGCCCTGGTCGCTTTTGCAAGCGCTGTTCATGGTGGAAGCGGTGGTGATGGAGAGGTCTGGCGACCCCGGCGCGGCCACGCCACCGCCGCCATGCGGGAGGCAGGGCGATGAAGCGCATAATGTCTGATTCCGCTGGCCGAGCGCGCTGCCGGGCGACGACCATGCTACTTGCAACGGCTGTCCCTGCCGCGGCACTGGCCAATAGCGCTACGATCGGACGGACCTGGCCTATCGCCGAGGCTGATGCACTTGCGGAAATTGAAGCCCGGGCCGCGCGCCAGCCTGCCAATATGGCAGCCAGCTTCGGGCCGCGTTCCGGTTGGTCGGCGATGCAGTCCGCCTCTCTGGCTCAGACGACCCAGGATCGTACGCGCTTCGTCGTGCCCTTCTACACTCTCGATCGGGAGATCCGCCTTCCCGATGGCAGATTACTCTATCCCAAAGGGTTCACCTTCAACCCGCTGACCTATGTGTCGCTGCCCCAAAGACTGGTGATCGTCACCCCGCGCGACCTTCCATGGGCCCTCGATCATGCCGCGCTGACCGATTTCATCCTGCTCGCGTCGGGCAGTGCTGGCGATGCGGACGCGATTAAGCTGGGGGAGCGGCATGGCCGCGCGCTGTTCATCCTGGAGGATCGGGTGAAAGAGCGGCTCGGCATCACCCACGCGCCGGTCATTGTGCGCCAGATGGGGCAGCGCCTTGAACTGCGGGAAGTGCGGGTTGATCCTCGTGCTGGCGCAAAGGCAAGCCGATGATCCGCGCCCGCACCCTTTTGCGTTCGGCCGCGATCGGCATGACGATTGCCCTGATTTCGCCAACGACACCGGCCCTCGCCTCCAAATGCGAGGCAGGCACGATCTTCAATCCCGTAACCAAGGTTCGCTGGAACTGCATCTTCCCGATGACCATCGGCGGCGTCCGGGTCGGCAGTTTTGACAAACTTGACAAAGCACTCGATGCCCAGTCGGCCTCCAAACCTTTATGCGCCTGCCGAAAGGGGGCCAGCTTCTGGTTTGGGGTGAAGGTCAGCTTCTGGTCTCCCAATCGCATGGTCGATGTCGTGACCGAACCAGGCTGCATGATGGCGCTGGGTGCCGATCTCATGCCGACCGGTGGCAAGCTCCAGGGCAGCCAGTCCTCAATCGCCGACGGCACCAATAGTCGCAAGATGTTCGCGCAGATGCACTATTATATCGCGCCGGTCTGGAAGATGCTCAACATGTTCACCGACCTGCCCTGCATCGAAGATGACGGGTTCGACGTCGCGATGATTACCGAGGTCCTGCCAACCTGGCAGTCAGGCACGCTTGGCGCGATCATTCAACCTGAAGGCATCTTGTTCGGCAACCCCGCAGCGGGCCTTGCCTGCATGGCCGACAGCGCCGCGGCGGCAGCGGGCAAGGTCATCGATCCGCTCTTCTGGTGCATGGGAAGCTGGGGCGCGACCTATCCGATCGCAGGCGACATCCATTTCGATGACAGTGTCGAGGCCTGGGCGGGATTAGCCGCACGCGGTACCTTCATGATGGGGCGGCTTGGCGCGCTGACCATCTCGTCGCCTGATGGCTGTTCGTTCAAACCGCAGCCGATCTGGACCAAGAGCCGCTACAAGCTGCAGCTGATGGAGCCGGTCAAGGGCGGCAAATGCGTCAACATCGGGCGTCCCGGCGCGCTCTGGTCGAGCGCCAAACATGCGCCGGGTAAAGACAATGCCCAGTTCATGCTGTTTGAGAAGATCATCTGCTGCGCCGGGATCTCGACCCCATGAGCAGTCTTCTATTTCCCTCCCTCGCACCGGTGCGGGCTTGTTCCGCGCCTGCCCGCCACAGCCGTGGTTGCGGTCCCGCACGGTGCGAGGACGGAGCGATGGCGTCGTGCCCCGACGTTGTCGCTCCACCTATGGTCAGCACGGCCGCAAAACCCCATGCGATAAAAGACAATGCCCCTCTCCGTCCTGTCGTCGCAGCGACCGTGCTGACCACCCACCTTATTTGGGCCTGCTTAAAGGTGTGCCCATGAAGCGGGGCCTGATCCTCGCTGGCGGTTGTGCTCTAGCCTGCCTTACCAGCAATGTTCTGGCACAGACGATGGAGGAGCGGGCACGCACCGCCGCGCAAGCCTCCCGCAACAAGAGCAGCGACAGCGATGCGTTGCAGAACCACTATCTGACCCCAGGCATTGGTGGACAGCCGATCGCCACCATCGACAATAGCCAGCAGTTCACATCCAATCTTGCCTGCCAGAAATCGGCAACGGCGCTGGAAATATTGGCACAGCCTGGACCCGGTGGCGATATCACGACCCTGCGCCTGGCGCGCGACAAGGATCTGGACGGTACGTTTGACGAGACGCTCAATGTGCCCGTGCCGATTTCAGGCATCTGCGCCAACGGCGTCATTGCCTGCAATCAGGCAAGCTGGGACCAGTGTCGCAATTTCCAGTGGACCGTTGGCGGCGCTGGCGAGATCAGGCTGGCCCAGGTCGAGCTCACCGCACTGGCAGGCTGCTATTGCGTCAATAATAGCTGCGGCGACAATCTGGTCTGGGGCAATATGGCTTCGGTCCTGAAGGATCTGGGCGGCGGGGTGGTAGGCGCGCTCACCACCGCCGATCCGCGCATAGGCATCGCCCAGGCACAAATCGACGGCCCGGTCATCCGATATACCGGCGCGCAGATGACCGCCTGCACCGCCAATCCGTCGGTCACCGCCACCGCCTATCGGAGCGATCCTGCCGCGATACAGGGCGACGCCTATAATACAGCAAAAGCCAGCAGCCTGTTTCAGGCGCTTGCCGGTTCCGCGATCGGCAGCGGCAAGGCCCAGGAAATCCGCGTCTGCACGATCACCCGCGACATTGCGGTCAAGTCCTGGGACTATGACGACATTATGGGCGTTGGCGGCTCGATTGCGTCGGTGACCAGTTGCGGCGTGGGATGCCGCCGCTACCAGATCCGGGGACCGGGAAATTGCGGCAATATTCCGCCCATCCATAGCGCCACCTTCGACCCCATCGCGCCTGACCGGATCCTGTCGGCGCGCATCGTCGAAATGGGCGCGGACGACTGGGTGCAGGCGCGGGTCAATGGCCAGATTATCGGTTCTGCCGGTAAGCGACCCTGGCCGGGCGAGGCGCTGCCGTCCGGCGACTGCCGGATCAGCGACGATCCCTGGGTTGAGCATACCACCATCGATGTGACCGCTCAGCTTAAGGCAGGGGCCATGATCGTGGGCGCACGCGTGCGCGGCGGCGGCGAGGGCAATTGGGGCTATGTCACGCTCGAAGTTCAGGTGGATACTGCCTGCGAGATCAGCGAAAGGTTGGTGGACCTGTGCTCAGGCTATGCCGCCGATCCGGCATGCTATCTTGCCAGCGAGACGGTCGATGGCGTCACGACCTTGCGCAACGGCGTCAACACCGGTCTTAAACCCCTGCCCTCAACCAGGCTGTTTGGTACCGGTGCCTGCAGCGTCCAATATATGCGCGACTTTTTCGAGCGCAGCCGACGCTATGCCTGCACGGTCGATTTGGGCAGCGCGACGCAGCCCGATCTCACCCGTGGCGCCTATATCCTCGACCATTCCACCGAGACTCTGCTCGCCGATCGCACGATTGCCGCTGATGGGACGGTCGCCACATCGACCCGGCCCTTCACCATGCCCGACCGGGGATCGGTCGCTACGTGCGAACCCATCTGCAAGACCCGCGCGCCCAAAGCCAATAGCGATGTCGCAGTCGACGGGATCGTGGGCGCCCGACAGAATGATCCGGCCGGGTGGGACATCTATTTTCATAGTTGCACAACTAACAACGCCTGTCCGCTGGGCGAAGGCGAAGAACTGATCTCGGCCTGTGGCTGCCTCGATGATTTTCCCGAGGCCGTCGTCATGATGCAGACGGTTCGTCTGTCTGGTGCCGACCTTGTCTGCAGAGCGGAAGCCCGGTGATGCGCGTCACTCTTCCTGCCGGGCTCGCTATCGCCGCATGGGTGATGACCGCCAGCCTGTTTGCTACTCCGTCCGCGGCGACTGCCCAACAGCTTTGCGCGGCCGACCGCAATGGCAATGGCGATGCCGCTGATCCGGGTGAAACCGCAATATGCGACGAAGCGACGGGTAGTGGCGCGCTATGCCCCATTCAGCAGGCAAGCTGTGTCGAGGATGCCGGCGGCACCTATAGCTGTCCGCTGGGAAACCAATATGCCTGCCGCACGCCGGTCAATGGCGGAACGCCCGCCTGTTCGCCCCATGCCTGCACGCCCGTTGTCGGCGGAGCGGTGGTGGTTGAGGAGCCGCTGGTCGATGATCCTGGCGCGTCAAATGACGGTGTTGTCGATGCCCACGGCAATTGCATGGGTACGATCGAGATATTTTCGGGCCGTGCTGTGCGCTGCCGTCCCGCCGGCCTCAACACCAGCTTTTCCAATTGCTGCAAAGATCAGGGTAAGATCGTCAAGGACGGCATGGGATCGTCCCTCTCTTCGATCGGCACCAAGATCGCCGTCGCCAAAGGCGTCTGGACCGGCATGAAAGCGGCCTATACCGCGTTCAAGGCAGGGGCGTCAGCCAGTCAGGCGGCCAGCGCCGGGGCCAATGCAATCATCATCGGCATTGATCCCACCTCGATCGCGATCAGCCTTGCCATCAATGTCATGATGGATTTCCTGCTCTCGGGCTGTGACCAACAGGATATGGAAGTGGGCATGCTAAGGGGCTCAGGCATGTGCCATGAGGTCGGCACCTATTGCGCCTCCAGCATCCTTGGCGTCTGCGTGCAGAAGGCCAAAGGGCATTGCTGCTTCAACAGCAAGCTTGGCCGGATCATTCAGGAACAGGGCCGACCTCAGCTTAAAAGCTTTAATGCGCTGGGCTGGGGAACCGCAAAACAACCCTATTGCCGGGGCTTTACCCCCCAGGAATTTCAGGCGCTCGATTTCTCGCGGATGGATCTGTCGGACTATTATGCCGACATCGAGGCGCGCGCACAGAGCGATATTCAGATCGATATGGAGGACAGGATCGATGCGTATCTGCAGACGGTCAATCCCTGAACGCGCCTGGAGCGCGGCGGGACTGATGCTGATCGCTATGCCCGCTATCGGGCAGGATTTACCATCCACGCCAAACGCGCGCGACCAGGCGCAAGCGCAAGGCGCTGTTGCCATGGACCGGCTGAAGGAGAGTATCGCCAGACGCAAGCCCGATACCACCGCCGGGCCGACACAACTTCCCGCACTTCCCGATGAACAGCGGCGGCGGGCATTTGAGGGGTTACGAAAACATGGCGCATCGCCGGTCATGGATGCACGGGCGCGCGCGGCTCTCGACAAAGGCAAGACAGGCTTAGCTGCCGAACGCGAAATTGCCGCAAAACGCCTGGCACAGGCCTTGGGCCTCGAAGCGCCGGACATGCAGGCGGTAGGAGCTGTCATAGCGCCGCCCGCACAATCAGGCAGGACTGCGCTGCTTTTTGCCTCATCCTCCATGCCTGTTGCGATATTACGTTCCTATGCTGCCCAGCTTGAGCGCGTCGGCGGTGTGATCGCCTTTCGCGGCATGCCCGGCGGACTGTCGCAGGTCGCGCCGATGGCAAAGCTGAGCGCGCAGATATTACGGATCGACCCGGGCTGCCAAGGCCCGGCCTGCGCGATGCGCAATGTGCAGATCATCGTCGATCCGTTGGTGTTCCGCCAGCACGGGATCGTACGCGTACCCGCGCTGGGTCTGATCCCTGCCGATCCGACCCAGCCCTATTGTGAACGCGAGGAGAGCAGCCCGCAAAGCCAGCACATCATCTATGGCGATGCGGCACTGTCGGGATTGCTGGAAGAATATGCCCGTCTGGGCGGAGCCAGGGAGGTCGCCGATGTTCAGGCTCGCCTGGAACACCGCTAGAGGTATCGCGCCACGGCTGCGCGCGCTGCCAAAGGAGGCCGCGCTAGCGCTGGGAGCGGCGCGATCTGATGAACCGGGCCGCCCCCTCCAGCTGGTCAAAGCTTGCGCGATCATTCTCCCGATTGCGGCCGTCACCGCATGGGGGCTCCCGCACCTAACGCTCATCATGTCGCCTTCGATCGACGCCTGGGTGGTGCGCAAAGCGCCGGGGCCTATCCACCGCGGCGATCTGGTTTCGTTCAAACTCGTCCATCCGCTGGCCGGACCCGCGCCGGTCGATGTCACCAAATATGCACTCTGTTTTCCCGGTGACCGGATAGAGATCGTCGAGACGTCTTCAATAACGCCGGGCGCATGGGATGGCCGCTATTATTGCAATGGACATCTGCTCGGCATCAGCAAGGCGGTGGGGCATGATGGCCAGCGGCTTAGCCACTGGACACCGGACGCGCAGCGCATCGCTGCAGGGCATATCTATGTCGGTTCAGCCCATGCGAGCGGGTTCGACAGCCGTTATTATGGTCCGGTAGCCATCTCGCGCCTTATCCGAATGGAGAAGCTGCTATGATGCGCCCTGTCACGGCCGCCTTGTGGGCCGCTCTTTTGCTGCCCCAACCTGTATATGCACAGCTCTCCCGCGGTACATCGACGCCTGTAACAGCAACGCCATCCGTCCCGGCCATGAAGCAGGGCTATTGGTGGTATGCGCCAGCGCTAAAAGCAAGCGACGACAAGGCCGAACCCGACGTCTTGAATAAGCCCGTCATCCCGCCGATGACAGAACTGGCGCGCTGGACCCCGCCCAAAATACGCAAGCTGATCGAGGAACAGCGCGACTATGCCGCGACCGTGCTGAGCGTTGAAGCCGTGTCCGATTTCTGGCGCTTGCAAGATTTTGCCCGGCGCAAGGCGCGCGCCTTCGCCGGCGTCACCCAGATCGCCATGCTCCAGCATCCTGAACTGAACGCCAAATCCGCCAATCCGATGGTGAGCGATGCGCGCGACCAGATGTTGGCGCAAAAGGATGCTGTGCGCCGCGCCTATCTGCGCGCGCAGGCCCGGGACTTTGCCCTCGTCATGTTCTCGCGCGCCAGTTGTGGCTATTGCCGGGTGCAATGGCCTGTGGTCCAGCGGTTCCAGGACGAGATGGGCTGGCAGGTCACGCTCCAGGATCTCGACCGGCGGCCAGAGATTACCCAGCGCTATGGGGTCGAGGTAACGCCGACCACCATGGTCATCCGGCGCGGCAGCGCGCAGCGCATGGTGATCGCCACCGGGGTCGAAGCCTATCCCAATCTCATCCAGACCGCCTATCAGGCTGTGCGCCTGCTGTCGGGCGATATTCGGCCAGAGCAGTTTCTCACCGGTGCCGGTGAAGAAGACGGCTTTTTCGATGCGCTTGCCAATGGGCCAGTTTCAACGAGCAGCGTCGAGGGACAAGTTTCGGCGACCGGTGGGATGCTTGAGCCATGAAGTGGCAGCGCTTCCTGTTTGTCCTGGCGGCGATCATCGCGCCATGGACATTGGCGCAAGCCCGTTCGCCTTCGCGCGACGACGCCATGCGCGCCGCCATCCATCCAGTTGCTACCAGCGCTGCCATGCAGTCATGGCTGGCACGCGTGCCGGTGACGCGGGATTTCCCCGCCGATTTTGCAGCAACGCTGGGACAACAAGCCCCACTTTACATCATCGAGATGACCACCACCCCAGCCTGTCTCCCCTGCGACGATCTCTGGGCCAAGCTTGGCCGCTTCTCACGCACCTATCGTTGGCAGGTCCGTACCATCAGCGATCAGGAAGCCCTGCTGCGATCGGGTCGCCTTGGGCTTCCATGGGTCGGCCACCCGGTCGCCTGGGTCCGACCGCTCAGCGACCCCAATCGCATCATCCCGATAGCGATCGGCACCGACCAGCCGCAAAATCTCGCGCGCAACGCCTATCTCGCCGCCAAAATGCTGACCGGCGTTCGCCCGGCCGTGGGCCTGCGCGCCATGGCGAAATTTACTGGAATCGTAGGCGCTCCACCCGCGCAGTCGGGGTCATCGCGTTGAGTGGCCCCAACCATATTTATCTCAATCTCGCAAAGGCGTCCCGCTGGCGGGCGGACGCCTCCTTGTCTGCTCACTCTCAAGGAAGCCCGCCATGCGTTCATTTTCCCAACGCCTTTCACTGACGGTCTGCGCGCTTCTCGCCACCTGCGGCGCGACCACTCCTGCCTATGCCCAGGGCTGGGCGGAAAGCTGGTTCGACAATGTGACCTACACCGCGCCTGGCTCCTTTGAGGACCAGACGCGCGGCTATGTGACCGCTGGCGGCATGTCCGGGCGCGTCGATGTCCATGACGATTATCTTATGTCGCTGACCCTGCCCAAGGTGAAGGCAGGCTGTGGCGGCATCGACATGTTTCTGGGCGGCATGTCCTTCCTTGACCCCGACTATCTGGTGCAGAAGCTGGAAAGCATTCTCCAGGCCGCGCCCGCCGTCGCTTTCCAATATCTGCTCGAAACGCTCGACGAAAAAATGGGAAATATCATCTCGAAGATGGAGGCTGCGACCAATTTCCTCAATTCCATCCAGGTCAATGACTGCCGCCTCGCCAATCGCATGGTCCAGATCGCCAAAGGCGATGAGAATATGTCGGGCATCATCGAGGAAATGACTGGCTATAAATCGGTGAAACAGGGCTTTGCCAAAAGCTATCAGCAAAGCCGCGAGAAGATCCAGGCAAACCAGAATAATCCAACCGAGGATTTGAAGGACGCTCTGGCCAATTGTCCGGCCGAGGTGACCGACATCTTCCGCACCGGTTCGCTGCTGTCGCATGCCGCAACCCGCGTGGGTGCAGGCGACTGGGCAGGCGTCATGCGCGCGCGGGTCGGCGACGTCTATATGCGCTGGGACGCGACCGACAAGGTGCCGATCTTCTCCGCCATCCCGGCCTGCCCGCATCAGGACAGCGAGAGTTCGCAGGATTTTCTGGCCGGCAAAGTCCAGAGCCGGGCGCTCGCCATACCGCCCACCGCCACAGACTGCGCCGCAGACGGCGGCAAGGGTGCGCTCGAACTGGCGCAGGCGCGCATGAACTCGATCGCCACGAAAATCCGCACACGCGCCGCCCTGTCCGCCGAGGAACGACAATTTGTCGCCAATGTGCGCACCTTGCCGGTCTATCGCCTGCTCGAATGGGGGGTGCGCCAGGGCGTGTCCGACAGTGTCATTGCCGACACGGACGAACTTGTTGCGCTGACGCTTGCCTATCAGATGCTCAACGATCTCACCCGCTCGATCGACTTCGCGGTGTCGAATGCGGAGCGGGGGGCGAACGTTGCAGGCGCAGCCGATGGCGCGAATGCCAATATCTGTCAGACCCGCATCCTAACCAAGGGCATGGAGCAGCTGCGCGACCTGCGCGACGAAGTGCTGCGCCAGCGCGCGCAGATGCGGCAAAGCTATATGGCAGCGCTCGCCCAGGCCAATCTCTCGGCCAATTATGCGAGCCTGCTCCGCACCCGCGATCGCGACGCGCGCGAGGCGACCGGCACCGTTTCCGGCACTAATCGCTGAACATCCCAGAAAGGCTCCACCGATGCGTCGCCTTGTTCGCGCCCTGTCCGCGCTCCCCCTTCTACTTGGCTCCACGCAGGCCTTTGCGCTGGAATCGAGTTTCCATACCTATGATGGCTTTGCCGAAACGGTCGATGCGTTCCGCCTGGTCTCGATGATCTTTGGCGACCCACGCTATGAAACGCTGGTCCTGATCTGCGCGGTCGTAGGATTAGCGCTGGGCGTCGTGCTGGCCTCCATTCGTGGCCAGGGTATGGGCCTTGTCGGGTTCGGCTTCCAGATGCTGATGGGTGTTGGCCTCTTTGTCGGGCTGATCGCCACGACCGGTACCGTCCATGTCTATGACCGGGTGCGCAATGCCTATCAGGCGGTCGGCGACGTGCCCAACCTGATCGTCCTGGTCGCAGGCGTCACCAACTTGATGGAACGGGCGCTCGCGGAAACCATCGATGACAATAGTCTTGATCCCAATGCCAAGCTGGAATTTGGCGCAGGCGGTCATTCCTTCGACCTGTTCTTGAACGCAGTGTCACCGCGCGGGCCGATGACCGACAGCTTTCTCGATGCCACGATCAAGGATTATGTCCGGCAATGCTATCCGGTGGCTCGCATATCGCCTGCCTACGGCGTGGATGACGACCAGTTGTTCCGCGGCACGACCGACCTTCCCGCTGCCTTCGCCGCCATGGCGGGACCAGCGACGTTCAGCACAGTGTTCACCTCGGCCGACAAGGGCGGCACGACCATGTCCTGCCAGGAGGCATGGGATCATATTCAGTCGCGTCTCAATGACTCGACGCTGTTTGAGGAGTATTCCCGCCAAGTGTGCCAGAGCACAGGCTATGATGTGGCAGACGCCAGTCAGCTCGCGCGCTGTCGCACCCGTCTTGGACAAATGGGCGAGGTGATGATGGGGACGCCGCTCACGCTCCAGGCGTTCATGAGTGACATATTGCTGGGCAACAGCGTGGGCGAGGTGCTGTACGAGGATAGTCCAGCGACTGCCGCGCGGATCATGGCGAACCGGGCAGTCGTTTCAAGCGGGCTTTCGACCATGTCGGTCGCCAATCAATGGATGCCAACCATTCGCGCGACGGTCTTTGGCATCATGCTGTTCATGATGCCGATTGCGCTGCTGTTCATCCTTACCCCCATCAATCTTCGGGTAGCCAGTTTTGCGCTCGGACTGTTCGTATTCGTCGCCATGTGGGGCGTGATCGATGCGGGCATTTATCAGCTCACCCTGGGGCGGGCGATGGGGGTGCTTGCCGAAATGCGGTCCAACCATGTAGCCGTCAATGCCTGGATGCTCGCCCCCTCTTCGGCGATGAAGGCGCTGGCGATATTCGGGACGTTTCGCACGGCTGCCGCTGGCCTTGCAGGCGCATTCGTGTTCACGGTGTTCCGCTTTTCGGGCAATGTCTTCTCTTCCTTCACCGGTGGCGCGTTGCAGGCACAGGGCCAGGGTAGCGCGGCGGCCGCACCCCTTATGACGCGGGAAGGGTTTGCCTCGGCGCTGGAATCGCAGGCATCGGCTAGCGGGACGATGGCCCGGCGCGGTGCAGCATCGAGCTTCGGGGACTTTGGTGAGCGCTCAACCTTTGGCGGCAACCGCGCCTTTGGTTCAGCGGGCAGCGTGATCGGCGATCATGGCAGTGGGCTCGCTGGAAACAGCGCGATGGCGCTGGGCGGCATTGATGCGGCGCGAGAGTTGGGCGGGCTGTCGCCAGCGCTTGGCGGGCGCAACCTTGCCGATCCCGCGACGGCACAAGCGGTTCGCGCCAGCGCCACGACCGGCGCTATTCATGACTTTGCCCAGAAGGATGCGTTGCGGGCGCTTGGCACCAGCTATTTTGGCGAAGGGCAATCGGGCGAGCGGGCGTTTGCGGCGTTTGCCCAGAATATGGTGCAGTGGAAGGCCTTCGGCGACAATCGCGCCTATGACATGATGTTGTCTGGCACCCAGCGCCATTTTGAGCGCAACGGCTATGATACGAAGGACGCAGCGCTCAAGGCTTCGACCCTGATCGGGCAGGCTGCTGCTGATCCGACTTTCGCCAAGCTCAGCGCCAATGCTTTCGATCAGGAGCAGATGTTGCGCAATGACCTGACCGCAGCGCAGGTGACGGTCGGCGCGATGGAAGGTCGCCGTGACTATGCCGGGGACCATGTCACCCAGGTGGAGCGTGGCAATGTGGCAACCGAGCAGGGCTGGCGGACGGGCAGCAATGCGGGGCAAAGAGAAGCAGCCTCCATGCTCGGCCTGTCGATCGACGAAACAGGGCGGCGTGTATCCTTCATCAACGCGCTGACTGGAGAAGCACGCTCGAGTGCCATCACTCAGCTTTCGCGTGCGACCGGGCGCAATGAGGCGCAGGTTATGCATGCACTGGAAAGCTATAATGCCGCAGCCCAGGTGGGAACAGCCGATGGTGCGACTGCGGAGGCTGCGCGTGAAGGCACGAGCGTCTATGGACGGACGCGGGAAGCGGCGGGCTATGATTTTGCCGAGCGGTCGGGAAAGCTCGACTCGCAGCGCGAAGTTGGCCCGGACGGAACGCGCTCGGCCGCGCGCATTGGCGAACAGCGGCGGCAGAGCGAGAATTTTGGGTTTGCGCAAGGAGCGGCAGCGGCAGGGACTTCGGTGCGCGAGGCCGCGCGGCTCGACAGCTTCATCCAGGCGCTCAGCCGTACCGCCGGGAACCAGGTCGACATGGCCGAGGGCGGCGCGGCGGGCATCGCCGATCGGGCGCGCAACGAACGGCTTGGCCGCATCGTCGAGAATGAGAGGCTGACCCGGATGCAAGGATTGCTGCGCGACAATGGTGTCAACCTTACCAAAAGGCAGATTGCAATGGACCAGAATGGCGACCTCAACCTCAATCTTACGCCGCAGACCGCTGCGCAGATGTGGCAGGCGGGCCTTATCAACGAAAGCCAGCTCGGCGCGATTGCAAAGGGTGGGCGGGCGCGGCTGAGTTTTGCCCACAACGACCTATTGGTATCGAGCAGCACCGGATTCAGCCAGTCGGCGCGCTCGGACAGCAGTACTCGGTTTGAGGCAGGCAAACAGGCTGGGCCAGATACGGTCGAGCACTTCCTGGGCGGCGGGGCGGAAGGCCATGCCATGATGGCTAACTGGCTGCGCGGCGGATTCGAGATGGATCGCAAGGGCGAATGGCGATTGAAACCGCAGGTTGCCGATACGCTTCAGCGTGATGTCCAGGCAATCATGACGCAGACGGGATGGACGCGGTCGCTCTCGCGCAGTGCGAGCCACCAGGTATCGAATAGCTCGTCCGTCAACATCAATACAGGTGGTTCGGTCGAGAGCGGAGGAGAGCGCTCTGGTGGCAAGGGTCGGACACATGGCCGCGCCGGAGGACAGGTTGGCTTTGAGACAAGTGATGTCGGCATGGGGGTGACAGACGCACGTGCCAGCACCGACATCGTCAACTACGACGTGCGTAACGCCATTGCAGAGGCAGAGCGCTCGGCGTCGCGCTCGACACAACCCGCTGAAACATTCACGCGCGAACTCGATCGGCAAGTTCTGGGAGAGAATGGGCTACGCAATCGCTATCTTGGTCAGGCCGATGCCAGTCGGGGAACTGTTGATATGATGGCGCCACTCACGTCTTTTGAACAACATCGTATTTTGGAGAGCGGCCGTTTCAGTGGTGATCGTGATACAGGGCTCGGTGACGGAACATCTGAATACAAAAAACGCTAACGCAGTCCACGCACATGTTCGTTGCGCCAAGCTTCACTGCCGGGATTGCCGGGGTGCCAATAATAGCGAGAGTCTGCGGGATTAGTGGGATCCATTCTTCGGAACATATCTCCATCTGCGCCAAAAGGATCAATAGAGCCTCGGGCATTTATCCAGCCAGCCTCAATAAGAAAATGATAGCGTATCCACGCGCGGAAAAAACCAAAACCCATCACTGGCACGATCAAGAATGGATGGAAAAGCAGGATGATGGGGGTAATATGGTCTGCATTGAGAGAGAGATAGGGCGCGAAAAACGCAATCAGCCAGAATATTGCAGCTGCTGTCCACCATGACTTGGCATACCATGGCCGCCAGAGCCAATGTGCCGCTTTTGGCTTTGCCAGATCGGGGGTCTGCGGCGGCTCACGTGGAATGGGTTTGTCATCCGTTCCGCTCATGCAATGCTCCTTCTCGTCGATACTATCACGCCCGGGGTTCCGCAGATAAAAAATCACTCCCAAAATGAGAGCATTCAACCTCCCCCTCTCCTCCCCTTGGAATCGCTGAAAGGTTGGTCGGAAAGTACCCTTTCTTTAATCTTCGCAAAGCGCATGAGAGCAACAAGACAAAAAAAACGGCCAATTCCAGGACCCGCCTTCTCTGCCTTTCAAGCCGAACACGGCCCCCGCTCGCGAGCTTGCGCGAATTCCCGCGAAATTGCGCATAACCGCGATTAGTTGCGCATTGACTCTTATAGTTGCGCGATTTATCTTTTGCGCAACTAAGGAAGTTATGTGGCACGACTAATACCTGAAGCTGACCTACAAGCGATCGAGGCCGCTGTGGCCCAATTCCCGGATGGTGCGTCAGCAGCGCAGATCACTGGCGCGCTCGCGGAACCTGGTGCCCGTCGTACCCTCCAATATCGTCTTCGCGCCTTGGTTGACGCGGGTCGGCTACGCCTTATCGGCGAAGGGCGTGCAGCCCGATATCACCATGGTGATGAGATCATCGCCCAGCCTGGCCCAGCCGACATCGTCCCGATATCACCTGAAGGCAGCGCTGTCCTTGCCTATGTGCGCCAGCCCGTCGCGGTGCGACAACCGGTCGGCTATGAACGCAGCTTCCTGGATCGTTACCGGCCCAACGAAACCTTCTATCTGACCCAGCAGCAGCGCGATCATCTGGCTACAATCGGCAAGCCGCAGATTGAGGCCGCAGCGGCAGGCACCTACGCGAAGCAGATATTGAACAGGCTGCTTATCGACCTTGCATGGAATTCCAGCCGTCTCGAAGGCAACACATATTCGCTGCTCGATACGCGGCGGCTGCTGGATTTCGGGGAAGCCGCAGAGGGGCGCGGACCGCGCGAAGCGCAGATGATCCTCAATCATAAGGATGCGATCGAGTTTCTCGTCGCCAACGCCAACGATGTCGGGTTCAATCGCTATACGATACTCAACCTGCATGCGTTATTGGCGAACAATCTGTTAGCTGACCCGACGGCGGTGGGGCGACTGCGCCACATCATCGTAGGGATAGACGGTTCAACTTTTCATCCACTGGAAGGTCCGGGTCTCATCGAGGAGTGCTTCGATCAAATCCTTGCCACAGCGGCGGCCATCGACGATCCATTCGAGCAGGCCTTTTTCATAATGGTGCAGCTTCCTTATCTTCAGCCCTTTGACGATGTGAATAAGCGCGTATCACGCCTCGCCGCCAATATTCCCATGATCCGGGCGAACCTTGCGCCATTGTCGTTCACCGAGGTTCCAGGCGACCTTTACACGCGCGCCACGCTTGGCGTCTATGAACGCAACGACATAACATTGCTGCGCGACGTATTCCTTTGGGCCTATCAGCGATCCGCAGCGCGCTACGCCGCCGTTCGTCAATCAATGGGTGAGCCAGACCCCTTCCGCCTGCGCTATCGGGAACAGTTGCGCGATGTCGTTCGGGATGTTGTGCTCGGTGCCATGAGCCGACAGGCGACACGCGCGCATCTGGTCACGACGTCCCGTGAATTCATCCCAACGGCCGATCAGGACCAGTTTGCCGAGGTCGCAGAAACGGAGTTGCTGGGCTTGCACGAGGGCAATTTCGCGCGATACCTGGTTCGTCCGTCGGAATTTGCTGTATGGCAACAAATCTGGAACGCAGGCTGATTGCTACGCTTACCTCAATGGCTTGCATTGGGACTTTATGCCCGGTCCGCTTCAGAGCAAATCCAATAGGATAGCGGACATTTTCGGCGTGGTGCGGCGTTGCCGCTTCGCGCCCTCTTCTGGCCTTTCAGCACCTAAATTCCTGATCTTGGAACCTGCCGTACGTTCATCTGGCTTGCCGCGCTGATCGGAGGCCAAAATACGCTCGCCATTCTTTCAACCGAAGGAAGCTGGACTGCTGACGATCATGCGGCCATTCCTATGTTGGCCGTGAGCAAAAAGATGAGGTTTCTTGATGGCAGACCGAAAGGCATTACCGGTGGCTACACGACTTCGGTTGTTTTCCGAAGCAGCAGGTTATTGTCAGAAGCCGGAATGCCTCGATGCTCTTTTCCCGGTCGAACTGGGCGGGGACAAGCACATTGCTGAAATGGCGCATGTCATTCCGCATGGCGAGGCCGGACCGCGTCATGGAGATAGACCGGCTGGCGATTTCGACCCCGACGCCTTTGAAAACCTGATCTTGCTGTGCCCGACGTGCCATACGAAGATCGATAAGGATCCCGATGGTTTCCCGCGCACCATCCTCCTGGAGTGGAAGCAGAACCACCTCGCTAACCTGGCCTCACAGCAAGGGATCAGGGCTTATGAAGATCGCGCTCAGGTAAGAGCTGCCGTCGTCGGGGTGATGGCCGAGAACAAAGCAATCTGGGACAAGTTCGCCCCCGAGCATGGCTCCGAATTCGAGTATGATCCGGAGTCCGAAGCCTCCCAAGCCTGGAGGCAGCGGATGAGGAGCGTCATCCTCCCCAACCACTATCACGCTCAGGCGATTATCAAGGCGAACCTGGGGCTTGCCACTGACGACGAACGCCGGACATTTGCAGAATATCAGGAACATGTTCGTGGTCTGTCGGAACGCCACGTCTGCGGCGTCGCCGGCCGCGCAATCCGTTTCCCCGAAACGATGGAAGGCATTTTTTCTTGAACTGGCAGGTCAAATACGCGCTCGCCAATATTGCCAAGGAGACGCGGTCAACCGCGGAGCATGTGGAGGGCGAGCTGATCCGGATCGCGACGCCGGATCAGCCGGACGTATCGGCTGCGATATCGGCCGCAAACGAGATCGGTGCGGCGACGGCGGCGAGTTACAGGGAGAAGTATCCCGAACTGGATTTTCTGTGTGGCTATCGGAAAACCTGCGTCTGGTACGGTGAAGCCATCCAGTATCTCGAAGACGCCGGCATCGGCTGGGGAAGCCTCGGAACCCTCGGCTCGGCCGCGCTCGATGGAAATGCTAATAGCGCGTCCCACAAGGTGTACAAATTCGCTGACAGGCTCCTTCGTCAATATGGTCAGGTGCAGGAGGTGATCCGGGAATATGATCGTATCCACCGGGTTTCGCTCAAAAGCGGGACCAGTGTCAGGATCGGCATGATTGCAGATTATGAACCCACCGCCGAGGCCGTTCGCAGCCTTTGGGACGACTTCGGGCCCGTCGACACCGTTTGGAACATCAATCCTAACGGAAATCCTTCGCCCGACGCGATTAACGCTGGGCATGAGCTTGGGTGCGAGGTGATGAAATGGGACGAACTGAGGGAATATCTGAGAACGGCCTGATGACCGCCGGTGAGGTTGCCGCCCATCTGTTGAGCTGTTGCGGATCGCTGGGGCAGTTTGAGTCATACATGTTCGGTTCGACCCTGCGCGGGATCGGCGAGGATATCGACATCCTGATCGTCGGCCTCGGCGGCGACGCTCTGTCCCAACTCAAACGGGAGATGCAGGCAGCAGGCGAGTGCCTGCCGCTCCACATTCTCTACATGCAGCCCTCCGAAGCGCGCCACACTGATTTTGTGACGAGGGAAAAGTGCGTCCCGCTCGCGCAGCTGGCCATCGCCCCACGGAGTTAATCGGCGCGCCTACAACTTCGCGCATGCCTTCTCACAGGCTGGGGGTGTCGCTGCCTTCCGATCCGTTGGCGCGGTAACGCTCTATCCAATCCAGAATACCGTCAAACACTTCGTCTTTTACCCGAATCCATCCTTTAATCCGCACATGGGCTATGAGCTTCTCAAGCGCCTCCACGAAGGCATCGTGCGACGCGAAGCGATGGGTGAAGGCATGGAAGGAATTATAGTCCATCACCATGCCGCCCCCGGAAAGGCCCGCCATCTTCGCGCATGCTGCCGCATAGGCGGTGCCTTCATCGTCGAACATCTCCTTGACAATCGCGAGACCGATGACGCGCCGATCGCCGAGGTCGACATCGATATCCTGTCCGACAACGACCAGCTTCGCAGCGCCGTCGCGATCCAGGTAACGGGCGGCTCCGTTGATCTGCCGTATCGCCGCGTCGATCTGGTTATGGGTTGCCAGTCGCTTGCGCTGGAGCGTTCGGGTTATCCCGGCTTCCGTCGTTGGACTGTCCTTTGCCTGGACGAGGATCGCCAGCTCGTCGGTCAGGACCAGATGATCGAGGATTTCCTTGCAATTATCCTTGCGCCTGGGGTTCATGATGATTTGGCCGGGCTCAAAGGCTCGCAGCAGGCATGCCGAAATGTCCCGCTCCTGATGATAACCGGGATCGGTTCTCGTCAACGTGTCGTGGCGGAAGCCGGTGCCGCCTTGATAGCCGTTCATTTCCGGCGTCATGTCGAGGACGAAAAGATCGCCCGGCGATAGCGCCTCCTTGAACACGGCCTGGATCGTGCGCTCGTCATCCTCGGCCGTGCGCGCACCGAACCAGTCGTTCAACACGGCGTGGATGCTCTTCACCGTTTCAGGATGGTAGCCGAGCAGGCAGATATTCTCGTCGCCAATGAGGCAGCTTCCATTATCCTCCAGAGCCGTTCGATAGCTCATCCACTCGTAATTGTGCTCGTCGAAGAAATAGACGTCGACCTCGTCATATTTCAGGATCTCGATGATGCCCTGCGAGAAGGCATCATCGCCGAACAAGGGCGTGCGAATGGCGAGCGGCTCGTCATCGTCATCGAAAAACGCGGTGATGAGCGAGGTGGTTGTGCCCGAGGACGCGGGCAGCGCCGGCAGGTAGAAGGCGAACAGTCCGTGCATCTGGGCAGCAAGGATCGCTTCCTTCTGCGTTTTCACGACGAGGGAAAGCCGCTCATCATCGCCCAGACGAACAGGCATCAACCCCGCGGCAAACTCGACAATGTGCGGCATCACTTCGGGGTAGAGGACTGTGAGACGCATGCTATTAGCCAATCGTGTGAGTAACGGGACGGTCTGGCACAGTAGATGGGGGGCGAATGACATTCGAGGATTATCAGCAGGGCGGGCGCGGGCGCTATCTCGCGCTCGTTGACGCCGTGCAAAACATTCTTCGGCATGCGCTCGCCCAGCATGAGATGGTCGCGCACGGGCTGACCGGCCGAGCGAAGGAGTTTGCTTCACTTCGTAAAAAGCTAGGGGATCGCGAAATCGGGCTCGATCAGCCGATGGACGAGATCAAGGATCTGGCAGGATGTCGGGTCGTGTTCCTGACCAATTCCCAGGTCGACGCCTTCAATAACACCCGCGCACTCCACGAGAATTTCGAGGTGCTGAGCGTTAACGTCCATCACCCGGTGCCGGGCACTGATACCGAGACGAAGCTGTTTGACAGCACCAATTACCTGGTCCGGCTGAAGCCGGAGCGGTTGGCGCTCACGGAATATCGCCAATTCGAGGGCCTCAGCGCCGAAATCCAGATTCAAACGCTCCTCAATCATGCCTGGGCCGAGATGGGGCACGACACCATCTACAAGAAGCCCAAGCTCACTCATGTCGGCAAGGCGCGGATGGCAGCGATCGGCGAACGCATGAACAAGGTCATGCAGGATCACCTGATTCCGGCCGGGCATGATTTCGACAAGATCGCGGGCGACTTCGGCCGGCTGCTACGGGCCGATGGCGCTTCGGAAGCGATGATCGCGACGATCGAGTACGCAGACAATAACAACGAACTCGAGGATGCGCTCGAGACCTATACCGATCTCGTCCTGCCACATTTCGACGAGCCCGATGCAGAGTTTTCAGTCCGGCTCGAGGCTCTAATAGATGCGGTCGAGCGATCGCGCGACTATCCGGTCATTCCCATTCGATGGGAGCATGGTGAACTTCCCGGGAAGTCCGGTCACGATGTCGCGTGGCGGGTCGCCCAGTTGATCCGCTCGCACCGCTATTTCGAGCCCGACCGCACCTTCCATGCGCTGGTTCGGCTTTACCAAGGCGCGCGCAAAGAGGATGAGCGACGGCTCTGGATCGAGGCCGGCGAGGAACTCGCAAAGCATAATCTTGCTGTCTGGAAGCAATATGGTCCGGAAGCACAGCAGGTAATCCTGGACGAGCTGGATCGGCTCGACGGCGACGCGATCGTCGAGGCGCGCCCGCTGCTTGTGGCGATGCTGGCGCATGTCCTTTCGGCCGAAGTCGGCGGCGCGACGTGGCGCTCCGACAGCGTGATGATCCACCAGGGTGCGGTTCGGCCGTCGGACGTCCTACGCGCCCTGCGGAACAGGTCGATCGCCGAGCTGGAACAGTGGCTTGATGCCGCGGCCAGCGATGCCGAGCGGCTGCCGATCCTGCAGGCGCTTGGCAAGGCTGACTCCATGCCCATGCAGGGCGGGGATGAGCTCATGCTGATGCTGCTTGAGGACGGCGCTCGCGTCGCGCGCCTCATTCTCGATCGCGCGCCGCACTGGGGACTGGAATTGCGTCGCGGCCGTGAGGTGGACGCGCTCCAAACCCATTATCGCTACCATGTCCTGCCGCCGACCCTGGCGGAGAAGCCCGAACTCGTCGAAGCGCAGAGGGCGTTGATCGACGCTTTGCTCGGCCTGCGCGATCAGCTCGCCGCCGATCCCGACTTCATGCTCTATAAGACACTGATCGGGCACGACAGCGTCCATCCCGGGGCCTGGGACGGCGACCATTTCGACTATGAGGCGACAGACGAGTGGCGGCGTGACTGCTACCCAGCAATCATCGCCGAGGTGACAGCTCAAACTGTTCCGGAATGGAAGGCGCGCATCGACCGTTATAGCGATGCCGTCGGCTTCGATGGCGGACATTTCATGCCGATGCGTACCTTCCTTGGCCTTCTGGCCGAACAGAAGCCCGAGGTCGGGTTGCTGATGGCAGAGGGTGTCAGCGAGCAGGGCTCCTATTTTCTCTCCGACATTCTCGCTGGGCTTGAGCGCGCGGGGCGCCTGGATGCGGCCCTGGCGTTGATCGATCGCTGGCTTGCGGACGGGCACTACCTTTCGGCGATCGGCGACTATCTCAACCGCAAGCCGGCTCCTGACATAGAGCGGCTGACCGCCTATGTGTCGAAGGCAATCGAGCGGGACGAACAGGTCTCGGTGGTGAGCACGGCAACGATCGCAGCGAAATGGTATAATGGCGCGGCCGATCCGGCTCTAATCGAGCTCGTGCTGATACCGGTCGCCCGCTACGCGTCCGACCATCGGCTGCCCCACTGGATCGGCAGCTTCCACGCGCACGGCTATGGGCAAATTCTCCGGGACCTGACCCCGGAACAAGCCGATGTGCTGCTGACCTCGTTCATTGACATCCCAATGCTCGACTATCGGGCTGTGCGGCTGCTGGTTGATGTCGGGAGCCGGCATCCGCAGCTGATCATAGATTTTTTCGGCACCCGCTTGGGGAGAGAGCGCGGCGAATCCCGCGATCGCTTCGACCCGGTTCCGTTCGAACCGCATGATCTGGCGAAGGTGCTGTCACCCCATGCGGACCTCCTCCTGCCGGCGGTGCGTCAATGGTATGACGAGGAGCCGAGCTTCCACGAATATCGCGGCGGCCGGCTTCTCAAGCACACTTTTCCCAAGCTGACCGATGCGGTCTCGGAACAGCTCACCGACCTCGCCCGGCGAGGCGATGAGCGAGATCTGAAGTTCATCCTCAAGAGCCTCGCACCCTATGAGGGGGACGAACAGCTGTATCCCGTCGCGATGGAGGTGGTCGATCGCCTCGAGCCGGGCGACAAGCTCCTCAACCGGGTCTCGGATATGCTGGGCGCGACCGGTGTCGTGACCGGTGAGTTCGGCTTCGTCGAGGCGCATGCCCGGCGCAAGGAGTTGATCGAGCGTTATCGCGACGATGCAAGGCCGCGCGTGCGGGCTTATGCGAGGGACCGGGCGCGCGAGCTTGCCCAGCATATGGCGTGGGAACAGCGAAGGGCGGCGCGCGACGTGGCCCAACGACGGCGCCACTGGAACGAGGAATGATGTCCAACCAGACGGTCGGCGGTCACAGCACCTCGATCAGCAAACCCTCCTTGCGCATCAGCGAGAGATAGTCGCCGCGGCTCAACGCCCGCCTCGACGTGTGCAAGCATTTGGTCACTTCATGACAGTATTCCAGTCAATCGCATAACCGGCAGCCGAAAGTTCGCGCGCCAGCTCCTGCTTCCAGCCATTGCTCTCATCCATCATGGTCCAAACCACTCCGGCGAAGTCACTCGGAATATTCACCGTACCGCGCTGGAAAGCGCACACGCGGTCGCGGCCCAGCTTCCCGATAAAGTAGCCCAGTTCAAGAAGCACATTCTGTCTGGCACGCGGTTCTGGGGAATCTCCCTTTTTACAGCCTTCGTCATCCGGGGTCAGCAAAACGACGGCAAAACCCACATCGCTATTGGCCTCCACCTTTTCGATGACGGTGCGGCCGCGATTGGCCTGCTCATGCAGAATGATCGGGGCAAACCCGATTTTTTCCAGATAGCGGGCAACCGTCTCGCGCGCCTCGCCGTCATGCCCGTGGACGATGAACACTTTGGTATTGTGTGACGAAGGGCGCGCCAGTGCTGGGGCAGAGCTGCCGTGGCTCATGACATAGGCTTTATAATCTCGTGCGAAGGGGATGATGACCTGGGATGTAACGGCGCGAACATCGCCGATGATCTTACGGCCAGTGTAATAGTAGGTGTGTCCGAAACTCGCCATGTCGTGCGGCTTTTCCGCGAATCGCTGAATGAGTAGCAGAGTTAGACCTAACACTTTCTCTGGTTCGACCGGCCAGGCCAGCTTGTCACCACCAACCATGCCACCACGCGATTCATTTTCAGCTAAGAAGGCATCGAGGTCCAGCCCATCGGTCAGTTGCACGTTGTAGGGCGCCAAATCCGGGTTCTTCAGCAAATGCGCCAGCGTCTTCAGCGGACGATCGTAACTCTGATATTGGGCGCTCTGAAGATCGAGCACCGCATTATTGATTTGTTCAAACAGATCAGGACTGTGGCTCATTGGTCGCTATCGCCTTCCACACGGGCCTGCGCGGCGCGTTCAATAATTGCGTCACGATAGCGCTCCTTCATCCCTTCCATCATCGGCGCGACAATGGGATTGGAAGCGTAGCCTCCGAGGCGCTCGTCGATCATTGCTTCCATCTGGGCGATAGCCGCCTCGATGCTACCCGGATCGTTGGGATTGAAATTGACGGCTCCCAGTTCGCCGTCGATCGCGGCGATGGCCTTCTGGGCGTCGTTGAGTGTGCGGGTCAGTTTATTGAGACCGGAAATCTTGACCATGGGTACCCCTTAGATGAACCTTTAGCCTATCCTACGCCTATGGCCGGGCGAACGAATATGTCAGAGTGCCCCTGCGACACGGAATCTTGGACGGACTGCTACGGTAAGAAACTCTCGCGAATCCCGCGCACAGCACTACATAATTGAACATAGGACGTGGCGGAGTCATCCTGCCCTTATGGAAGGGGCCGATGCTTCTGGTCGAAGCGCCATGTCCTATGTCCTGAAAGTCTGCGGTGGACCGCGACCTTTAAACCTTACGCCGAGACCCGGCGATGCTTGGGCAGGGAAACCGCCTTGCGGCGCTTCTGGTTCTCCTGCTTCATTTCAGTGAACTCTGGCTCCAGTTCTTTCAATCGCTTCACCAGACCGGACAGGTCGTATTCGTTGCTGGTTTTGCCGCGCCCAGGCCGGGTGCGCTCGATACGCTGAACAAGGCCGGCACTTTCCAGCTCGGCTATCTGACGCTGCACCTGCCGCTCGCTCATACCCATGCGCTCAGCCAGCAGCTGCTTTTTCGGCCAAGGCCGTTGCGCGACGTCCCACCAGATGTCGGCCAGATGCATAATTATGTTGAACTGCACCGGGTTAATGCCAAGGCGTGCCTGCGCCTGCATCAGCAGCGATGGTACGATACAGAAACCCAGGTCCATGACCGGCTTGCCGTATTTCTTCTCCGACGCCTTGCGGGTGTCGGCCTTTGGTTTGATCGGCAAGACTTTGGTAGGCTCGATAGATGAGACGATTTTGACCATGTTGCGTTACCTCGTTGAACGCAATATGTGGCGATTTCTGGCTACTTGCAATGGCAGCCGAGTGGACTTCTATGTCCGATCGCGCATGGACATCAGCGTCTGGTCCTGACAGGTCGCCTACGTCCGATGAAACAGGACAGCCGGTTAACCTGCACATCGACATAAGGGCATACGAACATAGCACTCTAAGCGGACCGGTCGCGGATGACTGGTCGGTCAATAAAATTCCGGCGCCAAGTAGGTCTAGAATTTGAGTGAACGCCACGAACGGCAGGTTCCGCCTTTCTGCTGCTAGAAGCTGACGATCCGCAATCGGCGCTTCTTGGGCGTAGCCATTCAAGTAGCGGATGCGGTGGATGGCTCCCGCTCACGGCATCTAAGTGCCAAGATGGGTTGCTGTCATGCAACCCGAGAAGGAGCCACCCGCCATGGAGATTAGCACGATCGGCCTCGATTTGGCCAAGAACGTTTTTCAGGTTCACGGTATCAGCGCGACCGGTGAGGTCGTCATTCGCAAGGCGCTGCGACGATCGCAGATGCTACCGTTCTTCGAGAAGCTGCCGCCGTGCCTGGTAGGCGCCGAGGCTTGCGGGACGTCGCATCACTGGGCGCGCGAACTGACCAAGCTGGGTCATGAGGTGCGGCTGATGCCGGCGGCTTACGTGAAGCCTTACGTAAAGCGGGGCAAAAACGACGCCGCCGATGCCGAGGCGATCTGCGAGGCAGTTACACGTCAGACGATGCGGTTCGTGCCCATCAAGTCGCGCGAGCAGCAGGCGGCGTTGTCGCTGCACCGCGTGCGCCAGCTGTTGATCAAACAGCGCACGCAGCTGGTGAACATGATGCGCAGCGTGCTCGCAGAACTGGGCGTCGCCATCCCGGTCGGGATCGTGAAGGCACTGCAGATGGCGCGGGAAATCGTCGACGGAGAGTCTGAGCTCGATCTGCCAACCGAAGCGGCGAACGTCGTCACAGTGCTGGCAGGGCAACTGCTCCAGCTTCACGCCCAGTTACGCAAGCTCGACCTGCGTCTCGCCGCTCTGCAGCGGAGCGACGAGCGGGCCCGGCGTCTGGCGACGATCCCTGGTATCGGGCCGATCGGCGCGACCGCACTCGCCGCGTCGGTGACCGATCCAAGCCAGTTCTCGTCAGGGCGCCAATTCGCCGCCTGGCTAGGGCTGACCCCGCGACAGAGTTCGAGTGGCGGCAAGGAACGCTTGGGGCGCATTACCAAGATGGGCGACCGATATCTGCGGCAGCTCCTGGTTGTCGGCGCAACCGCGCTCGTCCGATACGCCAAGCAGAAACCCAGCACGGTCGATCCGCGCTTTGTCGCTCTGCTTGCCAGAAAGCCCGCGCGTGTCGCCTCGGTCGCCATCGCTAACAAGATGGCGCGGATCGCATGGGCAGTTATGGCGCGCGGCGGCGTCTTCGAACGCGGGCATGCGCCTATGCTGGCGGCAGCATAGATCAAAAGCTTAGCTGAGGAGATCAGCTTCACGAGGTTGTGAGAGCGAAGGATGTGATGGCAAAACCGGTCGGACCGGGAACAAGGACAACCCAAGGACGGTCCTAGGCGTAATAGCCTGCAAAGCCGATCGGACCTTGTTCGCGAACCCCATCAGGGCCAGCAGTCTACACCGACTGCATCAACAGGCCGGACAGACGACTGCACCCGACGGAACGTCAGATCATCACTTTATGCTTGCAACGCGGGAGCCATCCACAGAGGACCGTCCGGACCTGGGTATCGAAAATTTACCCGTGAATGGCAAAGAAGGGTCGATTGACCCTCGACCTTTTCATCAGGACCGGCGATATCGCCTTATGGCGTCCGATCGTAGAACCGTTGAATTCCTTGTTGAGCAAATGGCAGGCGGCGGCACCGTTTCAGCCAAGGCGATGTTTGGCGAATTCGGCATTTATTGCGATGGGAAAATGGTCGCATTGGTCTGCGACGACCACCTATTCGTAAAGCCCACGGTTGGAGGGTGGGCCTTCGCTGCCGGTTCGGAAGAAGCCCCTCCATATCCCGGTGCTAAGCCTTGTCTCCTGATCGACGCGGAAAAGTGGGATGACCGTGAGTGGCTTGCCGAGATCGTTCGTATCACATCTCAGGAATTGCCTGCTCCCAAGGTCAGGACCAAGCGCAAATCCGGTTGATGCACGCCTGGCAGCAGCCCGTTTTCGACAAACTAGTGTCTGCCTTCGGAATGTGGAGGTGGGATCCTTGAATGCCCGGGAAGGGTCGGCAGTTGCACTTTTCGATCACGATTCTAGGCTTAGCTATAATTTCGGCAACCTCGGTGCCAGCAACAATTTGCAAAACTGAGGCTGTTGCAGAACGCCGCATTCCAAGGCATGATCTGAAGCGTGGCGGGCAGGCCCTTTTGTGGGTGTGCCAAGTGAACCAAGTGCCTTTTCCCGTCGAACCCCGACGGCCCTTGTCTGTTTTAATTGCGAGTTCGGCAGACGTCGAGCCGCGAGGCAAAAACTCCTCGATCCGCGACGAACTGAGCCCAACCTATCTTGCAATCTGCTGTAATCGGATTCACGATGGCAACCGGTAGCCGTCAGCAGCGACAGAAGTTCCCTCGGCCTGATGAGTCGGTGCTCAACCTTGCCTCCTGCGACAGCGGCCCCGATCCGCGTCTGGTCAAGCTGGTTCGCCTGCTTGCCCGTCGTGCCGCGCGGAAGGCGTATCTGGAGATGCTGGAGGAGCGCCGCACGACCCGCTCCTGAGACGAGGAGTTCCGTTCCGTGAAGGTTGCTTTATACGCCCGCTATTCTTCCGACAATCAACGTGACGCCTCCATTGCCGACCAGTTGCGCATCTGTCGCCTGCATGCCGAAAAGCAGGGCTGGCAGATTGTCGAGGAATATACCGATCATGCCATTTCCGGCGCTTCGCTGCTCCGTCCTGGCATTCAGGCGCTGATCGCAGACGCCAGCCGCGGCCGCTTCAACTTCGTGCTGGCCGAGGCCATGGATCGCCTGTCGCGCGATCAGGAGGATATTGCCGGGCTGTTCAAGCGGATGGCTTATGGTGACGTGAAGATGGTCACCCTGTCCGAAGGCGAGATCACCCATCTGCATATCGGCCTAAAGGGTACGATGAACGCCCTGTTTCTCAAGGACCTCGCCGACAAGACACGGCGTGGCCAGCGCGGCCGGGTCGAAAAAGGCAAGTCGGGCGGTGGTAACAGCTATGGTTATGACGTCGTCAAACGGCTCGATGCCAACGGCGAACTGATCCGGGGCGACCGCTCCATCAATGACGCACAGGCAAGCGTGATCCAGCGCATCTTTCGCGACTATGTCGCTGGCAAATCGGCCAAACGGATAGCAACCGAACTGAACAAAGAGGGTATCGAGGCACCGACCGGCGGCACCTGGGGCTTTAGCACCATAAATGGCAATCCCAAGCGCGGCACCGGCATCCTCAACAATGAGCTTTATATCGGCAAGCTGGTGTGGAATCGGCAACGCTTCATCAAGGATCCAGATACTGGCAAACGGCAAGCCCGGCCCAACCCAGAATCCGAATGGATCATCCAGGACGTGCCCGAACTGCGCCTCATCAATGATGCTCTCTGGCAGCAGGCCAAGGAACGGCAAAGATCCTGCCGGGTGAATCAAGCTGATGGCCCCATGAACTCTGCAAATTTCCGCGATCGCCGCCGCCAGAAATATCTCCTGTCCGGCCTGTTGCAATGCGGTTGCTGCGGCGGCGGATATTCGATGATTTCAGCGATGATGCTGGGCTGCTCGGCAGCCCGGAACAAGGGTATCTGTGACAACCGCCTCAATATCCGACGCGATCGTCTGGAAGGGCGCGTGCTTCACGCCCTTCGCCATCATCTGATGGATCCTGCCCTGTTTGCCGAGTTTTGCGACGAGTTCACGCGCGAAACCAATCGGCTAAGGGGCGATGCAGGCGCGGCCATAGCCAGCGCACAGGCAGAGATCAAAAAGATCGACCGGGATCTGGATGTGCTTGTGAACCTGATCCTGCGCGGCGGCGCCGCAGACAAGATCAACGCCAAAATGGTAGGTCTCGAAGCGCGCAAGAAAGAGCTGGAGCGCGACCTAGCCCAGGCCCAGGAGCCCCCTCCCCTGCTCCATCCCAATATGGCGCACCATTATCGGGCTCAGCTTGATAATCTCTATCAGGCCCTGGAGCATGATGACGAGAACAAGCGCTTCGAGGCGGCTGAGGTCATTCGTTCGCTCATCGACGCGATCATATTGGTGCCAGAAGGTGGAGAACTCAAGATCGACGTGCGCGGCGATCTGGCGGGCATCCTCGCGATTGCTGTAGAACGCAAAAAACCCGCCTCTAGGGCGGGTTCTTCGAAGGCTGCGGCCCCCTGTGGGGTATCGCAATTTCAGATGGTTGCGGGAGTAGGATTTGAACCTACGACCTTCAGGTTATGAGCCTGACGAGCTACCGGGCTGCTCCATCCCGCGATACCAACGGTAAAAGGGCGACCTTTTGGGTCGCCCTTTTAAGAACAAGTGAATGGGTTTTTGTGTCCTGATATGCGCGTGCTTCAATGCCTGGCGACGCCCTACTCTTCCAGTGCTTGAGCAATAGTACCATCGGCGCAGTCAGGTTTCACGGCCGAGTTCGGGATGGGATCGGGTGGGTCACAGACGCTATGGTCACCAAGCAATGAAGCAGGCGCATATAAGGGGGTTTTAATCGATACCGTGCACGGTGTTTTTGTAATTCATCTAGCTGGCTTAACAACCGACCATGTTCTGACGGCCTGTTTCCAGGGCTGTCATTGATGGTGGGACTCTAGGTTCCTGCAAAAGTAATACTTTTGTAGGGGACCTTTAAGCGCGAATAGGACAATTAGTATCGGTTAGCTTCATGGATTACTCCACTTCCACATCCGATCTATCAAGGTCGTGGTCTTCGACCGTCCTAAGAAATCTTATCTTGAGGGAGGCTTCCCGCTTAGATGCTTTCAGCGGTTATCCCGTCCATACATAGCTACCCTGCTGCGCCACTGGCGTGACGACAGGTACACCAGAGGTATGTTCAACCCGGTCCTCTCGTACTAGGGTCAACTCCTCTCAAATTTCGACGCCCACGGCAGATAGGGACCAAACTGTCTCGCGACGTTCTGAACCCAGCTCACGTACCACTTTAATTGGCGAACAGCCAAACCCTTGGGACCTGCTCCAGCCCCAGGATGTGATGAGCCGACATCGAGGTGCCAAACGATTCCGTCGATATGAGCTCTTGGGAATCATCAGCCTGTTATCCCCGGCGTACCTTTTATCCGTTGAGCGATGGCCCTTCCACGAGGGACCACCGGATCACTATGACCGACTTTCGTCTCTGCTCGACTTGTCAGTCTCGCAGTCAGGCGGGCTTATGCCATTGCACTCTAACAGACGGTTTCCAACCGTCCTGAGCCCACCATCGCGCGCCTCCGTTACTCTTTAGGAGGCGACCGCCCCAGTCAAACTACCCACCACAGAGGGTCCCTGCACCGGATAACGGTGCGAGGTTAGACATCAGAAAACAGCAGGGTGGTATTTCACCTATGGCTCCACATCAACTGGCGTCGATGCTTCAAAGCCTCCCACCTATGCTACACAGCTCTTTCCTAATGCCACTCTGAAGTTGCAGTAAAGGTGCACGGGGTCTTTCCGTCTAACCGCGGGTACTCCGCATCTTCACGGAGAATTCAATTTCGCTGAGCATATCCTGGAGACAGTGGGGAAGTCGTTACGCCATTCGTGCAGGTCGGAACTTACCCGACAAGGAATTTCGCTACCTTAGGACCGTTATAGTTACGGCCGCCGTTTACCTGGGCTTCAATTCAGTGCTTGCACACCTCCTCTTAACCTTCAGGCACCGGGCAGGCGTCAGGCCCTATACGTCGTCTTGAAGCCGACTTAGCAGAGCCCTGTGTTTTTGCTAAACAGTCGCTACCCCCTGGCCTGTGCCCCCCACAAGAGCTTGCGCTTATGTGGGGCCTCCTTCTTCCGAAGGTACGGAGGCAATTTGCCGAGTTCCTTCAGGATACTTCTCTCAAACGCCTTGGTATACTCTACCATTCCACCTGTGTCGGTTTAGGGTACGGTCTATACGGAGGGGCTATTTCCTGGGACGATTTCACAGCCTGGAGCAATCCAATAAGCCCAGACCATTTACACCATCCGTCACACACCTCCAGGCCCACGAATATTAACGTGGTTCCCATCGACTACCCCCTTCGGGCTCGTCTTAGGGGCCGGCTTACCCTGCTCAGATTAGCTTTAAGCAGGAACCCTTGGAATTTCGGCGACAGTGCATCTCACACTGTTAATCGCTACTCATGTCTGCATTCGCACTTCCGATACCTCCACGACCCATTACCAGATCGCTTCAACGGCCTACGGAACGCTCCGCTACCGCGTGATCGTAAACGATCACACCCTAAGCTTCGGTGCATCACTTTAGCCCCGTTACATCTTCGCCGCAGGATCTCTTATT